>CAZQUW010000018.1:0-11911 GCA_964596215.1 uncultured Planctomicrobium sp. | reverse complement strand
CGATCCTGGAAAGCTGGGAAATTCAGGTGAAATTTAACGCGAGTCGTCTGTAGCATGTGAACAATCTACTGGCAGGAGACACCTATTGTAGGGGGACTTCGTCCAGTCATTTGTGTTATGCGGCCAAATCGTCGATAAGCATTAGGAATGCGGTCTCTTCAGAGCCGCATCACGGTCCTTGTCGGGCGAACAGTTATGGCTAAGCTTTCCGATATCAAGCCGATTCCCCTGTCGACATTGTTGAAAAACAAAGGCGATTCTGGAGCAGCGCTGGCGGGTGCAGCGGTCATTATTGCGCAAGATTCCTCTGCCGGGCGAAAAGCCGTTGTTTACGGCCGGGAACTTCTGGAAGATATCGCTCGTGCAAAGGCACGCCACGCCGTGAAGGTGTTGATCGTCGAAGTCGACTTCGAATCGGACGACTTGGAACGGTTGGCAACCCTGATCGACTTTGTCAAAGGCCGGTTGGGATCCGCTGCTGGATAACCAGCTGCTCTGATTCAGAAGTCAGCCAATCGCACAGCATAACAGGCCGCAATGAACATAGCAGGCCGCAATGAACTCGACCGGCAAGCGGTTGCAGTGAACTCGCCTTTCGCAGTAACCTATCTTCGGATGCGCAACCGTCCGACTATGGGCCGGACGCTTGACGAGAATCGCGTTTCTGGTTCAGGACCGCGAATCAGCCTCCCATTTGCGACCCCGACCGGTTCAGGTCTCAGACAAGGTAAACGGTGACTTCAAGGATGTCCTCACTGCTTCATCGAGTCAGCACGGCACTGATGCCGCTCCTGCGGTATTGTCACATACTTATTCTAGGAATTGCCACGATGAGCACCGACCAGCCTGCCCCCGGTCTGAATAAACTGACGCCGGCTGAAGCCTACGTCATTCAAAACAAGGGGACCGAGCGGCCGTTCGTCGGCGAGTACACCGACTTGAAAGACACCGGCACATTTATCTGCCGGCAATGCCAGGCACCGCTGTACCTGTCTGACGACAAGTTCGACAGTCACTGCGGATGGCCCAGCTTCGACGACGAGATTCCCGGAGCTGTGGATCGTCACTCCGACGCCGACGGTTATCGCACCGAGATCGTCTGTCACAACTGCGGCGGCCATCTGGGCCATGTTTTCATCGGCGAACATTTGACGGCGAAGAACACGCGACATTGCGTGAATTCGATCTCGATGAAGTTCATTTCCGCGGGCCAACCCTTGCCGCCAGTGTTGAAGCCCTGACCCTCGCGTAAGGCGCCGCTGCCGACATTGGAGCTGCCTGCTTCACCCGACTCTGGTGAGTCAGCCTATAGAATCTCTTCAATCACCCGGCCTCGACTGAGAGGCAGGGGACGGCCCTCGGTTTCGTGCAGTTCGGTATCGGGCGAATACCCCAGGCAATGGAACATCGTGGCGATCAGATCGCGGGGCTCAACCCGGCCAGATACCGGGAATGCCGCATGCGCGTCCGACTTGCCGTGGACCACACCGCCGCGCACCCCACCTCCAGCCAGAGCGACCGAGAAGCAGCTACCCCAGTGATCGCGCCCGCCGTTGCGATTGAATTTTGGAGTATGGCCAAACTCACCCACCCAGACCACCAGGGTTTCATCCAGCAATCCGCGCTCGGATAGATCGTTCAACAAAGCGGAATAGGCCTGATCCATCCACGGCATCAGATACCGCTTCAACATGTCGTTGTGCTTTTCGTGAGTATCCCAGCTCCCGCCGTTGGGTTCCCCGTCAACCTTGCACCAGTTCACATGCACCAGTGAAACCCCGGCCTCAACCAGGCGCCGCGATAACAGCAGGCTTTGGGCCCAGCGGCTGGTGCCATAGCGTTGGCGGGTCTCCGGCGTTTCCAGGGCCAGATCAAAGGCTTTGCGGGCCTGGGCCCCACTAAGCAGATCCAGGGCCTGTTGTGTCTGGCGGTCAAAATTGTCGATCGCAGGAGAACGCAGAATGCCGTCGATCTGGTGATTCATTTGATCCAGCAGCGACAGCCGTTTCTCAAACTGCACCGTCGACATTTCAGCCGGCAGGGCCAGATCGGGAACTGAAAAATTGGGTTGAGAAGGATCGCAGGTCAGGACCCACGGATTGTACTTCGGGCCCAGCACACCGCCGATCTGACCGGGCCAGGGAATATCACCGACATTGGCAATACGATTGGGTACGGTCACAGCGGGCGGGAATGTATTCTTGGAAGTTTGCTTGACGTACTTCGCGATCGCTCCCCAGCTGGGTGCCAGGTTCGGCGCTTTGGAGACGGCATTCTCCGCATGCGGCGGAATATGCGGTACGCCGGTCATCATCTGATAACCACTCGAGGAATGTGCGTTGTCATTCGTGACCATGGCTCGCAGGACCGCAATCTTATCGGTCAGCAGCGCGGTCTGCGGCATCAACTCGCCAACCGAAAAGCCGGGAGTGCGCGTCGCAATCGGCACGAATGGTCCACGAATCTCGGCGGGAGCCTCGGGCTTTGTATCCCAAGTCTCATGCTGTGGCGGACCACCACCTAGAAAAACGACGATGACCGACTTCGCTTTACCAAATCCCAAGCCATTCTCAGAGGCTGGGGCGGCAGGTTTAGACGCTGCGGCCAGCAACGAAGGTAACGACAAACCGCCAAAACCAATGCCACCCACGCGCAACCATTCGCGACGGGACATCGCAATTTCACGTCGCTGAGGGGGAAGATCAAGGATGGAAAACATGGTGGGCGCTCCAGGCATGCACGCGAAATCAGCAGGCGATTCACTCTACCATAGTCGGCAGTCTCTGTCTATTCGCATGAGACAAGGCTTATGCGACAGACTCAAGTCAAAACAGCAGCGGGTTGCGAAGACCTCAGCCCGATCCGGCCAGGCGACTATTTGACATTCCTTCCCGGGTTCTCAAACGCAAAAACACCCGGCATGCTTCCACGCCGGGTGTCGTTTGCTCATCAGTAATTGCGACTGCCTGCGAACTACTTCGCGGCGTCCCACCACCAGCGGCCTGCCGGCAACTTGCCGGGCTTGGCGGCCTTCGCGGGAACGTCTTTCAGTTCGCCGGATTCGCGATGCAACTCGGCCTGGCGGGCGACCGACAGGATGTCTGCTCGCACACCACCGGCAACTTGCACCACGATATCGTTACCACGGTAGACTCGGTGATTGATCACTGATTCCACCGTCTTGGCCGGGGCCACGGTCTTGATCTTGTAGGCCCCGTTCTCGGCGAATGAACCGAAGTTCCAGTTCACCCGCTGGGCCAGGTGTTCGGTCTGCAACAGGGCCGCAACCATTCCCAGATCGAAAATGTTCTGCAGTTCCGCGAAGACGAGGTCCTGCTTGGCCAGTTCGGCATAGTTGTCGGTGAAGTTCTTGGCGAACAACTGGTTTACCGGGCTGGCCTTGCCAGTGTGAATCCGGGTGCCATCGGCCTGAACAAACTGGTCTTCCGACAAGACTTGCACTGACGAACCACGGATCTCATAAACTTGACGATCAGGACTGTGCAGGATCGATTCGTACTTCATGGTCAGCCACCACCGCAGCGCGTCGAGGGGCATGGCTTCGTGCTTGGCAAACTTGGGCAGCAGTTCGAAGATGCTGGGAATATCCTTCCCACCTTCGAGCTTGCCGATCCCGATCAACTTCATGCGATAGTCGGCCGCCAGCAGAACTCGAGCGACCCGAGAATTGGCGGGCACGCCGTAGTATTCCACGTCTTGCTGTCCCATCCGCTGCTGAATGTCAGCGAGGAAACTCTTGGTGCCACCGGGAGCCAGCGGTCCAGCCTTCTGTGAGCCTTCGACGTATTCTTTCACCGCCTTCAATCCCTCTTTACGAGGATTGATCGAGCAACCGAAGATCTTCTCGCCCCCCTTGGAGAAGGTGCGAATGACCGTCACGAGATCATCCAGATGGAGCGTCGGATGACCATTGGTCACGCCAACCGCCACACCCTTGTCGTTGTATTTCCAGCCTTCGGCGGGGCCGGCCAGTAACACGTCGTTCTCTTCGGGAACGGCGATGACATATTGAATGTGCGACAACCCGGCCATGTGCCGCATCGTCTCCTGAATCGGCAGGTTCTGATCCATCCGGGCGGCGACCGCCTTCTCCAGGCGTGCCAGCGAGACAAACCGCAGGCTGCTGGGTGCTGCCATGTCTTTGTTCAAAGCGGCAGCACGCGATTTCAGACCGAGTGTCGCCAGCTGGCCCTGTTGATCAGCAGTCAACCGACGGGCGAGAACCCCGTTGGCGTCGACCCACACACCGTTCTGCTCCCAGGAAATATTGCCACCTTCACCGTCAGCTTCCATCCACGGTGAATCCGGGGGCCCACCGGTGAGTTGCTGAATCATCATCATCAACGGCTGGGGATTGGCGAGGTTGGCACCACCGGCCGTTTTCTTACCGCGAGCAGCCTGTTGCAGTCGATCACGAGCCGGGCCGTCCGGCAGCAGGCGGGCACTGGCTTCGACGGCGGCATTATCGCCGATCTGCAGCTGGGCTTCCGCCACTTGCTCAATCATGGCGGCTTTAAGTGCAGGATTGGAGGCTTTCGCAGCCAGATCCAACGCCGCACCAAATTCACCGGCACCCAAATGGGCCGCCACCTGCTGCTCCAGATTCGCCGGGGCTTCCGCGGCATATGAAACTGGCCACCAGCCAGCCAGGCCGATGATGGCCAATGCGGTCACCACTCCGCCGGCCTGTCGGATCCACGGCACGCGGCCGGTCGACTGCACGATGCGGGCGGCACCTCGTCCAGACGGCTGCCGCCCTGTTTGATGTTCACTGTTCTCCAAAGGCATAGCGTGCTCCTGGCATTGATCCGCTGGTGATGCTGACTGGCTGTGATGCAAGATTTTGAGCGTCGAATGCGGTTCAGACGCAACCTCGTCGCAGTACGAGATCCGGCAAGCCGTTGCCCGGCGGGCCTCGTAGAATAGACTTTACCCGATAAAGGGTGCTTCGACTCTCCTATAGCATCGTACTGCGAGCAAGTGGCGTCAAGAAAATTCGGACGAAGTGGCTTTAGTCCGAAGTCGAAAATTGCACCTGTCCAGCCTGAAATGACTCCTCGGCAATTCAGCCGCATGGTACCCGAGAAGCCGATGGCAACGGTCCTGCGGAACTGACGGCCGGTTTCAGAACCGGATCAGCCCTGAATTTGCAGGGAACTCAGCGCAAACCACCCAAGCCGAACTGCAGGCAGTGGCGATATCCTCCATTCCTGGCCATCTCCCGACGTGATCGACCTCGTTGGCATTCACTTTAATGCCTTGCGTGTGCTGGATTTGAAAAGAAAGCGGTAAAATCGGCATAACTGTGCCCGTGCAAATTGAACAGAGATTCGTGAACGGGTAATTTAAGCAGATACGTCGTAAAAATTCGCTTGCCAGTTCAGGGTGGATGCCCGCCGCAAAGCTTAAGGAGAGGCAGATCTTCATGGCAGCAAATCGCACGCAGCACCGCCTTGGGGCAAAACCGGACTTCCTCAAAGCTCTCCGTTTTGACGTGCAGGACCTTCTACAGTGTCACGGGTTGGCGTTAACCCAGGCCGGCAGACCGTTGGTGTCGTCAGTCGACCCGCATCTGGACGTCGATCTGGAACAGCACGAGATTCGCGCCACCGTGAAAACCAATGGTGAGCCGGTTCAAGTCACGTTCATGTGGGACGAAGACCCGGAAGTCGGCGAGCCGATGACCGACATCGTCTGCAGTTGCTCAACCAGTCTGGGTTATGACCTGTGCAAACATACCTGGGCCGTGACTTCGCTCATTTTGCAGCAGCTCCTCCAGGACCACTCAACTTTGGCTCGAACGATGCGGGGCGGCGCCAAGAATGCCTGGAAGAGCCTCCTGAATCCGCTGGACCAATTCCTGGCCCAGACGCGCGTCCCGGAACAGAATCAACCCGAAACTCCCGAAACGCCGCCCGCAATACGTCGGCTGGTCTATAAAATCGAGGAGGATCGCGGCCACATGGTGATCAATGTTTACGAACAGTACGTCCTGAAGAACGGAAGCTGGGGCAAAGGGAAGAAGATGGTCTGGAGCCGTCTGGCCTCCGAGTCACCGGCTGAATTGGCTCCGATCGACCGCGAGATCGCCGCCCTGGTCCAAAAATCGGCCGGCAGTGTCCGCGACTACCGTTCCTACATGTCGTATGGCTACTTCCCCGGCAACAGCTCGCCAGACGTCTGGAAACTGTTGAAGTTGCTGACCGGACATCCCCTCGTCTTTCATGCCGCAGAACTGAGTACTCCGCTGCAGATTGTGCGCGGCGACATGGAACTCGTCCTGACTCCCGAGGGCCAGGATCAATGGATCATTCGCCCGCGCATCGGCAAACGCATGCTGTCCGAATGCGATACCCATGAGGCCGACCCGGAACATGGCATCATCGGCATGTGCTGGAAGCAGAATGAGTTGATCTACTGGGAAGGCCCCGAAGCCTCAGTTCGGCTGGTCGATCAACTCGAGCGTCAGCCGATCCCGATTCCGCGCGCCGCGGTCCCGGAGATGCTGGGCCGATTGACGGAACTCGAACGGAGCTTCAAGGTCGTCTACCCGAAGGAAATTCAGGGGCGGACACTCGTCGGTAATTCTCAAATCCACCTGCGGCTGGTACCACGCATCGCCGACGGCGGGCTGGCCGTCGAACTTTGGGCCCGCCCCGTCGCCGACGGTCCCTATTTCGAGCCCGGCGTCGGTACGGCCACGATTGCCCGCTACAACGACGACGCTCGCGAGGCCGTCGAACGCGACCTGCACGCCGAGCAAACGCATGCGGAAGAGTGTCAGCAAGCCCTGCAGCTGGATCGATTTTATTCACATCGACCGTGGCGCTGGATGGTCGACGCCGGTGACGCCACGCTCGATTTTCTCGCGGAAGTGCAGGCCAGATCGGACGCCCCCTGGAAAATCGAATGGAGTAATTCCAGCATTCCGCGGCCGGAAGTCGTCGGTGAAATCACGCCCGGCAATCTGCAACTGGAGATCGGCAACGACCACGACTGGTTCGGTGTCGAGGGAACCATCGATATCGGCGGGACCAAAGTCCCCTTGATCGCTGTACTCAACGCGCTGCGCGGCAATTCCCGCTACGTACAGTTAAAGGGAGGCAAATGGGCCTTGATCGCGGCCGAGTTCCGCGACCGTCTGGCCGCCCTGGACGATTTGCTGCATCGCAACCAGTCCAAGATGAATCTCGACATCACTGCCGCCCCGTTGCTGGAAGATCTGTTTAAAGATCAGCAGATTACGATCAAGGCCGCGCAGGAATGGCGCAACGCGCTGCAGAAGCTGGAACTGGCCCGCAATCATCATCCGCAGGTGCCGGCCGACTTGAAAGCCGATCTGCGCGACTATCAAGTTGACGGTTTCCAGTGGCTCAGCCGCCTGGCGGCATGGGGAGTCGGCGGCTGCCTGGCAGACGACATGGGCCTGGGAAAAACGGTGCAGGCACTGGCGGTGCTGGTGGAACGTCAGAAAGTCGGCCCCACTCTCGTCGTGGCCCCGGTGTCGGTCGGTTTCAACTGGGTCAACGAGACCACTCGTTTCGCTCCCACGTTGCGGCCGCACTTGTATCGCGACACCGAACGGGGCGAATTTCTCGAATCGGTTGGACCAGGGGATCTGGTCGTCGCCAGCTATGGACTGCTGCTGCGGGATGCTGAATACTTCACCAAAATCCGCTGGGGCACGCTGGTTCTCGATGAGGCGCAATTTATCAAGAATAGCCGCACCAAATCGGCGCAGGTCGTCCGCGAGCTGAACGCCGAATGGCGGCTGACGTTGACCGGAACGCCAGTGGAAAACCAACTGGGAGACCTGTGGAGCTTGTTCCGGGCAACATCACCGGGCCTGTTTGGCAGCTGGGAACGCTTCCGCGAACGTTTCGCCGATCCCATCGAGAAGCAAAAAATTCCGGAACGCTCACAAGCACTCGCGCGGACGGTGAGACCCTTTATCCTGCGACGCACGAAGGACGAAGTTCTGAAAGAACTGCCGCCCCGCACCGAGATGATTCTGACTGCAGAATTGTCGAAGCCGGAACGCAAGCTGTACGAGGATGCTCGCCTCTTTGCCTTAACACAACTGGCGGGCATCGACACGGGGAAGAATGAATCACGATTCCAGGTCCTCGCCATGCTGACCAGGCTGCGACAGCTGGCGTGTCACCCGGGCCTGGTGGATGACAAATGGAAGGGCTCCTCGGCAAAACTGGATGTTCTGCTGGAGACCGTCGAGGAAATTCGTGAAGGCCAGCACCGCGCCCTGATATTCAGCCAGTTCACATCGCACCTGGAAATCATTCGCAAAGCGCTCGACGAGCGAAACATCAGCTACCTGTACCTCGACGGACAGACTCCCGAAAAACAGCGTCGCGAACGTGTCGAGGCATTCCAGGGTGGCAAGGGCGACTTCTTCCTGATTTCGCTGAAGGCGGGTGGAACTGGACTCAATCTGACCGGAGCGGACTACGTCATTCATATGGATCCCTGGTGGAATCCCGCCGTCGAAGACCAGGCCACCGACCGTGCCCACCGCATCGGGCAAAACAAGGCCGTCATGGTGTATCGTGTGGTCGCACAGGAAACCATCGAAGAGAAAATCCTTGCCCTGCACGAGAAAAAGCGAAATCTTGTCGCCGGCATCATGGAAGGCTCCGACCAGGCAGGTAAACTGTCGACGGACGAATTGATCGATTTGATCAAGGCGAGCCACGCACCGGAGATGCCCGCAACACCCCCCAAGGCGCGCGCCGCCAAATCCAGGGCGAACGCGAAAACGAAAGCGAAGAAAGCGTGAAGGGGACAATGACCAATGTCAAAATTCGAATGTCGAAATCCGAATGACCAGAGGCCCCACACGCTCCAGTCGAGTCTGCAAGTGATGAGATGAGATAAACGAAATGAAACGAGAAGAAATGAGATGAGAGGTGCGGTCACCTCCACGATCGCCAGGGGGCAGTGACATATCCCATGGGCCAGTCGTGCTCAGCTCAGACACATTCGCGCCCGGTCAATCGGATCCCTTCGTTCTCCCCCTGTCCGCTTCGTAAATTCCAGCACACAACTGCACCATGCCACATCCGCTCCTGGAAATCCCTGAACTCGTCAGCCTGACCGCAGGCCAGGGACTGGTACGGATTCCTCCGGAACAGAATGTCCCCTTCACGCCGCGGGTCCGGGCCATTGTCGAGACACCCGAATTCCAGCGGTTATCACACATCACCCAGCTGGGGCTGGTGGCCCGTGTCTATCCAGGCGCCCGGCACACACGTTTCGAACATGCCCTCGGTGTGTTTAACAATTCGCTGAAGTATCTCTGGCAGCTCGGACACGATCCACGATTTGTCGAACTGGTGGATACCAGGTCGGCCGAATTATTGATGGTGGCCGCATTGTTGCATGACCTGGGGCATTGGCCATTCTGCCATCCGATCGAAGACCTGGGCCTGCCAGGTCTCGCACCGCATGAGGATCTGGCGGCCGAGTTTCTGTCCCCCCGGTGCGAACTGGCACAGGTGCTGGAATCGGAATGGAACATCAAGCCGCGCGAAGTGCTGAACATTCTCTCGAAACGCCCCGATGATCCGCAGCAAAAGTTGCTCCGGTCGATTCTGTCGGGTCCGATCGACATCGACAAGCTGGATTATCTGGAGCGTGACAGCCTGCATGCTGGTGTCCCCTATGGTCGCCATTTCGACAAGCAGCGGCTGATTCAATCGCTGATTCTGAACGAGCAGGGGGACGGATTGGCGATTACCTCGAAAGGCCGCACGGCCGCCGAACTGATGGTCTTCGCCCGCTATGTCATGTTCAGCGAAGTCTACTGGCATCATGCAGTCCGAGCGTCGACCGCCATGTTTGCCCGAGCCTTTTATGAGCTGCATCGCACGTTGAACCTGCGCGACCTGTTCCGGCTCACGGAAGCCGAGATGATTCGAAAGATGATGGATCATGCGGGGGGAACACCGGCCGACGGCCTGCTGAACGGCGTCTTCGGTCCCCGGCGTTTAATCTATAAACGCGTCGTCGAATACACCCTGCACCAGGATGCCGAATGCTACGGGTTGCTCGCCCGAAAACCCTATGGGTTGCTGGTCAACTACGCGGCAGAATTTGCCCGCCGCCTGGGGTCAGAGATCGGTGAATTCATCGGTTCGGGAGATATCCTGATCGATGCTCCCCCCATCCACAGGGAGGTGGAGTTCAATATTCCGATCTACTATCCCCGGCAAAAACATTACCGCCGCCTGGACGAAGTTTCGCCAGTTGTGGCCGCCCTGGCGCGAACTCAATTCGACGACTTCGTCAAACGCGTCCGAATTTTTGCGAATCCGCGACACGCGCCCGCACTGCGGGAAATCCCCGATCAGCAATTCGGCGAAATCCTGCGGGCCGCAGTCACTGCAGTGGACGCCGAAGAGGCCGCTCTCTCCGGCAGCTGACGGGATCCTCCCCGTCCTGACACCCGGCATGTGACTTCCCGCGGAAATGCCATCAGTTTGATACCACGTGTATTCACATTGCTTCAAAATCAGTCGGAGGGTTTCCTCGCGAGCTGCTCGTTCTGATGCAAAAACTGACTGAAATCGGCTGGTTTGCAACAATTGCAACTCAGGATGATTTATTGGCACAATCATTGCTACTTTACTTCTCTCGCAAGGCCAGCGGTTTGGCCGTCACCACCACGACGACTTGCGTGCGGTAGTCGCGATGAGATCACACAGAGCGCGTGTTTGAGGGAACCAGCCATGAAAAAGTTTCTGATGATCGCAGCGATACTCGGAGCAATGGCAGTGGTCGGATCAGCATCGACAGCTGAAGCAGGATGCCACGGATGGGGCGGTGGGTATGGGTACGGCGGGGGCTACCGAGGTGGCTATTACGGTAGCTACGGCGGTGGATATGGGGGCGGCTACTACGGTGGCGGCTATCCTGTCTATGGCACAGGCTACCGCGGCGGATACTACGGTGGAGGTTATGGCGGGGGTTACGGCGGCGGATACTATGGCGGTGGCTACCCCGCGTATGGCGGCTACTACGGTGGTTACTACGCTCGACCCGGTCTGTCGATCGGCTTCGGCGGCTATGGCTGGTAATCGCAGTCGGCACCCTGATCTACGGACCTGAAACGGTCCACACCGTGCTAAAAAGATCCCCTGCATCCTGAGCGCGACGGCCACAGGATGCAGACTCGGGGAAGAAGCGCCTGGTCACGATGAACCTTCCGCAAGCGACGGACGTCACCGACTGGCTCAACTCCCTTGGGTGAATGTTGACGGCCAATTTGAGTCGTAATCGGGGCCGTCTCGAGTAATCGTCTGTTTCCAGCGACGTGGTTTTGCACTCCCGCAGTCTTCCGAGACTGTGAGAGTCTGAAACTGCCATTTGAAAAATGCCTGGCAATCCAACGCGAATTGTAAGTCTGACAATTCGCCACTACGAACCGACCGGTAAAGTCTCCTGTTCTACAAAGTCCGCAATGCTTCCGGCAGGCCTGTGTGCATTCACACACGGGCTTCACGGGGAAGCTGTGGTCTGAGTTTTGGTCTTTCAAGTCCCGAGTCGCAGGCGTGACGCACGCCCCAGCCCCACCGTCCGTTGACTCACATCGACGGTTCAGGGGATCCGGCTCTGGATCAATCCCGCTCCGCTGGCAGGGGCCCTGTGTTTTGTGTGGATGTGGTGTCCACCAGCACAGGGCTCCTTTTTTCATGCGCGGGCGACCACCTCCGAAGACCAGGAGGGCCGAGGGCGACCAGCCTTCGGTTCGTGATGTATACCCCACTGATCGGCGGGCCCTGCTGCCCAGTTCGGGGGCGCCGATAATTTTCGAGATTTTCCTGAACTCCGAGTGCCCGAATGGGTTGGATGGCCTGGAACATTGGGAAACGCG
>CAZQUW010000017.1:35159-41499 GCA_964596215.1 uncultured Planctomicrobium sp. | reverse complement strand
GCATGTATCGCTGGGCGGTCTACTTTCTGTCGTGCTGGAATGTGTCGGCCGACCATGTCCACGGTTTCAACATGGACGAATGGAGCGACTCCGAAGGGAATACGCTCAGCCACAATGACCCGGGATCGTTCCAGTACTCGATGCAGAAAGCCTTCTACGGTCCGCTGGGTTCGTTGACGGTGCCGGTGAAGCAACGCTGTTTCGCGACCCGCAGGACCCTGCACACCTACGACAACCGGATCGGTGATTTGAAGGCCAAGGGGGCCAAGATGGCCGTGGTCTACGGCATCGGCCGGGTGTGCCACATTGCCTTCTGGGAGCCGCACTTCGCCGCCGAATACGACACCGATTCCTCGTGGAAAGACGCCACTCACCGCTTCGGGGCCCGGCTGCATCCGCTGAGCATTGAGCAAAAAGCGCTTACAAGTTTCAAGAGCCGCACGACGCTGGTGCCGTGCTATGCCAATACGATCGGCCCCAAGATTTTCCTGAGCGCCGACTATTGCATCGGCGGTGCGGATGGAACCTTCGGCCGCGGGATGATGTGGCAGGGGCTCAGCCTGTGGATGTCGCTGCGGCACACGCCGACACGCTGGATTCCGTCGACTTACATGACCAGCATGCCGGGCAAGTTGTTCTACCTGGAAGAACTGGCCGGACCGCTGGTGGCAGATTGCAACTAAGCACACAACAGGCCCGCCGGATCACCGTGCGGGCCTGTTGGGGTTGCGGTGGTGAGAGCCGGGCAGTCCAGCGGTGAGGCAGAAATTGGCTGGCTCGCTGTGGTTTAGCGGGTGCTCCGGCTTGATCGCTCCCGAAAACGGGCGCTGGGGGAGCACAGGCGCAGGATCAGGTCTCATCAGGGGGTGGCGAATACTCCGTCTGGTTAGACGGCCGCGTTTCAATCTCGATGCGGCGTTTGCGGCGGACCTGGGCGATCCCCCAGACAATCAGCACGGCCCCGATGGCGGCCAGTAATTCCGGGCTGTTGAATCCGCGCAAGGCCAGCTTGCCTGACAAGCCGCCGATTAGAAAAATCAGCCCCATTATAATATTCAACATGGTCGCGGTTGGCTCTCCTGTCCGGTAGTCTTAAAGTGAGCGTTCTAAACTGCAGAACTCGGATGGCCCAAGAATGCCCGGTCTGGCTGACTACAGCGTAGCCTGAGTACAAACGGTTTGCCAATCACAATCACGGTGGCGGGTGACGACCATTCCACGCGACGGGATCCTGGCTTGATGTCGCTGACACCGATTTATCTGGACAACAACGCGACAACCCCTGTTCATCCGGAGGTCGTGGAAGTCGTTGCGCGCTGCATGCGTGAAGGGTTTGCCAATCCCGGCAGTCGACATGTCGCCGGACGTCGAGCCCGGGTGATCCTGGAAGACGCCCGCGAAACCGTGGCCCGTATTCTGGGAGCAGACCCCGCCGAGGTCATCTTTACCAGCGGCGGTACCGAATCATCGAACCAGGCCATCTTCGGTCTGACTAGCAGTCGGCCCGGGGTGATTGTGCTGACCGCCGGTGAGCATCCCGCGACCCTAGAATCTTGCAAGGTCCTGTTGCAACGTGGATTTCGCAACCACATCTTGCCGGTCGATTCCCGCGGACTCCTCAAGCCAGAAGCATACGCCGAGGTTCCCTGGCCCGAAGTGCGGCTGGTGACCGTGATCCTGGCTCACAACGAAACGGGTGTGATTCAGGACCTCTCGGAACTCGCCGCGCTGTGCCACGAGCGGCGAGTGCCATTGCACGTCGATGCCGTGCAGGCGGTGGGGAAGATTCCAGTCAATTTCGGTCGGATCGGTGCCACGGCTCTCAGCCTGGGGGCTCACAAGTTTCAAGGACCGCGCGGCGTGGGTGCGTTGCTGGTACGGCAAGGGATCAAACTGACCCCGTGGATGTTTGGGGGCCATCAGGAGCAAGACCGGCGCCCCGGTACCGAAGCAGTCCCCCTGATCGCCGGAATGGCCCGCGCCCTGGAGATCTGGGAAGCCGAACAAGTGGAACGCACGGCGAGGATGACACGACTCCGAGACAAGCTGGAGACGGAACTGCAGCGACTGTGTGCTCCGGTCGTGGTGAATGGCGCGGGAGCCCCCCGGTTGCCCAATACGTTGAACATTTCCTTTCCGGGCTGTGATGGCGAAGCGGTCCTGGTGGCGCTCGATCTCAAGCAGGTCTGCTGTTCGCTGGGCAGCACCTGTGCCAGCGGTGCGGCCGAGCCCGCGCCATCGCTGGTGGCGATGGGTTGCTCACCTGAGATCTATCGTTCGGCGGTACGGTTCAGCGTCGGGCCCGAGACTACCGACCAGGAGATCGAGGAGGCATTAGGGCGGATTGCGGAAGTGGTGTCACAGGCTCGGAGATAGTCGTTAATCGCCGAGCGATCAACGCTTCCCGGTGTACTTAATCATCCAGTACCGCGTGGCCACCTTGAACTAACCGGCGGGTCAGCCAGACTTCCATGACCAGCATGCCCAACATCAGCAGCAACATCAGCTGCCAGAACTCGGCCTTCGTATTGTTGGCGAACATCTGGCTCCGCAGTTCATCCAGGCCGGTCACGATTTTCAGGCGATCTTGCCCCTGCAAGAAGTCGCGTTGTTCGCGCGTCAGCGCGGTCAGATCGGATTCCCGACGGTCGAAATTCACCACGCAGGGCTCACCAGTTGCGGCGGCGACAGGTTGACCGTTCTGCGCGGGGACCAGTGAGTACACCCCGGGAATCGAGGTATCGTCCAGCTTCGCGAGCGGTCGCAGCTCGTCCCCCCCCAAGGTCACTGGCAATGTCAATTTTCCCGGTCCGCGGAAGACATGGGCGGCCTGATCAAACTCGCGGGTCACTGGCAGCAGCAGGGGTTCGCCGACCGACACATTCCGCGAAGTCCGGCCCCCTGATGCAATATGAAACAGTGCTTCGTGCAGGAACGGAACATAGTCTGGCTTGGCGGGAAATGTCGACCAATCGGAATCGAGCGGAGCCGTCATCAAGAGGACTCGACCGTGGCCGAAGTCACGCTCGATGAGCAGGGGCGCCCCGTTGGTCAACCGGGCAGATACGGTCGCCGCAGGCAGGGAGACCTTGGACTGATCTCCCTCCGTCACCTGGGCCGGAGTCACCAGCCACCATTTGTCAAAACGGGTCTCGGTCAATCCCCCTTGATGCTCTTTGCGAAATGACTGCAGCCAGGGCAGCTCGAGACTCGCGTTGTCGATCTGAACCGAAGTGGCTTCGGATCCCGCTGCGGGTTTCGCAGGTTGATCGATCTTTTCCAGCGTTCCAGGGAGCACGCCAGTCCCCAGTGCGAACAGCTTGTCGTTGTAGTAGGCCTGTTGGACCTGGTCCCCCAGGGCAATACACAAACCGCCACCGCCGTCGACAAAACTCTGCACGGCAGTGAGTTGCTGCGGAGTCAATTGCGGGACATTCGCCAGGACCAGCAATTGTGCGTCCTGCAATAACTCTGGCCGCAATTGGTCGAGGGCAATCACATGCGGTTTGATCAACGCCGTGCGGGTCCCCCCCGCCCCCAGGGCAATCTTCAGGAAGAAGGTCTCGCTGCGGGTCGGATCGGGATGAGGTGCCCCGTCGACGACAACGACCGGCAGCGACGGAGTCACTTCGACGACGGCCTCGGCGCGATTGTCACCGGGCAGCGAATCGGGATCGAGCACGACGCTCACCAGATGCCCGCCAGCGGTCGTGAAGACATGATCAAATTCCACGCTGAACTCGCCACCCGGCGGGATCATTGACGACTGAATCGTCGAGTTCGCCAGGCGTTGGCCGTCAATTTCCAGATAGACTTTGCGCGATGCGGGCGTCTGTCCGCCGTGGTGCCGCAGCTTCGTCTGAATCCGGACCGGCATCTCGGGCGCCGTGAACTCACGGGACAACTTGAGACGTTCCAGGCTGAAGTTTTCGCGTGCGGCGGCCGTCTGTGCGCCAACATCCACGACCCAGATGCGAGGTACAATGGCCGGCTGCCGGCGTTGTTCATCCAGGAATTCCCAGCGTTGCGGATCGTCGGTACTCCAGGGGCGCGCCTGCAGATCGGTCAATATGATGATGTCTCGTGTCAGATTGCCAGCCGTGTTCAGAATGCGCAGTCCCTGGGATGTGGCTTCTGCAAGATCCGATCCCCCCGCGGGTGGCGGGAGGGCATTCAGAGCCTGGCGGATCGCGCGGAAGTCGGTAGTCCCGGGCGTGACGATGGGGCGTACGACATCTCGGGCATCCAGCAGGGCCATGGTATCGCCACCCCGCAATTGCTCGAGAAAGCGATGGGCCCACTGCAGCGCCGCGGCGTGGGGCGTGGTCGTCCGGCCTTCCCATCCCATGCTCGAGGAACCGTCGACCACCAGCACGACATCCCGGGTTTCGGTCGAACTGTAGCGGGCGAACCAGCTGCTGGAAATCCAGGGCCGAGCCAGGGCGATGGCCAGTATGGCAATCAACCCCATTCGCACGAACATCAGCCACATTTCTTCGAGACGGACGCGCCGCTGGGTATTACGGCCAAGTTCCAGGAACTGCATGGCCCCCCAGCGAACAACATCATATTTCTTTTTGCTCAGTAAATGAGCCAGCACGGGCAGGGCCACGCCCGCCAGACCCAGCAACATCATTGAGTTGAGAAACCACATGGAACGAAATCTGTCCGTTGATCTGCGTCAAGGCTCTTGCTGGCGGGGACCGCTTTGTATTAATGGTAAGGTTGGACGTGTGCCCGTCGGCCGCGGCATCGGACGGTCCTGGACATTAGAAACAGTATAGCAGCGAGCAAGTCATGACCAAGCGTGTGTTGGATGTCGGTCAGTGTAATCCGGATCATTCGGCGATCCGTCGCCTGGTGGAGCGTACCTTCCAGGCGCACGTCGTGAGAACTCACGAATTACAGGACACTCTACAGGCATTGCGTGAACAAACCTACGACCTGGTCCTGATCAATCGCAAGCTCGACATCGACTATAGCGACGGCATGGACATCCTGCGTGAATTGAAGGAGGTGGCGGAGTTGTCACACATTCCGGTGATGCTGGTCACCAACTTTCCAGAATACCAGGCAGCAGCCGTCGAGGCTGGGGGCGTACCAGGCTTCGGCAAGGATGAATTGAACCAGCCCGGTACGGTCGAAAAGCTGAAGAAGTATCTGGGGTGACCAGGAACTATTGTGGGGCCTGCAACTGGGTCCGGATCTTGGCCAGGTGCTGGCGCAAATCGGGTTGTTCCGGGAGTAGTGACACCAATTTGTGGCACGAGTGCAGAATGGTCGAATGGTCCCGGCCGCCGAAGTAATCGCCGATCTTCTGGAGTGATAAATCGGTCAGTTCGCGAATCAGAAAGATGGCACATTGCCGGGGCAGCACCAGCCGCGGCTGGCGCGATTTCGCTCGCAAATCGGCCAGCGTGACCTGGAAGTGTCGCGCAACTGACTTGGCGATATCGGGGACTGGAAACACACGGTGCGGATGCTGGCCCAACAGGTGTCGTCGGACCAGGTCGACGCTGAGGGTCAGTTTTTTGTGTTGCGAAATGGCTTTCAGCTGAATCAGCACGCCCTGTAATTCACGGGGCGAGACTGCAAATTTCTCGGCCAGAAACGAGGTGACTTCCGGAGCCAGATGCAGGCCAGACCGCCTGGCCCAATGATTCAACAAGCGTTCCCGACTGGTCAGGGCCGGCTGGCGCAACGGAACGCTGACCGCCCCATGACAACGGTTCACCAGTTCTGGGATCAGACCCGAAACCTCTGCCGCCGACGTGCGACAGGTGACGATCAATCGGCACTCATGAGACAGCACGTCATCCAGCATCGCGACGAGCTGCCGTTGGGGCTCAAACTTTCCGCTCAGGGCGTGCAAGTCTTCAATCGCCAGGACATCCAGTCGCTGGAATTGCTTGCGAAACGCTCGAAAGCCCCGCGTCTCAGCGGCCTCAGCATACTGCGCAGAAAATTCCGCAGCGGTCAGTGCGAGGGTCTTCCAGTCGGGCTGAGTCTCCGAGAACTGGCGCAACACGGCCTGCACGAGATGACTTTTGCCCGTGCCGGAGGGGCCATACAGAAAAATCGGCGGCGGGAGCTCGGCGTCAGTCGGCGAGTTCCAGGATTGCAGGACGGAATGGGCAAATCGATTCTCGGGCAAGACCAGGAACTGGTCGAGCACACCGGCATCAACGATGGCATCAGGTTGACCTGAGGGCACGGTCCACAACTCCGCGTGGCGTGACAAAGTGCTACGAGGCGACCCGCACTTCTAAAACACCGCTGACAGCAATCCCTGCTGGGCTGAGACTTTAAGTATAACGGATGGAGGGATTGTTACCAAGGA
>CAZQUW010000017.1:28805-35059 GCA_964596215.1 uncultured Planctomicrobium sp. | reverse complement strand
CCTTTCTCTGGTAGGATCGTTTGGATCGCCGTGAGCGGTCTCGTTTCTTATTTGCTGTCTTCGAGATTTCCGCATGAGCTTTCCTGCCGAGATGCCGGCCGATCCGACCGCGCTGGCTAAGTTTGGCCGGTTGGAAGTGATCGCGAAATTGCTCGTGGAGGGCTACCAGATGGGGCAGCACAAGAGCCCCTTCAAGGGCTCCAGTATCGAGTTCGTCGAGCATCGCCAGTACTACCCCGGCGATGAAGTGCGTCACATTGACTGGCGTGCCTATGGCAAGACAGGCCGCTATTTCATCAAAGAATTCGAAGATGAAACGAATCTGCGGTGCTACCTGCTGCTCGATGCGTCAGGCAGCATGGGCTATGCCGGCCGGACGATCAGCAAGTTCGATTATGCGCGCCAGCTGGCCGCCGCACTGGGTTATTTGTTGCTGCACCAACGAGATGCCGTCGGGGCCATTACGTTTGACAACCAGATCCGCGACCGCCTCGACCCGTCATCGAAACCGCAGAATTTCGCGCGGCTGATACAGATCCTGGAGTCCCGGAAACCGGGACATGAAACCAGCTTGGGCAAAGTCTTTACCGAGATCACCCCGACACTGAAGCGACGCAGCCTGCTGGTGATCCTGAGCGATTGCTTCGACAACCTCGACCAGTTGCGGATCGCGCTGAATCAGTTTCGACACCAGAAGCACGAAGTGATTTTATTCCATATCATCGCCCCGGAAGAGCGCGAATTCCCCTTCAGCAAGCCGACGCAATTCCGCAGCCTGGAACGCAACGGCCACCGGGTCCTGGCTGATCCGCACCGGTTGCGGCAGCATTATCTCGCCCAGTTCGAAGAGTTCTGCCAGGCCCTGAAACAACACGTGGGGAGCGTCGGGGCCGACTATTGCCAACTGGTCACCACCGAACCGTACCAAACCGCGTTCGGAGCTTATTTGAATGCGCGAAGTACTCGGAGGTGAATCCGGGGGAGGCGTTTCCCGGACTGGCCCCAGCGAACGCGAACCATTATTTCGCTCACGTGTCTGATACCCCACGAACACCGGACGAACCCTGCGCCACTCCTGATGAATGCTGCGTGAATTCAGCCAGGACGATCTATCATTCTGGTCGATTCTTGACCTATGATCTCGTGTCTGACTGAAACCGCGGCCCAAGTGATTCTTTATGTCGACGATGCTTGCCAACGAACTCACCGAACCGCAGACCGAAAAAAAAGAACTCCCCAGCTTCTCGGCCTCGATCCGTGAATTGCTGACGATTGCCATCCCGCTGGCCATCAGTGCCGGGTCGGTCACGATGATGCACATCGCGAACCGGCTGTTCCTGACCTGGCACAGCCAGGACGCCCTCGCAGCCGTACTGCCGGCGTCGATGTGGAACTGGACGTTGCTGAGCATTTTCATCGGGACTGCGCAGTATGTGAATACATTCGTCTCACAGTACGAAGGGGCCCAACGTCCCGATCGCGTGGCGTCTGCCATCTGGCAGGGGGCTTACTTTGCCATCTTTGGCGGCGTACTGCTGACGATTATCTCACCGCTGACGGTGGGTGTGTTCTATCTGCTTCCGCCGAATGAAGCGGTGTTGAAGCTGGAGGTGCAGTACTTCCTGATCGTCTGCCTGGGGTCGTTGCCAGTGGTCCTGTCCGGCGTCCTGGGCTGCTTCTTCAGCGGGCGTCAATTCACGCGCATTACGATGGTGGTGAACCTGACGGGCAGCCTGATCAACATCATCCTGGACTACATCCTGATTTTCGGGTGGGGCCCCATTCCCAGCTACGGGATTGCCGGAGCCGCCTGGGCAACGGTCACCGCGGAATTCAGCATCCTGTTTATTTACCTGTTTCTGCTGTGGCGCAGCGGCGACGCGCGGAAGTATCGCTTGTGGAGTGCCTGGCGGTTTGACCGCGAACTGTTCTTTCGCCTGCTGAGATTTGGCCTGCCCAGCGGTTTTCACTTTTTCGTGGATGTCTGCGGGTTCTCGGTGTTCATCATGCTGATTGGCATGATCGACGAGCGGGTCTTGGCCGCCACGACCCTGGCGTTCAACTTGAACACGATGGCCTTCCTGCCGGTTGTCGGCTTAGGCACGGCCGTCTCGATCCTGGTCGGCAAGCGGATCGGGGAAGGGCACCCCGAGGCGGCCGCGCGGACCACCTGGGTCGGTGTCGGCATTGCGATCGTCTACATGCTGACTTTCGGCATCATTTATGTCGGGGTCCCGGAGCTGATCCTCACCCCGTACGCGGTCGAATCGAACGCCGAAGACTTCAAGTTGATTCGCCCTGTCGTGATTACGTTACTCTGGTTCGTCGCGGCCTATTCGCTGTTTGACGCCATGGCGATCGTGTTTGGATCAGCTTTACGCGGCGCGGGCGACACCCGGTTTGCGATGCTGTTTTCCTTCTTCTGCGGCTGGTCGATCATGGTCATTCCGACCTGGATCGGCGTGCAACGCTACGACTGGGGCGTGCTCGCCGCCTGGACCGCCTGTACGGTCTATGTTGTCGTGCTGGGCCTGGGACTGGGGCTTCGATTCCATGGCGGCAAATGGCGTACGATGCGCGTCATCGAAACGCCGCCGCTCGACGTTGTCGTATAAGCGGAACGAACGCCGCTGCCCTGCGGGCCGACCCCAGCTACTGACCCGCTGCTTTCAGAGATGCGATCCATTCGGCAATCAGTTTTGCACCTTCCTGATCGATGACGTTCGAACCAATGTGCGGCATGCGGCCCAGGCCGGGCAGTGTCATACGGTGCGAGATCAACGACAGTTCGGGATGCCCCGGTGACACGAGGGCGGGATTCTTCAATCCGAAGGCCCCGTGGGCGGGCTTCACATCGACCGTGCCAGTCTTGTTGATATCGAGGTCGTACAACAGTTGGAAATCGGCATTACCCCCGCCCCAGCGCATGTGGCAGTGCGTGCAATTTGACTGCAGGTAAGACCGGGCGCGATCGTTCAGGCTCGCCGTTTTATCTCGGTAATCGACCAGCTTGGGTAATTCCTTGGGCGGCGTCTTCAGTGGCTCGGTAAACAGCCCCAGCTTGCTCCAGGCAGCCAGTTGGTTGGCCACCTGGCCATGTCCGTAGTCATGGTCCTTGTTGAGTTGAATCGTATTCAGACCCAGCACGAACTTGGCGGGCATCGTGTGACACATGCCACACTGCGTCCGGCTGGGAAAATGCCAGACTTGCTCGCGCTGACCACCGGGTGCCTGGGCATCCTTAATCAGCAACTTCGTATCCTGTCCATTCTTATCAGCCAGGATCGCATCGGTTTGCTCGTCGTTCCAGACATACGTGTAGCCTTGCCAGACCTGGTCGCCCATTTCCTGCGTGCCGGGAATCTGCTCGAAAATCAAGACGCGGGTTTCCAGCCGTTTCAGGCTGGCCGGATTCCCCGGTTCAAGTTCGATCGAGAACTGCTTCACAGCGACGGTGCCATCTGGAAAACCGAAGCCGGGTCGCGGTCCGGGGACGGCACCGGGGTAAGTGATCGTCTCATATCCAATCTGGGCATCTCCAGGAATCGCCAGCCAGCGATCTTTCTTCGCACCATCCGACCACAGCTGCGAATTGACCGAATAGGGGATGAGTCCCGGGGCGGGAATCAAATCTTTCGTCGACGTAAACAGGCCTGTTTCACTGAGCTTTCTTGGAAAATCACTCGCGACCCTGGTCTCGGGTGACTTCACCAGATGATGGAGCTGGCCCCCGATATGGTCGACCAGGAACATCTCGCCATGGGAGTCCTGACCCCATTCCACGATGCGCAACAGACCGTCGGCCAGTTCCCGTTGCTCGGTCACCTTCTGAGTCGCCTTGTCGTAACGCAGGCCCCAGATCTTGCCCGTGTCATAGTCTCCATAGATGTACATGTCACGGAGCTCAGGCAGGCGCGAACCGCCATAGACAAACCCGCCGGTGATCGACCGGAAGTCAATGTGATGATGTTCCACGATCGGGGGCAGGATGGGGGAGGGTCCCAGCTTGCGCTCCGGTCGAAACGGATGGGCTGATTCCTGAACACTCCAGCCGTAATTGCCCCCCCGCACGATGATGTGGATCGCCTCCCACAAGTCCTGGCCGATCTCGCCTGCCCACAGTGTCCCCTGCGGATCAAACCCGAACTTCCAGACCTGCCGCAGACCATAAGCGTAAATCTCGGGCCGGCAATCGGGCTTGCCGACAAAGGGGTTATCCTTGGGAATCCCGTAATTTTTGCCGGCAGCAGGATGATCGACGTCGATGCGCAAGATAGAGCCGGGCAGATCGGTCAGATCTTGTCCCGTCTGCAATTCATCAGCGATGCCGCTCGCATCACCGGTCGCAATGTACAAGTTTCCGTCAGGACCGAATCGCAGGCAACCGCCGTTATGGCCCCCCGACGGCCACGTCAGCAGTAACTGCCGGCTGGCCGGATCCGCAGCGACTTTACCGGCGGGCACGTGGTATCTGACGAGTTGTGTTCCCTCAGGATGCGGCGGCGGCGCGTCATTCAGGCAGACGACATAGATGAAGCCGTTCCTGGCAAACTGCGGATGGCAGGCCAGACCATAGACGACCGTGCCCACATCCAGCACCAGGTCTTTCTGGGCAGTGTCTGGCTTGTTGGCGAATGAAAAAATCTTCCCGTGACGCTCGCTGATCAGGAACCGGTCCTGGCCGGTCACCGGCGCCAGACACAGGGGTTCGTCGAATTTCAGCTTAGGAAATGCCACCTGAGTGGTATACGGCGGTAGTGGTTCCGGCGAACCTTTCAGCTTCGAAGTCGTCCACGGAACGCGTTTTTCCAGATTGAATGCGGGCTTTTTCGCTGCCGCGATTTCCGCAGCGGTCGTGAACCGCGCAGAACCGACAAATCCAGCCAGCAACAACAGCCCCGCAGCCAGACACAACGGGTAGAACGCAGAACGGGACATAGCTCGATTCCTGGGTGAGGCGTCAGGAGTAAGTCGAAATGACAATTGAAGCTACAGCGTATAGTGGCGTGCGTGGAACGTCAAACAAATCGGCACTTCTGGATATTTTGCACGGATGGCCCCGGCGGAGGAAAATGACGAATGTCGAAACCAGCATGACGGACAATTAACCCCTGTCGCAATGAGCACACCTCGTTCGCCTGGCAGCACGGACCGTGCGACATCGAACGCCTGGAAACGCCATGCATCGCAGTCGCAGGCAGCACCAGACTGCGTCCTTGATTTCGAGCTGCCGAAAGAGCCAATCAACGTCCCTGCGCTCCGGCGACCTTCCAATCCGTCATTGACCAGCGGTCAAATTCGCTCATAATTCGTGATAATCGCCAAACCGTGAATCGCATCCCGAGGAGTTGACCAGCAGCATGTCCGAATTTCAAACTGTCGCCAGGGTGGGTGAGATCCCGGCCGGTGAAGGCCGCGCCTTTCGGGTCAACGACCACATGGTGGCCGTGTTTTTCGTCGACGGTCAATACACCGCCATCGACGATATCTGCCCCCACATGGGGGCTTCGCTGGCTTCGGGATATGTCGAAAACGGGTCGGTCAACTGCCCCTGGCATGACTGGCGATTCAATGTCTGCAACGGTACCTGGGTCAACAATCCCAAGGGCAAGATCTGTCAGCAAGTGTTTGAAGTCCGGGTCGAAGGTAACGAAATCCAGGTGCGGGCCGCCACGTAGATTTCCCCTGTCGCCTGGCTCTCCCGAGCCAGACGCAATGACTGAGGCCCGAGTTGACCGACTCTTCGTAGTGAGTTCGCTCGACTCGGGAGAGTCAGGCAATGTTTGATGGCTGCCACGTACGAATGAGCACACTATGACCCTGATCCACCCGCAACCAGCCTTGACCGCGGTTCCCTGGGAACAACGTCTCGAATCGATCATGGACATGATGCGCGAGATGAGCTCCACGCGCGACCCGGAAGCCATGGTGCGCCAGTATGCCGCCCGGATACGGGCCCTGAATCCCGAAGTGGAACGCCGCCTGTCGCTGAGCCGCCGCGGCCTGGAATGGCCCTGGTTCCGGATCACGCGTTACAGCGAATGGCGCGAAGAAATCAACCCCTGGCAGCAACCGGAGAAGCTGCCGCTCTTGCAGGGTGGCATCCTGGCCGAGCTGATCTATGGCGATCAGCCCCGCATCATCGAGGAACTCGACCTGGCACCCGGCGACCCCGCGGCCAGGTACCTGGCAGGACAGCATTCCCTCCAGGCGATTCCCCTGCTGGATGAAGGGGTGGCCCTCAATATGACGAT
>CAZQUW010000017.1:12154-28705 GCA_964596215.1 uncultured Planctomicrobium sp. | reverse complement strand
CCCTTGCCGGACGGTCGCTGGGGGATCCTGATCGCCGACGTCAGCGGCCACGGGACGCCCGCCGCCGTGATGATGGCCGTCATGCACAGCATTGCCCATAACTATCCCGGCCCGCCGAATCCGCCCAGCCAGATGCTGGCGTATCTCAATGAGAAACTGGTCACTCATTACGTGGGGGACAACGGCACTTTTGTCACGGCTTTTTACGGGATCTTCGATCCTCGTACGCGCGAGCTGGCCTATTCATCGGCCGGACATAATCCACCGCGCGTCCGGGGCTGCGGCTGCCACTCGGTGACGCAGTTGGATCGAGCTCAACGGCTCCCGCTGGGTGTGGCTCCGGGGGTGAAGTTCGCCGACTCGGTCCAGCCACTGCACTCCGGCGACCAGTTGATTTTCTACACTGACGGCATTGTCGAAGCGGCGAACTCGGAGGGACAGCTGTTCGGCACAGAACGGTTGGACGTCCTGCTGGGAAGTTGCACCGATGAGCCCGCCGATGTCGTAGCGGCGGTCCTGCGAGACCTGGAATTGCACACCGCCGGCCAGCCAGCCTCCGACGATCGCACACTGGTGGTCGCACGGGTGCTGTAGAACGTCGTTAATTGGAGAGTGATCAACGACGATCACATTACGTGCGGTAGCGAATCTGGCCGTTGACGATCACCGTCTGGGCTCGGCCGCGGACCTGGCGGCCGCCGAAGGGGGTGTTGCGGCTCTTGGAGCGGAACTGGGCCGGGTCGATCGTCCAGGAGATGTCCGGATTGATCAACGTCACATCGGCGTCCGCGCCGGGGCTCAATGTTCCCTTGTGAAGATTGAGCACCCGCGCCGGTCCGATCGTGAGCTTCGAGAGAAACTGCGACCAGCTCAGGTGGCCCGGTTCGATCAGACCCGTAATGCAGAGCGGCAGCAGGGTCTCCAGGCCGGCAATGCCGAACGGTACCAGGTCGAGTTCGCGTTGCTTTTTCTCCGGGGAATGGGGTTGATGGTCCGAACAGATTACCTCGATGGTGCCGTCCTGCAACCCCTTGATACAGGCCTCAACGTGCCGTGCCGTCCGCAATGGCGGATCGACCTTGTAATGCGAATCAAAGGTCCCCATGACGTCATCTGTGAGCAAGAACTGGTGGGGTGTGACTTCCGTCGAGATCCGCAGGCCGCGGGCGCGGGCTCGCCGAATCAGATCGATGGCTCCCTCCGTGGAGATACACATCAGATGCACCCGGCCGCCGGTCAGTTCGCACAGGGCAATATCGCGGCCGACCATGATGTCTTCCGCGGCTGCCGGCATGCCGCGCAGGCCTAGTCGCGTCGAGACGAACCCGTCGTGCATCACGCCGTTCTGTACCAGTTCCGGAACTTGCGGCCGGTTGAAAATCGGGCGATCCCACATGCTGGCGTACTGCAGGGCGCGGCGCATGATTTCGGCATTGGCCACGGGCGAACGGCCATCGCTGAAGGCCAGCACACCCGCCTGGACCAGTTGCCCCATCTCGGCGAGTTCCTGGCCGGCATTGTTCTTGGTCACGGCCCCCAGAGGATAAACGTGCGCTTTCCCCGCACGCTCACCCTGGATCATGATAAATTCCGCTTGGGAACGATTATCCACGACGGGCTGGGTATCCGACATGCAGGCGACACTGGTGAATCCACCCGCCAGCGCGGCCGCGGTCCCGGACGCGATGGTCTCATCCTCTTCGTTGCCCGGTTCGCGCAGGCTGACGTGCAGATCAATCAGGCCCGGTGAGACAATCAGGCCGCGGGCGTCGATGACTTCATCCGGATTAGGGCAGGGGGCGTCCAGGCCGACGATTCGCTTCCCTTCCAGTAACAGATCGCCCACGCGATCCACGTCTTGACTGGGATCAATAATGCGTCCGCCGCGGATAAGAAGAGTGGCCATGAATCAGTTTCGTACCGTGACAACAAAGGTTCCGTGGCCGACGCTGCAAGCGTCGGTATCCAAGAAGGAATCCGGGGGCCTGTGCCGCCCGGCTCACCTCTCGAAATTAACTGGTTACAACTTCTAAACCGCTGCGGGATGCTGTTGCTGATGCAACAAATACAAACACGCCATGCGGATGAACAACCCATTCGTCACCTGATCCAGGATGACCGAATTGCGACCGTCGGCAATCTCGGGGGTAATCTCGACGCCGCGATTGATCGGGCCGGGTGCGAGGATCACGATGTCAGGCTTGGATTTCTGCAGCCGGTCGCCGTTCATGCCGAACAAGTGCGAATACTCGGTAATCGAGGGGAACAGTCCGCTCCGTTGCCGTTCAAACTGAATCCGCAGGAGGTTTACGCAATCGCACCGGGGCAGGATGCTGTCAAAGTTATGGGCAACTTCCACCCCCAGGCGTTCGATGTGCGGCGGAATCAGGGTGGCCGGACCGCACACAATCACATGGGCGCCCAGCTTGGTCAGTCCCCAGATATTCGAGCGGGCGACGCGGCTGTGCAGGATGTCTCCCACCAGGGCCACCGTCAGACCTTTGACATGACCAACCCGTTCGCGGATCGAAAACACATCCAGCAACCCCTGCGTGGGGTGCTCGTGAGTCCCGTCTCCGGCGTTCAGGATGCTGGCATTCACGTGCTGAGACAGCAGCAGCGGAGCACCCGGCGTACTGTGGCGAACGACGACCTGGTTCGCCCCCATCGCTTCGATGTTGCGGGCCGTGTCGATAAATGTTTCGCCCTTCGACAGACTGCTGCCGCTGGCGCTGAAATCGATCGTGTCGGCACTGAGTCGCTTGGCCGCCAGGCTGAAGCTGGTCTTGGTGCGGGTCGAGTTCTCGAAAAAGAGATTCGCGACGACCGTACCGGCGAGTGCCTTGAGCTTGGTCTCGCCTTGTGCGGCAAGCCGTTTGAATTCTGCCGCCTGATCCAGGATCAGCGTGATTTCGTCCGCTGAAAGTTCTTCCAAACCCAATAGATGCTTACGAGTCCATTTCACAGAGGAAGCAGGAACAGCAGCCGCAGCCGGCATGACGACACCACTGGGGGAGAAGAAGGAAGGCTAATTTCCCCGATGTTAGCAATCCGAGCGCAGTGCGGCAACGAGGCGTCAACGAACAATTGCGGCAGCGGTAAGCAGGCAGTGGTGTAGTAGGTCAGGCTGTGCCTGACGCTGTTGCTAACCAAGCGCACTTGATGACCGTCAATCATGCACCCGCTGTGAGAAAACATCTCACTACAGGTCGGCCCGGGTCATCGTCAGGCACAGCCTGACCTACAGGAGGCTGCGTTGCAAAACCGCCTGGGCATCAGCGAAATACGGCTTCCAGGTGATTTCCGGCCGGCCGTCTCGCAGACAGTTTCGCACGGCGGCCAGCGTATTCCGCGCCATGTGGGGGCAGCGGTTGCAGGCACAGGTCGTTCCGTCGGAGGCCGAAATCCCGGGAACCGGGAGGTACGTGTGCTGCGGGGCCAGGACCTTCAACGGATGAATCATGTTCGATTCCGTGGCCACCAGGAACACGGTCGGCTCTTTGGTTTCAGAAACCTTGCGCCGCATTTTCTCGGTGCCGCCGACGAAGTCGCTGACATCCAGAATATTCTTGGGACATTCGGGGTGCGCCATCACGATGCTGCCGGGATTGTTCTTCTTGGCCCGCAGCAGGTCCTGGACGGAAAAGATTTCATGGACCATGCAGGAGCCGGGCCACAGGATCATTTTGCGACCGGTCACTTCCGACAAGTAGCGCCCCAGGTGCTGATCGGGAACGAACAGGATTTCCTTGTCCAGCGGAATCCGATCGATGATTTCTCGCGCATTGCCGCTGGTCACAATCCAGTCGCACAAACTTTTCGTCGCCGCGGTCGTGTTGATGTAGGCCACCGTGACAAAATCATGCCCTTGTGCCCGTAACTCTTTCTGGTAAGCAGCCAGCTTGTCAGCCGGACAGCTATCCGCCAACGAGCAGCCCGCCAGCAGATCAGGCAACAGCACCCGCTTGTCCGGGCTGAGGATCTTCGCCGATTCCGCCATGAAGTGGACACCACAGAAGACAATCGTCTTCGTCGTGACTTTGGTGGCATCGCGTGCCAGCTTGAGGCTGTCGCCGGTGAAGTCTGCAATGTCCTGAATGTCTCCGTCCACATAGAAATGGGCGAGAATCGTCGCGTCTTCGCGGACTTTCAGCCGTTCGATCTCCTCGATCAAATCGAGCGGATCTTCGTCGGATACGACCGGCATTCCGGCGATGGGCAACACGGTGGACATGGCGGGCAAACCTCTAAGTATCAATGCTGGCTGAAATGAACCGCGGTTCCAGAACTTCGTGACACCATTATATACTACGGGCGGGCGTAGCCGAAGTCGCCAGGCTTCGGGTCAGGTCGTCAGGATGACTCTCGCATACCCAGAACTCTGGCGAGTTCTGCTACCTACCCAACCGGGACTTGGCTGTCGCATGTCGGATCTGCCGCTGCTGAAACTCTGCCTGTGGGGCTATTGCCTGCTGACCGCGGTGTGCGCGGGGGCCGTGACGTACCGCTACCGCAGTCTCTTCAATCCCTTGCTGTACCCCAGCTTGCAGCTGTTCGTGATGGCCGGCCTGGCACCACTGGCGCAAGACATCGCCCATTCAAAACAACTCGCCCCTGAGTGGTGGATCGAGGCCAGCCTGATCACATCGCTCTATCTGTTTGGGTTGACCTGGCCGTTTCTGACGCCACTCAACCCCCTGCTGCCAGCCTGTGAGTTGCTGCTGGGACCATGGGAACAGGTCCGGCGGCGAACTGGCGAATGGGCCCGCCGCACGCCGCAGTTGCTCTGTCTGCTCTATTTCGGCGGCCTGATCGTACTGGCAGGCA
Organism: uncultured Planctomicrobium sp.; assembly: GCA_964596215.1. GTDB lineage: Bacteria > Planctomycetota > Planctomycetia > Planctomycetales > Planctomycetaceae > JAKFVC01. The sequence goes on along the minus strand of CAZQUW010000017.1, from coordinate 23,878 downwards.
TTCTGTTCTACCTGCTGTTACGAGAAAGCCCGGTCGGCTACCTGTGGCTGATCAACCCGCGGATGGCCTATCTCGGCGGCCGGGCGGGCAGCGGACATTGGTATGTTCTGTCCCAGACGTGTCTGTTCCTTGCCTACCTGGGATGGTTGTATTACGCCCGGGTGCGCGACCGCTGTGTGCTGCTGATCGGCACGGCGGTCTGCCTGTGGGCGATCTCCTATTTTGGATCGAAAGCCGCGATGGTGGGGGTCATCATGGCTGGCGGCATCTATTTCAATTTCTACGTGCGAACCTTTACCTGGGGCGAGGTCGCGGTGGCGGCAGGGCTGGGGGTGCCGACGGTGTTGATCTCACCGTGGCTGCAGGGAAATTTTGACAGTCTGAAAGAGACCCTGCAGTATTACGATTACTTCGACAATGCGGCGCGGTACGTGGGACGGTCAGAGAACTTCGGCCCGAACTTCGGCGGCACCCTGTTAAGTTCACTGTGGGAATATGTCCCGCGTCGTGTGTGGCCGGACAAGCCTTTCGTCTATGGGTCGGTCGTCGTCAACGAGCATTTCTTTCCCGGTGCGGCCGAGGTGGGTTATACGCCCGGCTATCTGCCGTGGATTCCCTATCACCTCGATTTCGGGGTGACCGGCGTCGCAGTGGGTGCCAGTGCCTTCGGTTTCCTGAACAAGGCGATTTACACGTACTTTCTCCGACATCGCAGCTTCCTGGGCTTCCTGTGCTATCTGCAGGTCGCCTTTATCCCGGTGCTGAAATTAGCACCGGTGCTGTATTTTGCCGCGATGTTAATGTTGCTGGCAGTCTCACTGAGGATGTTCGTACTCGTCGGGAATGTGCTGCTGGGAGTCGATCCGGCACCCCTCATTTCGCATTCTTCAGGAAGGCAATCAGATCAGCCAGTTGCTGCCGGGTGAGCTGTTGATCCAGGCCCGCGGGCATAATCGAGAGGGTGCTGGGACGCAGTTCTTCGACGTCGGCTCGGGGAATGCGGACCTCTTCTTTCGGGCCGGTGGCGAGGGTGATTTCGTCGGTCGTTTCCAGCCGCACCAGGCCGTTGTGGACCTTGCCTTCCGTCGTCACGATGGTCACCGGTTCGTAGCTCCGCACGAAACTGAGGCTCGGGAAGACGATCGACTCCAGGAGATCCCGTTCGGTGCGAATGCCGCCGATGCGGGTCAGATCGGGACCCGTGTTGCCGCCGAGATATCCAATCGCATGGCACGCCACGCAGGCGGCCTTCTGGCTGTAAAACACGGCCTGACCACGCCGAATGTCGCCACCCTTCAGTCCGGCCAGCAGTTCTTCGAGCCGCTCTTTCTGCTTGCCGGCTTCGGAATTCAGAATGTCAAACAACGGCTGCGCGGACTGCTGGACTTGCGGGCTGAACTTGGCCAGCCGCAGCTTCAGGGCGTCCTGGCGGATCGACTTCAACGCCGCGGCATCTTTCAACGAGGCCACCAGCTTCTGACCAACGGCTTCGTCACCACCTTGTTCGTACGCCGCCAGTAACCGGTCGACTTCCAGCGGCCCGACGATCTTGAACAGGTCGGCCAACTCCAGCAGTTGCGGGGGTGTCAGCTTCGATTTCGAGATGACTTCCGCCGCCAGCGATCGAATCGTGACCGACTTGTCCTGATCGAGATTGGCTTTCAGCAAGGCAAACTGATCAGCATCCCAGACTCGAGGTGCGGTGGCCAGGACAGCGAGTGCCTCCAGTCGAATCTCCGGCGCGAGCTGGGGATTTCGCGAAATTGCCTGCAATCGCGAAGTCACTTCAGGTGCCAGCTCGACAGCCTTCCCGGGTGGAAAGGCACGGAGCACGGCCAGGCCACGCTGCAGGATGGATTGATCAGAGTCGGCCAAGGTCCCTACCAGGGCCAGCGACCAGAGCGCGGGCAGTTCCTTCAGACCGGACGCCCTCATCGCCTGCAGGGCACTCAGGCGAGCCAGCTTGGAAGAATTTGGAACGGCGACGACGTCTGCCAGCAGTTTCTGCACCGAGTCCGTTTTCGCGAATTGGGACAGCTGACGTTCCAGCTCCTGCCGATCGGCAGGGCTGAGGCTTTCGTCTGACAAACGCGTCTGGAGGAATCCAACCAGGGCGTCACTCCATTCCGGATGACGTCCGATGACCCAGGCCGCCGCCTCTTTCAGTCCGGCGTCGGGTGACGCCAGCAGCCTGGCCACGCGTTGCGGTTCCAACCGGGCGTCGGGCAGTTGATCCACGGCCAGCAACGTCATCTTCTGAACGGCGGGGTTGGCGTCCTGCAATCCGACAATGGTTGCGGCAGTATTCTGCAGTTCGAGCAGGGCATAGGTGATGGCGTGGTCGCGTCCCCGATCGCTGGGCTGCGCTGCTGCCGTCAGCAATTTTGCCACTTGCTGGGGATCACCAATGCGTCCCAGGGCTTCCGCCGCGACACGCTGATTCATCAAGGCGCCTGACTGCAGCACCACCAGTAATTGGGGCAGGGCACCGGCATCGGCCCACAGACTGATCGAATTCAAGGCCGCCTGCCGGACTTCGAAATCACGATCCGCCAGAGCCACGCGAATCGCGGCACGGGCGGCCCCTTGATCAATTCGGGTCAGTGACCACACCGCATTGCGCCGGGCCAGCGAGGACTGATCCTGCTGAATGATACCAGCCAGCGTGGCGATCGAATCGCCCCCGCGACGAGCCAGCTCCTTGGTCGCGCGCTCCTGCACAAGAGGCCGTTCATCTGCCAGAAGTTTGCCCAATTCCGTGACGCCCAGCTTCGCAAATTCGATCTTTGCGCCACGGGGATCCACCACAGTCGGCGCGGCCTTGCGGCGCACGCGATAGACGGCCCCCAATACGTCGGGCTTGGCGAGGTGCGACGTCGGGCAGCACAGCTTGTACCAGCCCCCGGTATCCATGATCAACAGGCTGCCGTCGGCATCTTCCAGGATGTCGGTGGGGTGGAAATCGACGTTATCAGACACCACAAAGTCCGAATCCTGGGACTGATACATCGACTGATCGGCATTCAGAACATGCCGCGTGATGCGATGCTGGTTGAAGCAGCAGGCGAACAGATTGTGGCGATACTCGGGGCCGAAGGCCGGCGATGCGTAGCTCGTCAGGCCGCAGGGTGCCGCAGGACCGAGGTGACTCATGACGGGCATCAGGTCGCCTGTTCTCGGGTGGCCGTCCAGTACCGCGTTAACTTTGCCGTAAACGCCGCCGTACACCGCATGCATCAAGCCGTCCCGTTTTCCACCGCCCGGAGTTTGCAGAAAGGTCGAGGTGAAGATGCGTTCGCCGCCGGGGGTAAACGCAACGTCGACGGGATTATCCATGCCGCCGGTCATGACCTGTTCAATTCCGGAGCCATCGGGACGGCAACGGAAGATATGCGACGCCTTCGTCACGAAGGGCTTTTTTCCAGGTCGCTCGTAAGTCTGTTCGGCAAACGCGCCCTTGCACCAATAGATCCAGCCATCGGGGCCGGCGTACGGACCGTGCAGATCATTAGCACAACCGGTCAAGGTCTTACCCTGGAACCACTCGAGACGCTCGTCGGCAACGCCATCGCCATTGGTATCAGTCAGCTTCCAGATGCTGGGCGGGGCCGCCACATACACGGAACCATCCAGCCACATCGTCCCTTCCGGGAACATCATCTTGTCTGCAAACACCGTGCTGGCGTCGTAGCGGCCGTCCCCGTTGGTATCGCTCAGGCGAACGATCCGATGGGGTTTCTCGGCGAGTTGCTTGTCGACTTTGTCATTCGATCCAGACGAGTCGGCAATATAGAGATGCCCCGCTTCATCCAGGGCCGCGGTAATGGGCCGATCGACCAGCGGCGGGCCGGCGACGACTTCAATGACAAATCCGGGGGGCAGCGTAAACGTATGCCCGTTCAACTTGAACTCATCGGCGCGAGCCGCCGGGATCACGAAACAACTCAATACGGCAGCCGCCGCGACCCACGTCCGCATCATAATCGGTGCTCTTCTGAGAAAACCCAAATCGGGGGTGATACTGTTGCCCTGAGCGATATTGTGGGGTCAGGAAGCGAAGTTGGTCAATGACGCAGGAGTCTGGGCGGACTAATGTCTAGCTGCAGCTTACAAAAATTCGGGACAACGCTTAAGGAGGGCGCGGGGCCCCCGCGACCACGCTCTCGCTGGGGATCTGACGTTCGCGGTCGCTTATTTGGAATCAGCCATTCGTCGTTCATCCTGCACATCCCTGTTGCCGCGTATTGCAATCTCCCGATACAATAATGTGGTTCAAGTGCTCGATATCCATGTTCAGCGCGATTGTGAGATTTTGTGATGCGACGTAGCTTATTGCTGCTCGGTCTGTGCGGTATCTTGTGGGCGAGTGTGCGTCCCGTGGCCGCCAAGAACAACGATCCCAAAATCAAACAATCGGTGACCCGCGCTCTCGACTGGCTGGCCGCCGAGCAGAAACCGCAGGGGTTCTGGGAAGCCCAGGGCAGCCAGTACCGCGTGGCGATGACCGCGCTGGCAGGCAATGCCCTGCTGTGCGAAGGTTCAACCACGACGCGCGGCAAGTACGCCAAGAACATTCGCAATGCCGTCAGCTATCTGCTGGAAATGAGCCACCCGAATGGTCTCATCGGCTTCGAAAACGATTATCACTACACCTATGGCCACGGCTTTTCGATGCTCTTCCTGTCGCAAGTGTTTGGGGAAGAAGAAGACGCCGCCCGGCGCGAAGAGCTGCGCGTCAAACTGACGAAGGCGGTGGAATTCTGTGCGAGTGCCCAGACCACGGCTGGTGGCTGGGGCTATGTTTCGGCGAAGGACGGCAACGATTTCGACGAAGGTTCCACCTGCGTGACCCAGGTCCAGGGGCTGCGGGCCTGCCGCAATGCCGGTATCCCGGTCGCGAAAGAAATCATCGACCGGGCCGTCGCCTACATCAAGAAATGCACGACCCCCGAGGGTGGCGTCCAATACAGCATCAAGGGGGGCGGCGCCCGTCCGCCGATCACTGCAGCCGCCGTCGCCTGCATGTTCAATTCCGGCGACTACGACTCGGAGTACGTCAAGAAGCTGATGAACTATTGCCGGCAAAATTTGAGCGCCACGGGCGACAATGGCCGCTCGTTCGGGCATTGGCACTACGCGCACTACTACTATGCCCAGGCCCTGTTTCGCGTGGGAGGGGCCGAATGGGACAAGTATTACGTGCAGATCAGCGACGGCCTGATGCGGCAGCAGTCTCCGACGGGAAGCTGGAAAGAGGGTCACGTCGGGCCGGTGTACGTGACCGCCATCAACGCCACGATCCTGCAGCTGGAAAATGGCTATTTGCCCATTTACCAGCGTTAAGTCGGTGCGGGACCGGCAGGTGCCCGGAACTGCCGTCCATCGCCCCTACGCTCGACAGGCAAGTCCGGTTTGCCGACCGGAGTCGTGTCTATGTCTCGCCTCGCAGGAATCGGTGGAATCGTCTTATGCGGCGGCCAGAGCTCGCGCATGGGGCAGCCCAAGGCCTGGTTGCCGTTTGGAAACGAAGTCCTGCTGCAGCGTGTCGTGCGTTTACTCCGCGAGGTGTTATCACCCATCGTCGTCGTGGCGGCTCCCGGCCAGGAATTGCCGGACCTCCCCTCTGACGTGCTGATTGCCCGGGACGAACGTGAGGCCCAGGGGCCGATCGGCGGCATGGCGGCAGGATTCGCCGCGTTACGAGGACAGGTCACTGCCGCCTACGTTTCGGCCTGCGACGTCCCGCTGCTGAAGCCCGAGGTCGTCCGGCTGATTTGTGAGCAGCTGGGTGCGGCGGACGTCGTGATTCCTGTCGACGGGCAATTTCCGCAACCCCTGGCCGCTGTCTACCGCCTGACCCTGGAGCCACGTCTGCAGGAGATGCTGGAAACGGGACAGTTGCGGGTCGTGCGTTTGTGGGACGGGGCTACGGTTAAACAGATCGCCATCGAAACTCTGCGCGATCTCGATCCCGATCTGGATTCCTTTCGCAACGCCAATACTCCCGATGAGTTTGCCGCGATTCGCCTGCGGGCCGGGCTGTAGGTTTGCAGGCCGCGACGTGTCGCCCACCTGAACCAAGCCCGAATACTCGCAGCCTGGCGCCTACCAGACTGCCCGCCAGGATGAGCAAAAAGTACGAAGTGTTGCCAGGACCGGCTGGAAAACTCAAAGTCCATTCATCATTCAGTATTCTCCGCAGATTGTGCGTGCTCCTTGCGGTCAGAACATTGTCAGAAAACGTGACCAGATTCTCGCTGGTTCCCGAGCTCCCGACTGTTGCGACAGCATCGATGCAGTAAGCTTCCTAATGGAGCACGGACTGAAACGCAGTTTCCAATAACCCCCAGGAAACAGGTGGCTTTTCGAATCATCGGCACTGGTCAGGGCATGGGGCGCACCAACTGATTTGACTTGCAACCCGCGCGGCTCGGAACGACGTCACATCCGACAAGGTCTTGCGGAAAACGACAACGAATTAAGCGGTTCGGCTTGCTCGCCGCACGCAGCAGTCCGAATGATAGATCATGGATTTGAAATGTGTGCCCTGATCGCGACACGTGGGGCATATTTGATACGTTTAGCCCGAACCAAAACTCCCCGGGATGCGTCATAACCCGGTGCAATCGAATTTGCATTTTTTTAACCCAGCGGTCCATGAATTGCACTCAAAGAGGACAGCTGCTAAGAACCTGCCAACGACTCACGCAGAACGATCGAATTGACTCACGCTTAGATGTCGCTGTAGACGTAATTGAAATTAGTTGGTAACAAACCGCGACGCGTGATAAGCAACGCCCTTACTCAGCTTGGAACCGATGTTCCAGGACGAGTCAGGGAAGTGGATTGATGAGGCTGGCGAAACAGGGACTGTCGACCCATACAGAACATGACACGGGGTTCGATATCATGGTCAAGAACTTGCGAGTCCGACGCGATAAATTGCTGAATGCGGCCGAAGGCTATCTGATGCTGGAGATGCCGGAGCATGCCTTGGAATGTCTGGATGCGATCATCGACCCCGAGCGGGCGCAGTTCGCTTCCAACTACCTGCGAGGCATGGTCTTGCGACAGATGGGCGACCATCAGGCAGCGTTAGATGCGTTTGATGTTGCGCTCGAAGAGCAACCCGAACATCTCTCGTTGCTGCTCGCGATGGCGTGGTGCTACAAGCGAACCGATCGGCTGGAACGGGCCATCACCGCGATGGAACAGGCCTACGCCGCTGATCCCACTGAACCCATTGTTCTCTATAACCTTGCGTGCTACTGGGCGCTGGCCGGCAACAAGTCACAAGCCCTCTCCTGGTTGGGCCGGGCCTTACGCATGGACTGCGATTTGAAGAATCTGATCTCCGAAGAACAGGACTTCGATCGCTTGCGGAACGACCCCGACTTCGAATTGCTCGTAGGCCTCGCTGGGGCTGGTGATACGCCGACCGCTGCCTAAATGGCGTTTGACGCCCGCCACACCACAAGACAAACGATCTACACGCGAATGCCCAACACCTCGAAGTTGGCATTCGCGTTTTTCATTAGTGCTGATCGTTGTTCAAGACATCAAGGTGCGCGAATAACGAGCGTATACGCACATCGCCGCGCGCCTGCCACTTCGTTAATCAGGACGGTGCCCGCAGATCGGGCAATTGGTTCGGCAGAATCCAACAGGCGGGAAACACCGCACGCTGACCGATCAATAGGCGCAATCCGCCGGCAATAGCGGCTGGGCCAGGTGTGCCCGCCGGAAAACCTGGTGCGGACTGCCGTTTGATCCTGTTGAGCGGGCAACGACAAGAGTTGGGGTGCCACTGGCTCTGCCAGTACTCTGCGGGACAGCGGATAGACAACCCGGCACTGGCACAGCCAGTGGCACCCCAGCCCGAGATTAAACGTTGACAGCCTGACCTGCCTCACGTCACCTGGCCCGCACTCGGCGCGGGAAAGTATTTTGCACGGCACCGGACCAACAACTTTTCCAAGTTGAAAGAAATCAGACCAGCTGAAAATCCCGCGGTCGATGCGGACAGACACAAAATGAGTTCAGGCCGGGCGAGATGTTGGCATCTCGCCCGGCCTGATTTATGTTCGCAGCACGTTCAGTCGTGCTGTGATGTCATTCGTAATCTCAAACTCAACTATTCTGGCAGGTCAACCGGCACCGGCACGGGACCAGGAGCGGTCTCCGTCTGTACGGCAGGTTGCTCCGGCTTCTGGGTGATCCGGGTCTGCCGTTGCTCGAGAATCGTCCGAGCCGCATCACGCAAGTCGCTGTCATTCAGACGGCGAATGTTGCCCAGCTGCGTCATCGGTTCGAGAGCTCGCGTGACCCGAGCAATGGTCGTTTCCAACAGAACAATTTCCATCAGGCTCTGACGCAGTTCGCCCAGGGCGGTAATCCGAGTCTCAAATTCATCGCTGAAGTCGGCGAGAATCTCGAGAGTCTGAATGGCTTCGGCAATCCCTTCGGTCTGGCCGAGAACCTTGTCCTTCATCGCAATCAGGCTGGTCAGGTTGGTGGCGGCACCCTCCAGTGACTCGACCGGCACCAGCAACTGGTCCCGCAAGGCCAGCAGTTCGTCAGTCCGAGCACGAGCTTGCGTCGTCATCTCGCCCTGGCCAACCACTTGATCCTTCAGAGCCAGCAGTTCGCCAATCGCCCGGCCAGCCTGGGCGACGTCCGACGTGTAGTCGATGACGCGGGCCTTCAGGTCAATCAAACCCTGCAGGCTGGTCTGCGATGCTGCAATCGAATCAAACTGGGTGAAAGCCTGATCCTTCAACGAGATCAGCTCTTTCAAGCTGGTCTGTGCGGCGGGCAGTTCGCTCGCCTGGGCCCGGGCCTGATCCTTCAACGCAATCAGATCCTTCAACGTCGCCTGGGCCAGCGGCAGTTCTGGCGATTGAGCCTGGGCCAGATCCTTCACGGCCACCAGCTGCTGCAGAGACTCCTGGGCCGACAGGTTCGATTCCTGCTGAGCAATCAGCTTTTCGTGCGTCGTGACAATTTTGTCCAGCATTTCGGAAGCCGGAGCAATGTCGTTCTGCTGAGCCAAGACGGTGTTCTGCAACGCCACCAGGCCATCCAGAGATTGCGAGGCGGCCAGGGTGTGGCCCGATTCGGTCATGAATTCCTGGCGGAACTCACGCATCTCCTTCAGGGCCGCGTTGGCGTCGGCGACTTGCTGCCGCTGCGCCTTCAGGCTGTTGAGCAGATTGCTGGTCTGCCAGACTTCATTACGAACTCCGACAAGATCCTGCATGCCGTCTTCTACCGTGGCCAGTTCGCTCTCCAGCTTGGCAATGCGGGTGGTCAACGGCCGGGTGACGAACAAATTCATACCCAGGAATCCGACAGCGAGTCCGACTCCCAACAAACCCCACTTCGTGCGGGGGTTTTCGGTTGAACGAGGCAGAGGAGTTCCGTCGAATCCCAGTTCTCGGTCATTCATGGCGTTCAAGATAATTCCTCCAACAAACTGCATCCGGGGAAAAGTGATCAGCAGAGAGGACATCCCGACATTGGGGTCACTCCCTGATTGCATGACCGCTCGATGGCGGTCGGTCCGGGCTGGTGAGCAGCCAGCCATGTTGAATAAATTTTGCATGGCACTCCCAGATCTCCCGAAGCCCGCAATTGGAGCCTGAGATCTGTGTTACCTAGAATCGCCATTTTGCCGGCCAACTTTTTCCTGAAGCTGACTGATTTCAGCGGTATCTGGAGAATCACCGCAAGACATTCCGGTCGTACGGTTCGTGCGCTGCGCACAGGGGCGTTCCAGGAAATTACGCGGCCTTCATTGAGTTTTTACCTGACAATTGAAAAACGTGATTTTCCCGCGGCGAGTGCTCTGTCAAAGCTGGGAGGCAGGGTGCCACTGGCCCTGCCAGTGCTTCTTGCGGGTCGAATGACACTCGGCACTGGCAGAGCCAGTGGCACCCAAAGCCCAAACTCCAAAGTTGACAAAGCACTTGGGGCTCGTTGCGGTGCGACTTGCCCGCGCGGTTTTGACCTGACCGACCGCGACGAATCGGGTGTCCAACCAGGAGGCGAATTGCCTCACCCAGCGGCAGGAGTTGCCGGAATCTGGAAGTAAAATCGCATTTTTTTTCCGTGGAGCCGCAGATTTTGCCGCTCAGCGCGGTACCGCAGGCGGCCCGATTTTGCCGTAAGTCCCGTGATCATTTCAGACTCCGGCAGCGACACCTGAGAACTTGAGAGAAAGTCAGGCGGGATTGACCGATTTTTTAAATTCCGATACACCTCTCCGCACGCGACGACAGCCGAGTCCTCGTCCCAGCAGTCAATCGGGACACTGCCAGCACATCCCTTCTTCCGGCCTGCGTTGCAACCCTTCCTCAAAATCTCCCATCTCACCACTTTCGACAGGAATGGTTCCATGTCACATTTGACACTAAAAAGACTTGCCATATTGGGGGCATTGAGCCTGGGAGGCATGACCCAGACCGCTTCCGCCCAATGGATGCCGTTCGGCGGCGTATTTCGAGGTGGCTGTGACACGTGCGCGATGCCGGTCGTCCCGGCTTCGATCTGCGGCCCATCGTGCTGTGCACCACCCCCGATTGCCTGTGCGCCCCCTCCGCAGATCGTCTGTGCTCCGCCTCCGCCCCGCCTGGTGATGCAGCCCTTTACGGAAACGCGCACCGTCGAACAAGTGGTGCAACGCCCGGTTTGTGAAACCCGGTACGTCGATGTGCCGGAGACGGCCTACCGTCAAGAGATTGAAACCCGTACGGCCAACGTCCCGACGGTCAGCTACCAGACGGTCTGCGAAACGCAAACCCGGACCCGCGATTGCGGTCGCTGGGTGACGAACTACCGCTGCCGGCCGCAAGTCGCTCCCTGTGCCTACGACAGTCGCCCGGGCTTGCTCGGAGCACTCAACCGCTCTCTGTATACCGCCCGCATGGCTGTGACGCCGGCTGTCGTGGCCGAACGGACTTATGTCCCCAACGTCATCACCGAACAGATCCCGGTCACCCGGCAGGTGGCCATCCCCGGCGTGCGACAGGTGACCTATCAGGTCCCCCGCACCATCGCTTACCAGACTTCGCGAAAAGTGGCCGTGCAAAGCACCCGCTACGTCGCCGAACGCATTCCTCAACAAGTCCAGGTGACCACGATGCGCCCGGTGCTCGTCGACGGCACCACCGGCATGGCCCTGAATACCCCTCCGGGAGTCGGCACCGCAGCCCTGCCGGGTTACCCCACCTACGGCACTGCCTACGGATATCCGTACGGTACCCCCTATGGGACTGCCGGAGCTCCCATTCCCGACCCGAGTCGGACCGCGTTGCGACCTGACGTCGCCACCCCTCCGACCCCGATTCCTCCCCGTGGCGGAACGGCTCCTCGCGTGGCCCCCGCCGTGGAAGGGACAAGCGGCGGTATGACACCGGCTCCCCCCACCCCCGCAGTCCCTTCAGCCTCGAATGTTATTCCGCCGCGTGATCCCAGCGAAGTCGATGAAGCGGTGGAAGAAGTGGCCCAAACCAGCCGGCCCGTGCGTCACACCGCCGGCTACCGACCGGCTCCGCAAGTCGAAACCGTTTCGAGCCTGCCGTCGATCGTCCGAGTTTCCCAATGGGGCGGCTTCCGTAACGCAGCTCCCCGCACTGCAGCAGTCTCGGTCGCTTCCAGCAGCAAGAAATAAGTCGTTCGAGCAATCGCTACGCATCTGACTCACACAGCCCGTCCGAGGATTTT
>CAZQUW010000017.1:0-12054 GCA_964596215.1 uncultured Planctomicrobium sp. | reverse complement strand
TGCCCCCGCGGCCCCTCACCGCGGAGCCCCGGCCTGTACAACGAGATGAGGTCCCCGCTTGACGCTGTGTCCATAGAGGTGGACAATCCAACGGCTTGAAATTCTTTGCTGAAGATGGTTTTGCAAGGCGGTGTCATGTTCGATACGCAAACTCGCAGTCCAGTCCCCGTTAACCGTCCGTTCATTCGGCGGGCATGGCAGATCCGTCTGGGCTGCCTGGCGCTCCTGCTGTCCGCGGTCGGTTGCTTCGAGAAGACCTATGCCGACCGCATGGCGGTGACGGTCAAACTCTACGAGCATATGGACTTGCTGAACCGAAATCTCAATTCCGAATGGACGGAAGCGGGATTCAAATTGAAGACTCCGTTGGGCTTTGAATTCATCCCCAAGCCGGTTCCGCCCCCACGGGATCCCAATAAGCCCGCGCCGCTCCCGGGATCGGAAGAGCCGCTGGACGATCCCCGACAGCCGGGCTACCTGGGAATCAAGCTGCCGGGCATGATTGCCGCATGGCAGAAAGACGTGTCGGTCGATGAACCCCAGGCGACCATCACGCGGAAGGCCTACATTTATTTACTCAGTAATACCTCACTGTTCGGCGTCCCACCCGATCAGCCCGGGCGTATCGATCCCCTGAAATTCCAGGAGCATGCGGTCAATGTGCTGGCGGGTGACCTGGGGATCCAGTTCAAGGAAGATGACTGGCGGCGCGAGACTTTTCCTCCTGAATTTAAACTGGTTCCCAAGGTGACGTACGACTCAGTGGTTTTCCTGCCCGATCGCCTGTTCGAAGAGACGAAGATGTCTTTCCGAATCTTTATCACCAGCCAGAAGGACATCCAGGCGATGTTGCTGCTGGTCTATCCCGATACAACCAGTTCCAGCGAACGGCTCGGCGAGCGGATTCCGCTCTGCCTGGAAACACTGCAGATTCCCGCTGGGGGAATGTCAGCCGGTGCAGCCGCACCGGGCACTGGTGGTGGCGCCGTGGCTCCGGCGTTCTAGTCCATGATCTGCTGGAGACGAACGAGTTTGCACGCGGGGGGAAAGCGACGCTCCCACCGCAGCGTAACTCGACGAGCTCGCAAGCAGTGAATCTGATGCCGGCCTGACTTTGAAGAGCCGGGCGGCGGCCGTAAATTGATCCTTTGCCGGAGTATCCCCCTACGTGAGTTCTCCAGCCCTGCCTGCTGATGGTGTCGCTGATTCCCAGTCCCCCGTCGAGCATCAATTGCTGCGAGCCCTCGGTCCCGGGGTCGCCATTGCCATTGTTGTGGGGAATGTCATCGGCGCAGGAATTTTTGCCAAACCCAGTCGCATCGCGGCCGATTGCGGTTCCTTCCCGCTGATCATCACCGGCTGGGTCCTGGGGGGCATCATCTGCCTGTTTGGCGCCTTGTGCTTCGCGGAACTGGCCGCCATGTTGCCGCGGGCCGGCGGGATGTACGTGTTTCTGCGCGAAGCCTACGGGCGGCCGGTTGGCTTTCTATTTGGCTTCAACGAGTATGTTTTCGGACGGACGGCGACCAACGGGGCGCTGGCCGTGTTCTTTGCGAGTCTCAGTTGCGGGTTATTCCTGCCATCACACCTGGCCACTCATCCGTGGATCCTGGCGGTCGTGGCCTGCCTGACCATTTCGCTGCTGACCGCCATCAACATCGTCGGGGTCGTGTGGGGCGGGCACGTGCAGAGCCTCACCACGATTATCAAAGTCGGTTTCCTGGCGTTGATCGCCCTGCTGCCGTTTCTGTTCCTCGGTCTGGATTCGCACATTGTGCAATGGTCGAACTATCTGACGACGGTCGTTCCGCAGAAGAAGATCATGTCGGAGCAGTTCGCGGCCATCCTGCTGTCGGTGATGTGGGCCTACAACGGCTGGCACGACATTGCCCCGGTTGCCGAAGAAGTACGCGACCCGCAACGCAACATCCCCCTGGCATTGATCGGGGGCACACTGCTGTTGATGCTGCTGTATGTTTCGGTCAACGTGGCGTATCACGGCGTGTTGTCGATGTCGCAGATTGCGGGAGCCCCGGGACAGACTGCCCAGCTGACCATTCAAAGGACGTTGCGTCCGTTCGGCGAAACGTGGGCTTTGTGGGGTGCGAACGGAATTACCGCCGTCACTTTGTGCAGTGTCTTCGGCGCCTTGAACTGTAACCTGATGATGGGTCCCCGAGTCGCCTTCGCCATGGCGCGCGATCGGATTTTCTGGCGCCCCCTGGCCCATGTTCATCCCAAGTTCCGGACGCCAGCCGTCTCGCTGCTGACCCAGGCAATTATGTCGTGCAGCCTGGTGATGGTGGGAACCTACCTGCTGCTCCACGTTGAAAGCCTCAAGAACGAGGATCTCTTCGGTCTGTTGACGAACTTCGTGGTGTACTCGGCGAATATCTTCTATGCCCTGTGCGTTCTGGGTGTTTACGTGCTGCGCATCCGACACCCGGAATGGACCCGCCCCTATCACACCTGGGGCTACCCCATCGTGCCAGGCCTGTACCTGGCAGGCATGGGCTGGTTCCTGTGGATGGCCTATTTTGCCGAACCATTCTCATCGGGAGTCGGTTTGGCCCTGATGGCGCTGGGCTTGCCCGTCTACGGAATGATCTCCGTCTGGAACATGATTCGGATTAACCGGGCACTGAGCGAGTAATTGGGCAGAGTTACGGATTTCCCCGGCGGGGGGCACAGTTCATTTCGCTCGTGGCATGGAGTCTCAGGAGCTAATCAGCAACTGGCAGTTGAGTTTCGTATTCGAGACCGCATGTGACTACATCTCGCTCCGAATTACCGACGCTTCGCGCACCCACCGCCGGTCGGCATGTCCCGGCCCTGGTCGTACTGATTGCGGTTTCGGTCGGAATCATTGCCGACTGGTATGCCTCGCAGTTGCGTTGGGAATACTGGATCGCGAGTGCCCTCAGCTGCCTGCTGGCCTGGGGTGGCTGCTCGCTGACGCGACTGCAGCGCTGGGCCGCAATTCCATTATTGCTGGCGTGCGGACTGACGGGCGCCGCGTGGCATCACGCCCGATGGTCGCTGGTGTTACCGAACGAGCTGTCCGCGTTCGCCACGGAGCGACAGCGTCCGGTCCGGCTGCGCGCCATCGTTGACTCCCCTCCGCTGCTCATTCCCGCGGAAGTGACGCAATTCCCGACGGCCATGCCGAAACGCGACCGGACGCTGGCAGAACTTCAAGTACTCGCCCTGGTCGGGGATGATCGTCGCGCCACCCTGACCCCTGTCTCGGGACGCGTTCGGCTCGAGGTACAAGGTTTGTTGCCGACCCTGGAGCAGGGCAGTGAAATCGAACTCTGCGGTTTGATGTCGCGGCCGGGGCCGCCACGTAATCCGGACAGTTTTGATTTCAAACTTTACCTGCGTGAACGGGGCATTCGGACGCTTGTCCGCTGTGAGTATCCCGAGTGCGTGCAAGTCCGTGCCCCGCCGCCAGACAGCTGGCTGCCGGACGTGGCAAGCTGGCAAACAGCGGTCGCGCAGCGTCTGCGCAGGGGCCTGCAATCACAGAACGCGCCCCTGGCGATTGCCCTGTTACTGGGGCCGCGAACTGATATCACCCAGGAATTGAAAGAGGCATTCCTGCAAAGTGGGATGGTTCATTTTCTGGCCATCTCGGGAATCAACGTGGGCATCCTGGTGGCCTTCCTCTGGCCTGTGGGCCAGATGTTTCGCTTCCCGCGACACCTGCACTTGCTGTTTATCGCGTTGTGCGTTGCCGGATACGTGGCCATTACCGAGGCCGACCCGCCAGTGGTTCGAGCAGCCGTACTGGCCTGGATCATGTTGCTGTCGCTGGCCTCAGGGCGTCCGTCCGCCCCGCTGAATCACCTGGCGGTGGCCGGCCTGATCATCCTGGTCCGTAATCCACACGACCTGTTTCAGGTCGGCGCACAGCTCTCATTTCTGGCGATCATCGCGTTGAACTGGCTCTGGTCGGTCAGGCTGATAACGCCGCGCGAACATGCCGACGTCCTGGACGAAATCAGCCGCCCGTGGTGGCTGCGACTCCTCTTTCGTACCGGGGGCTTCGTCCACGCCGCGCTGCTGACCACCACGGCCGTCTGGGTCTTCACGCTGCCACTGGTACTGGCCCGATTTCATCTGGTGTCGCCCATTGGCTTCGTCCTGAACGTATTGCTGTCGTGCTGGATGACCGCCACGTTATGGCTGGGATACGTCTATCTGACCTGTGTGATTGCCTGTCCGTGGCTGGGAAAGATCACAGGACCGATTTTTGATGTGGGCCTGTCGGGATTTGCCTGGATCATTCGTTCGGCTGCCGACATCCCGTGGGGCCACTTCAAGCTCAGCGGCCCCCCGGACTGGTGGCTGGCCGGGTTCTATCTGCTGCTGCTCACCATTGGCAGCGGTCTTGTGCCACCACGCATTCAGAACTGGGGCTGGAAACTCATTCTCAGCTGGTGCATCGCCGGATTGGCCTGGGGGTTACCGCCCGCCTCCAATCCCGGTTTGCGCTGCACATTTCTGGCAGTGGGCCACGGCGCCGCGATTTTGATCGAGCTGCCGAATCGCCAGACGATCCTGTATGACGCCGGATCGCTGGAGGACGGTAATCGAGCACGGCAAATTATTGAAAGCACGCTGATCGCGCGGGGACTGACGCGTGTCGATGCCCTGATCATCTCGCACGCGGACGTCGACCATTTCAACGCCGTCCCCGGCTTACTGGAGAATTTCTCGATCGGAGCCGTATATGTCAGCCCCGCGTTCCTCGATTTTCACCAGCCGAGCGTCCGCCTGCTGTGCGAAGCGACGCAGACTACGGGGGTTCCAGTGCGACTGATCTGGGAGGAGGACCGCCTGCGTTGTGGCGACGATGTAGAGGTCAGCATCCTGTTGCCGCCAGCTCGAAAGCTCAGTACCGACGACAATGCCAACAGCATCGTGCTCAGCGTACGCTACGCCGGGCGTGGTCTCTTACTGACCGGGGACCTTGAAAAGGCCGGCCAGCAGGCGTTGTTACAGCTGCCGCCGCAACCCCACGACATCTTACTGGCTCCGCACCATGGCAGTTTGAAGGCCAACCCACCCGATCTGGCCCGCTGGGTGGCCCCGCGCTGGATCATAGTGAGTGGCGGCAGCGATATGTCGGCCGCTAAGCTGCAACAGAATTATGGAGCTGGTGCCGACATCCTCACCACCGGCCGCCAGGGTGCCGTCACCGTCGAGATCAACCCTGCAGGCGAAGTCGAGGTGCAGACGCAGCTTGACACGCGGCCCCCTTAAAACGCGTCACTGAATACACGCGGCCGAACAGCCAGATGAAGACTTCGATCGATCAGACAGTTCCAGACCCCAGCGTTGTCCCATGCCCAATACCGCCCCGATCATTCAAATTGAACGCCTCAACTACCGCTATCCGAACGGGACAGTCGCGCTGTGTGATGTGAGCTTTTCCATTCAACCGGGCGAGGTAATCGGCCTGGTCGGGCCCAATGGAGCCGGAAAAACGACGCTGCAACTGCACCTGAACGGACTGCTGCCGGAGAGTCATCCCGATCGTCCACCAGCCGGGGCAGGGACATCGATCACGGTTGCCGGCTTGCCCATGTCGAAATCCAATCTGCGAGAGATCCGGCGGCAGGTCGGGTTTCTCTTTCAAGATCCGGACGATCAATTATTCTGCCCGACCGTCCGCGAAGATGTGGCATTCGGACCGCTCAACCTGGGCCTGCCCAGGGCCGAGGTCGAACGCCGCGTGGCTGAATGCCTGACCGCCGTGGGCCTGGAAGGCATCCAGCAACGGGGGACAATGCACCTGAGTTTCGGCGAACGTAAGCGCGTCTGCCTCGCGGGGGTCCTGGCCTGCCAGCCGTCATTGCTGGTGCTGGATGAGCCGACCAGCAATCTCGATCTGCGGGCCCGCCGCCGGTTTATCAGCATTCTTCAGGAGTGTCCGGCAGCGCAGTTGATCGCCAGCCATGATCTGGAATTGATTCTCGATCTGTGCACGCGAGTCATCGTCCTCAATCACGGTCGGATCCAGGCCGATGGCCCACCGGAGAAAATCTTGTCGCAAGCCACATTTCTGGAACAACACGGGCTCGAGGTTCCCCTCAGCCTGCAATATGGACGAAGATAGTCATTGATCGCTCAGCACCGCGCACATGCAGTACTGGGGGAAACACAACAGCTGAAGTCAGCCATAAATCCAGGCTCGACACGGCAACAGGATATCGGTCGCGGAGCGATCGACGACACGCACGGTACGGGGGACTTGCCCGGCCCGTTATAGTATGGGGTGGCCAGGCGCCCGCGGCAGCACTTCGAATCTAACTGAGATCTCTCCATGTGGCGTTTCGCCTTACGAAATTTGTGGACCCGTCCAATGCGTTCGTTATTGTCCCTGCTGGGACTGACGGTCGCGATCGTGGGCATGGTCGGACTCTTCTCGGTCGCCCAGGGAATCGACCAGATGGTCCACAAGACCTTCAAGGCCATTCCCGGCCTGGCGGTGCTGCAACCCGGCGCCCCTATTCCTCTCTTCTCACGCCTGCCGAGCAGCTGGGGGGATGAAATTGCCCGGATCAAGGGCGTCCACAAGGTGAACCCTGAAATCTGGTCCCGAGCGCACATCATCGAAGGCCAGCCCGTTTTCAGCCCGCCCAGGTTTCTGTTCGGGACCGACATCCCCAGCCGCCTGGAAATGAACTTCGCCGTTTATCGCGAGCATATTATCAAGGGGCGGTTTCTGGATCGGGGCGATATCGGTACTTATCGGACCGTGATCAGCAAGACGATCGCCGAAGAATTCCACAAGGAAGTCGGAGACATTATCTACGTCGACGGCCAGGACCTGGAAATCGTCGGCATCTATCACTGCGGTTCGTTGTTGCTGGATGTCGCCATTATTCTGGATATTGGCCAGGTCCGCCCGCTGGCTCGCATGGAAGGCCCCTTCGTGTCGGCGTTCTACATCGAGCCCGACGCCAACGTCGACCGCGAAGAACTCAGCACCCGCATCGAAGCCCAGTTCCGCGGCCGGAATGCTCCGACGGCCGGTTCGCCCCTGGCGGTCCTCGCGGCACTCGATCAGGCTTCGTCCGGAGATATTCTGACGGGCATCGTCCGCCTGCTGTCGAATATGCTGCCGCCAGCAAAACCCAAGTCGGACGGCGCGCCGGCTGCGACTTCAGCCACGCCCCCCGCGAACCCCGGCCAGCCCGCGTCGCAAACCGAGCGGAAACACAAAAAAACAGACAGTTCGCGACAACCCGAGTCGGGGGTCGAAGTCCGCGGCTCGGAAGACTGGGCCCAGGAGTTTCAACGCTTCAGTGCCGACCTGGACATCTTCCTGCTCGTGCTGACCAGTATCGGAATTACCATTGCCGTGCTGAGCATCATTAACACGATGCTGATGAGCGTCACGGAACGCTTTATCGAGTTCGGAATCTTAAAGGCCAATGGCTGGACCAACCGCAATGTGCTGTTGTTGATCACATTCGAAAGCGCGTTGCTTGGGCTGTCAGGCGGGGTCCTCGGCGCATGCCTGGGCTGGGTGGCCACGCTCGTCGTCAATGCAAACTGGCCCGATCGCATCAACCTGCACGCGAGCCCGCAACTGCTGATTTTCGCCGTCTGCTTCAGCACGGCCCTCGGCATCCTGGGAGGCCTGTATCCCGCGATCTGGGCCTCGCGCATGATGCCGATGGATGCCATTCGCCGCGGCTAAAGGCACTATAAAGGAAGGCCTGAAGGAAGGAGCAATCTACCGAGAGCAGATCTTCACAAATCTTGGGGGAAGTCGCGAACAGCGGATTGCATCGCACGCATCGAATCACACCGAAACCGATGTTGCAGCCACCGCGCTAAGGGATATGCCAACCAGATCAACCAATACCGCGGCCGCGAGACTGCTCGAATCTGGTACCACACGCAATCATCAGAGTCCCATTCAACCAGGAATAACTCTTCACCCATTTCCGCATGCCCAGGGAGAGTCGCGTAGATGAAACCAAAACGCCTGTCCGGACCGGTCTCGTTGATGACGGAAATGATCCGGCAGGCATTCAGCCACCACAATCCAAAGGCTTTAGCGAGGACGGCCACGGGCTGTTGAACAGCAAGGGGGACTCCCGGGGGCGAGACTTCAGTCCAGCCGGGTGGAAACATTCGCCACTGGCGCAGGGCCTCGCAGGCTGCCTGGTACACGGCTGCACCTTGCCCCAACAAGACGCGTTCGTGATCGACCTGGAACTTCCCGGCCATTCCTGAAGTGAACGACAATGGCAACTGGCTTTGCTCGCACAAGAAACTCTGGATTTGATCGGGTTTGGGTTTAGCGAGTTTCCACATCAATTACGGTCCATTACAGTAGCAGCAGACATCCAGAGAACCGTCCGAAAGCTGTTAAATTAACGATTCCGTCCGCGAATTGCCGTGAATCCAACAACCATCCCGTGGAATCCAATCCATGAGCTACGCCCAGGCTGAACTCCGTGAGCATATCGCCCGACTGCCGCGTTATCCGCTGGCTCACCTGCCGACGCCGCTGGAGTTTGTTCCCCGGTTTTCAAAGGCGTTGGGCGGGCCCCGGATTTTCATCAAGCGGGACGACTGCACCGGCCTGGCCTGCGGCGGCAACAAGGCCCGCCACAATGAGTTTCTGATCGGCGATGCTCTTCACAAGGGGGCCGATATCCTGGTGTGGGGTGCCGGGGTCCAAAGCAATAATTGCCGTCAGACCGCTGCCGCCTGTGCGAAGGCGGGACTCGACTGCCACCTGGTCCTGGGGCGCGGCGGGCCGGCTCGCGGCCCCGATGTGGTGCAGGGAAATCTCTTGCTGGACCAGCTGGTCGGGGCCCATGTCGACATCGTGGAAGAGCTGATCGGTCCCGATCTGGATCGCCGGATTGCCGAACAGGCCGCGAAGTATCGACAAGCCGGCAGACACCCCTACATGTGGGAAAACAGCGTCGTAAAACCTCTTGCGGCGGTCAGTTACGTACTGTGCCTGATTGAAGTTCTGGAGCAATCCGCCACACAGGGCATCAGTCCTGCGGCGGTTTATGTGTCGTCAGCGGGATCGACCGGGGCCGGACTGGAATTGGGAAAGCAGGCCCTGGGATTCACTGGCGACATCCGCAATATTGCCCCGATTGAATGGCCGTTCGATACACGTGCCGACCTGGCGCACATCGCCAACCAGGCGGCCAAACTGATCGACATCGACACGCGTCTGGAATCGTCCGATATCGACATCACGTTCGATTACATTCCGCCGGGCTATGGAAAGGTTTCCGAAGGTGCCTTGGAGGCCATGACCTTGATGGCGCGGACGGAGGGCATCCTGCTGGATCCGACTTACACCGGCAAGGCGCTCGCGGCGCTGATGCATGACATTCGTTCCGGCCGCATCGATCGCGACGCCACTGTCGTCTTTATTCACACTGGCGGCACCCCCGCTCTGTTTGCGTACGCCGAGATCCTGGCCGAGGGAATTCCCATGCGAAAACTGGTCTAGACCACCTTTCGGGAAGTTGGGAAGATTCCCCACCCATCTTCACGGCCTTAATTCATGACACAGGTGTCACATGGATGCGACGCCAACGCGTTTCACTTACGGATTCCAGTTCACACTTATTCTTAGCTGTCTGCTGCTGGCCTCGTGCGAGACGCTGAAAGCCCCCGGCAGTACCGCAGATTGGTTTGCCCGGAACAGCAACACGAGTCGCGAGCGCGAAGTGCAATCCTATCGCACTCAATGGCAAACCCGTCGCGACCGGGCTGCCATCCGCTGGTTGATGGCCAGTCAGATCCACAATGGACTGACACCGGACGAAGTCAGCCTGCGACTGGGCGAAGTCGGCACTCGTGAGCCAAACACGCGAGAATTCAAAAAGGAAGGGGACGGTTTCCGGGTCGATGACGAGTTCTATCGCTTCGGCCCCGACCGCCAGGGGGAGGTTTACTATCTCGGGTTCCGCGAAGGAAAGTTGGTCAATTTCGAGGCGAAGAACTACGCCGATAAATAGCACCGTTCGCCTGACCGCACCGGCAACCGGGCCGATGCCCGTGCCCAGTTGTCGTCGGAATTGATACGAATGCCGCGACATGCGCCCATTTCCGGCCCCGGTCGTAAAGGCGAACTTGTGTCGCATCTTCTGAGTCTCTATTCTCTGAGGCTCAGCAGGTTGCAGGTCATCCGTGCGGATCCCCGGGCTGTCGCACCGTCAGCCAGAATCGCCGCACTATCACCGCAACCTCATGCTCTGTCAGCGTTTTCATTCAAAGGAACGTCACCTTGTTGCGGACTCATACGTGCGGCGAATTACGGCTGGAACATCAGGCTCAGGTGGTGACACTTTGCGGTTGGGTGAATTCGGCTCGAGACCATGGCGGCCTGGTGTTCATTGATCTGCGTGACCGTTACGGGCTGACCCAGGTCGTGTTCGACCCCGACAATGGGTCCGAAATGCTCACCGTGGCTCGTTCGTTGCGCAACGAAGATGTTATTCAAGTCACTGGCAAGGTCGTCCCGCGTGGCGAAAAGCTGGTGAATCCGAAGCTGTTGACCGGCCAGATCGAACTGGTTGTCGCCGAACTGAAAATCCTGAATAAGTCGAAGACCCCGCCGTTCCTGCCCGGGTCGACCGAGATCGCCAATGAGGAAGTGCGTCTGAAGCATCGGTTTCTGGACTTGCGTCGCCCGCAGTTACAGGAAGCGATCATCTTCCGCCACAAGCTGACCAAGGCCGTGCGCGACTACTTTGACCAGAACGGGTTCCTCGATATCGAAACCCCGATGCTGGGCCGCAGCACCCCGGAAGGGGCCCGCGATTATCTCGTTCCCAGCCGTGTGCACGAAGGCTGTTTCTACGCCCTGCCGCAGTCGCCGCAGATCTACAAGCAGATGTTGATGGTGGCGGGTTTCGACCGCTACATGCAAGTCGCCCGCTGCTTCCGCGATGAAGATCTTCGCGCCGACCGGCAGCCGGAATTTACCCAGATCGACGTCGAAATGGCGTTCGTCACGATGGAAGACATCCTGACGATGATCGATGGCCTGGTGGCGTATGTGATGAAGGCTGTTCGCGGTGTCGACCACCCGATTCCCCTGCCGCGCATGAGCTACCGCGAAGCCGCCGAAAAGTACGGCTCGGACAAGCCCGACTTGCGGTTCGGATGCGAACTCCACTGCCTCGGAAAGATCGCCGAGCGTTGCGGCTTCAGTGTCTTCCAGAACACGATCCAGAGCGGCGGCCGGGTCCGCGGCATTTGCGTTCCGGGTGGAGCCGCGAAGTACAGCCGCAAGCTGATCGATGAGTTGACAGAATTTGTGAAGACTTACGGTGCCCAGGGTCTGGCCTTCTTCCGAGTGACGGAAACGGGCCTCGATTCCCCTATTGCCAAGTTCTTTGCCGCTGAAGATCAGCAAGCCATTATCGCCGAGTTCAGTGCGAAGGCCGGCGACATCATTTTCTGCGTGGCCGACAAGTACAAGGTGACCTCCGCCGCCCTGTCTGCGTTGCGCAACCGAGTCGGCAAAGAGATGCAGCTATACGATCCCAGGACGATGCACTTCTCGTGGTTGCTCGACTTCCCGCTGTTTAACTGGAATGAAGAAGACAAGCGTTGGGACGCGGAACATCACCCGTTTTGCGATCCGGTTCCTGAAGACGTGCCTTTCTTCGATACCGACCCCGGCCAAATCCGGGCCCAGTCGTACGACATGGTCATCAACGGTTACGAAGCGGCCAGCGGCAGCGTGCGAATCCATGATCCCAACGTCCAGCAAAAGGTCTTCGATCTTCTGGGGATCAAGACCGAAGAGGCTGAAGAACGATTTGGCTTTCTGCTGGACGCCCTGCGTTACGGAGCCCCCCCGCACGCTGGTGTGGC
The DNA here is from genome assembly GCA_964596215.1 of uncultured Planctomicrobium sp. Lineage (GTDB taxonomy): Bacteria > Planctomycetota > Planctomycetia > Planctomycetales > Planctomycetaceae > JAKFVC01. Next base: position 171 of record CAZQUW010000017.1, on the reverse strand, counting down.
CCTGGGTCTCGACCGCTGGGTGATGTTGCTTCTGGGCAACGACAACATCCGTGACGTCATCGCATTCCCGAAAACGCAAAAGGCCGCCGATATGTTGACGGGAGCCCCGTCCACTGTCGACGACCGGCAGCTGCGCGATCTGCATCTGAAGATCAACACGCCCAAGCCGTA
>CAZQUW010000016.1:34381-41808 GCA_964596215.1 uncultured Planctomicrobium sp. | reverse complement strand
CGAATCCGGTTGATGACCAGATTCCAGAACAAGGTCGCCCAGATTTCCTCTTCGGGTGCGATCTGGTCATTCTGATTGAGTTTCCGCAGCCCTTCGCAGATGTCGTGGACCACGTACCCAAACAGAAACACGGCAATCGACCGCGCCCAATCTGCTGTCAAATGGACAATGGCAGAGGCTTGCTCATGATTAAAGACGCTGGCCGATGGCAGCAACTTGTGGTCTTCCAGAAACCGCTCGCGGTCCCAGTGTGGCGATCGCAAGTAAGTTCGAGCCAGCAGGGTCGCATCGGCACGATTCGCATCCTGCACAAATGCCAGCGTCGAGAACATCTGGTCGAGATCGGTGATGAACATCAACCGAATAATCTGCGTCCGCTCTTCCACAACTTGCCCGGTATGCGGCGAACGGAACACTCCGTCGACCTCATACATCGTGAAGCCGTGCAGCAAATCGGGAAACCGCTTGATGAAGTTCTCGTTGAGAAACTGCTCGGGCGTGGGGCTGTTTTTCCCGGTGATTTCCCAGTATTGCGCGGCGCCGCCGAGATAAGCCTGAATCTGCTTCCGCTTGCCTCGCAAGTGCTTGCGGACATTCTCGACATCAAACCCGTTCGTCAGGGTCTCGTACAGCAATCCCTGATAATGAGCCTTCTTGGGCAGATATAACTCCGCAAAGACACCCGATTCAAGAGGCATCAATTCATAGCGAAGCTGTGACATGGTGGGGTATGTCGGAGATCTAAATCCCGGTGTCTCGAAAGGGCAAGGTGGTGGATTGGGACACGATTGCCGTGGCCGAACGACCACAACGCGTGGCATTTCGTCCATTGAAATTCACTCGAACAGTGATCGAGCAATCGCTTATTGTAGCAGATTCCAACCGACTTGCACCGTGTACAGGTCTCCTAGCCCGGCAATGCCCCTGTATCACGAGGTTGACCGAGGAATCAGCCACACAGTGGCGTTGATTCTCAATGTCTGAGCAGCAAGAAAGGACGGTTCTTGAAGTCTCGCGGACCGTCTGCCGCCATAACTGGGAACAGACGGCCGCACAGGACACGCAGGTTTCAAAGTCCCATTGATCTTCACTGACGGGCCAGGCGACCCGTCTCACGGCGGTGCCGCGTCCGATTAGTGGGCCGGGGGCGGGCTGTTCTGGAAGGCCCGGTTGCGGTACAGGAAGTCGATGATATTGCCTTCATGCGGCTGCAGCCAGTTCAAGGCAATCGTCCGCACCGCGCCAATGTTCAAGCGGTCGATATTGGTCGCGTCGAGCAATTCCTGTGAGAACTTCGGATCGTTCGTGATCGCGCTGCAGACCAGCGTCGGTCCCATCCGCTTGATCATGTCCTTCTGCGGGCAATCGACGACCACGACGAACGGGTACATGTACTCCGCCTTGGAAATTTCCGGGTCAGGCGAAGTGCTGTGCAACACCGTCGGCCGCAGGTAATCGCAGCGTTCATGCTGGATCAGGCGCGGTCCGCCGCGGTACTTCTCGCTGACTTCCGTCACCGCACCACCACTGTTGCGGATTCCTTCGTCAATCTGATTGTTGACCGATTCTGCAACGCCAGGAATGGTGAACGCCGCCAGCATGGCATTCGGATCGGTCATCGGCAACGGAGCAATCGGCCCCAGGCGACGAGCAATCGCATCGGCAATTTCGCGGCCGTGACGCGGGGCCCAGATCGCCGAGGCATTGATACACCCGCGGCCGCCGTTCTTCACCACGCTGTCGACCATCAGATCGATGTGCTGTTCCCAGTTATCGACTTCATCTTCACCGAAGATGATCTTCGAGAAGCCGGGGCCATGCACCTGCACCCGCGGGTTGCCCGCGTATTTGTCAATGGTCGCCTGGCTGCCGAAAATCATCGAACGCTGGCAGTGTTCCATCACCGCGCCGCCGACATCCGTCTTACCCGGATACAACGAGATCGATTCGCGCGGCACGCCAGCCTGGAAGAAGGCTTCGGTCATGCGATAGGGAGTCCAGGGCTCGGACGAACCCGGCTTCATGACCAGCCCCACCTGCAGGGGAATTACCGGCATCCAGAGGGTATGCACGCCGGGCGAATTTGACGGCAGCACCAGGCCAATGACCGGGCTGTTCGCCTGGTAGCTCAGCATGACGCCGCGGCTTTCGGTGCCGTAACCCTTGGACAGGATGTCAAACGGCAGACCGCGGGTCAGGGCTTCGAGCACTTCGCGCATGTGCGTCAGCACGAAGTAATTCTTCGACATGTTCGCCTTGCACATGTGCTCGGGCAAGCCGGTCGTGGCCGACTGCATGCGGCAGAATTCGGCGGGTGACTGAGTCCCCCCACCCAGGGGCAGGTTGGCGTTCAGATAGAGATCTGCCGCCTTCTTGGTCATTTCAATCAACTGCTCGATCGAGAACTGCCGCAAAGCATCCCGCGCCCGCTTGGCCTGCCGCATGTCCATCGCGACCTGACCCGCATTGGCCTGATGAATCTTCGCGACTTGCTCGCCAGTCTCGAAATGGACCACATCGGCCTTTTCGATGCTCTCGTAAACCTTACCCCAGCGATAAACAGGCAGTTCGATCATGATTAGTCCTTGGTCCTTTGTCCTTGGTCCGTTGTCATTTGGAGAGAATCGCCATCACGCACGGCATCAGACCTGCCGGGTCGGAGGGGATTCTTTGGACCAATTGACGTCAGGTAGGCATTCAAGCGCGGTCCCAACTCGTCAATTAACAATTTCAGCTTAGAAACATCATCCGGCTCGAGCAGTCCACGCTTGAACGCCCTGCGAAGCCAATGTTGAGTTTCGTAAAGTGAGCCCCGTGCAATCTTGGTAAATCGCCGATTATCCCCGAAAGATCCGCGCCCCGATCCTTCGGCGATATTGGCTCCGATCGAGTCCACAGCTCTGACCAGTTGATTGCCCAAAGTATTCCTGGCGAACACTGGCCAGCCCTTGGCGATGATCCAAACTGCATCGGCCAGCTGTTCTGCAAGTTGATAAACCTTCAACTCTTCAAACTGCGTCCGAGCCATCTGAGATCATCCCGTCGCCACCAAGGACAAAGGACAACTGACAACGGACCAATGACTAATACACCCCAACAGTCGTCGTCTTGGCGAACACATGGAACGGTCGCGTGCCGCTGATGCCGTCCCACGGGTACTTTTCGTGGGGCAGTTCGCGTTCGCCTTCGTCGCGTTCCATGAAGCCGGGGACGAACAGTTCCTTGGTCAGTGTGGTCAGCTTGACACGACCCGTTTCGCCATACCCGACCAGCTTGTTGTAATCGTCGAACGTCACCACTTCGATGACGGCTCGCGGTTGCGGGGCGAAGTAGGTGATCTTGTAGTTGTCGGCCGGATCGAACGGCTTACCGCAGGCCAGCCCCATCAGCGTGTTACCGTATGTCGGCGTGATGTACACATTCGGCCCCAGCAATTCCTCGCAGCAGAAGCGATACCACTGCGGAGTGAACTCGGTCCCGCCGGCAAAAATGCCCTTGATTCCGACTTCCTCGATGCTCGTCCCGTTGTCCATCAGCTTGAGCGCGAGGGCCTCGAGCAACTTCGGTGTGGCGAACGCGCACTTGATATCGTGGCCGGCGGTCAGGATCGTGACCGCCTGGTCAATCACGTGGTCGGCGTAGGCCTTCGCCCCCGCGACGTCACCCTTCTTGAGCAGCTTCACAACCCAGCGCGGATCGAGATCGACACAGAAGCAGATGCCGCCACGGTATTGAGCCAGATGCTCAACGGCCAGACGCAGGCGACGGGGACCGGACGGCCCCAGCATCAGCCAGTTGGAACCGCGCGGAAAGAATTCGTCGGGCAGCGTATCGCTGAAGTTTTCGTAATCAATCCAGTGATCTTCGATCACCAGACGACTCTTCGGAATGCCCGTCGTACCACCCGTTTCAAACACATAGGCCGGCTTGCCCTGCAGGCCTTTCGGGAACCAGCGAGTCACCGGGCCGCCGCGGAGCCATTCGTCTTCGAATTCCGGGAATTTCTTCAGATCATCGAAGTTCTTGACCTCGGTCAGCGGGTCGAACTTCAGCTCCTTCTTCTTTTCCAGCCAGAAGGGGCAGCCGGTGGATTCGCTGAAATGCCACTGGACGGTTTCGTAAACGTGTGCGTCGAGTTGATCTTTGGCTTGCTTAACTTTGGAGGCGAGATCGCCAGTAAACTTCGTTAGCACGGGGGCATGTCTCCAGCAGGCGAGAAAAAATCGGCAGGCCGCCTCGCGGACTACACGGGTCGAGGCCAATTCATCATAGACAATTGATGTTGGATTTCAACGGAGTGAACCGTCGGAGCAGTCTCGTGGCCCCGCGTCGCCCCCCGAGCAGACAAGACAACTCCCCGTGAAACAGACTTCAGCGGGACGAATCCCGCCAGAGTTTTGCCGCTGTTTCCAGACGTCCGTCGTCACCTGGACGCGGATAAACTGTGAAGGCCGGAGCAGAGGAAGTGAGGGAACTGAGCCTGACCTCTGTCGATCAATTGGCGTCCCCCACCCCGCGCCGCTGGCTCAGCTTTTCGTCATCCCACTCCCGAACCCTCGATCACCCGGTTGTGCTTCCGTCGGACCTTGGCATAGAATCATCAGACTTCGTTGATTGGTCACTTTCATCTTGAGCGGACACGCGTTGCCTGGGAGAAACTCATGCGAATTGGTTGTTGTTTTGCCGCATTGGCATGCCTGTTGACTTTCGCCACAGCGGCGCCCGGCGCGGACCCGTTGCCCAACACCCAACCTCTCACCGTGAAAGAACCTCTCGATCAGTACATGATCAACGGGATTAACAAGTTTGCCCTGCGTGAGATCGAGGAATCGGTCGCCAGGCGCGAACAATTCTGGAAACGAGATTTTTCGAGCGCAGCCGCCTACGAAAAAAGTGTTGCTCCGAATCGGGAACGGTTCCGGGAATCCATCGGCGCTGTTGATCCGCGAATCGCCGCTGAGGGCCTGGAATTAATCACCACGACCACCCAGGCGTCGCTGGTCGGACGGGGCGAGAAATTCACGATTCATGCCATTCGCTGGAAGGTCCTCAACGGGATCACCGCCGAGGGGCTGCTGTTGCTGCCGAATGGCGCCATCCTGGGGCGCGTCGTCGCGGTGCCGGATGCGGATACAACACCCGAAGCATTCAGCGGTTTGACGGCCGATGTCCAACCTCAGGCCCAGCTGGCCCGACGGCTGGCGGAGCAGGGATACCAGGTGGTGGTCCCCATGCTGATCAACCGCGCGGACACCTATTCCGGCAGCCCGTTTGTCCGCTACACCAACCAGCCGCATCGCGAATTCCTGTACCGCCAGGCCTTCGAAATGGGTCGGCACATCATCGGTTATGAAGTCCAGAAAATCCTGGCGGCCGTCGATCAGTTCGAGTTCCTCAATAAGCAGGAAGGCAAAGCCCTGCCGATCGGTGTCGCTGGTGTGGGTGAAGGGGGCTTGCTCGCCTTCTACAGCGCGGCACTCGATACGCGCATCAAGTCAGCCTATGTCTGTGGCTATTTTCAGGCCCGCGAAGGGGTCTGGGAAGAGCCGATCTATCGCAACGTGTGGAATCTGCTGCGCGAGTTTGGTGACGCCGGCATCGCCAGCCTGATTGCTCCCCGCGCCCTGGTGATTGAAGCCACCGCCGTTCCCGAGATCGCTGGCCCCCCGGCGGTCAAAGAGGGACGCAGCGGCGGTGCCGCTCCCGGCAGAATCACGACCAACGTGCTGGCCGCGGTCCGCAAGGAACATGACCGGGCCCTGCCCTACTTTGAAAAACTGAAGGTTCCGACACAGCTGGTCCTTGTTTCCAGTGGTGAGGGTGACGGTCAGCCGGGCAGCCCGCGCGCCTTCGCCGCCGCACTGCAGACTCTCGCCGGGCCAGCAGAACCCGCTGCTGATAGCGCCGCCCCGACGCTGGTGAAAGCGGCCTGGGGTACGGAAACACGCCAGAAGCGGCAGTTCGACGAAATGAACGAATTCACGCAGGTTCTGCTGCGACGATCGGCCGGCGTCCGCGATAAATTGTGGGCCAAGGCCGACCGCAAGAATCAGGAAACGTGGGCCAAGACAGCCCCCGCCATGCGCGAATATGTCTGGCAGGAACTGTTCGGCAAGTTGCCCGATTCCACGATGGCACTGAATCCGCGTTCGCGACAAGTCCTGGATGAGCCCGGCTATAAGGGTTACGAAGTGGTTCTCGACGTCTATCCGGACGTTGTCGCGGCGGGCATTCTGCTGCTGCCGAAAGATCTGAAGCCTGGCGAAAAGCGACCAGTGGTCGTCTGCCAGCATGGTCTGGAAGGGGTCCCGATGGACACCATCACCCGCACCGGCGAAGGTTTCAACTATTACAGTGCGTTCGCTCATGAACTGGCCAACCGCGGTTTCATCACCTACGCACCGCAGAACCCCTATCGTGGCCGCGACAACTTCCGCACGATTCAACGCAAGTCAAATCCGCTCAAGCGATCCCTCTTCAGCTATATCATTCCGCAGCATGCCCGCACGCTGGAATGGCTGTCGGGTCTGCCGAATGTCGACCCCGAACGGATTGCCTTCTATGGGCTGTCGTACGGCGGCAAGACGGCCGTGCGCGTCCCGCCGATGCTCGAGAAATACTGCCTCTCGATCTGCTCCGCCGACTACAACGAATGGGTGGTTAAGAACACCACGACCGAAGCCCCTTACAGCTATGTCTTCACCAACGAGTATGAAATCTTCGAGTGGAACATGGGGCACGTGGCGAACTATGCCGAACTCTCGAACCTGATGACGCCGCGCCCCTTCATGGTCGAACGCGGTCACTTTGATGGCGTCGCGCCCGATGAATGGGTCGCCTGGGAGTACTCCAAAGTCCGCCGACACTACGACCTGCTGGGCCTCGGCGACAAAACCGAAATGGAAACCTTCACCGGCCCGCACAAGATCAATGGCGTCGGGACCTACGAATTCCTCCACAAGCACCTGAAATGGCCCAAACGCTAAGGGCACCGACAGGTGATCGCGAGGCGATGCAACCACAGCGATTTGATACTGCGCCCACTCCTGCGAGCTGGTCTCGACGGAGTGGGCGTAGTTTGTTTTCTACTGCGACCGATTTCCCCTGCCCCGCGCTGCGGGCTCGATTACTTATCGGGCTCGTCCCGCGTGCCATTTCCGTCCGTGCCAAAATATTCCAAGCAACGCAACGTACTCTGTAGATTGTGTCGACTCAGCCCACGGGCTGGGCATAATCCCGGTACGATTTTTCCTCGACCAGCCGCGAGCCGAGCAACTCGTTGATCTGCCGTTTGAGCGCAGCACGCCGATCATTCTGGTGATACACAGCCCGCGCCAGCTCGACAAACTTCGAGCTGAAATCCTGCGTCCGTTCGCAATCGCGAATGTCGTCTTCGATCTGCCAGAGGGCTTCGTTGACCGACTGCA
>CAZQUW010000016.1:26052-34281 GCA_964596215.1 uncultured Planctomicrobium sp. | reverse complement strand
TCCCAATCGCCGATCCGTTCCTGGCGGAACAGCCGCAGGTTGGGATACCAGGGTGAATCGTCGCGGCCCAGCAGCCACCGCCAGTCGGGGGCGAATGGTATCGCGACCCATACCGGAACTCCCAGGCCACCGGCCAGATGGCCAATCGACGTATCCGCCGTGATCACCAGATCCAGATTCCGCATCACGGCGGCGGTATCCATGAAGGCCCCGGTATTCTCGTCCAGTCGCCCCTCGAAATCATCGATCCGCAACTGGTCGGCCAGGCCTGCCAGCTGTTCGCTCCCGAAGCCGCGCTGCAGGCTATAGAGCTGAATGCCCTCGACCTGCCCCAGGGGAGCAAAGTGCTTCAGCGCAATGGACCGCGCAAGCCCCCCCTTATTCAAGGTACTTCCCTGCCAGACGATGCCCACCTTAAATGCTGCCTGCCCGCTGAGTTTCTCTTTCCAGGACTCAACCAGCTCGGGATCGGCAAACAGGTAGGGCACTTCCGCCGGAATTGTCTCCAGCGTGGTCCCCAGAATCCCCGGTAGACTTAACAGCGGAGCATAAACATCAAACGGCGGCAGTTCTCCCCCCGGAATGGGAACAAATTCGTCGATCCCCGCACACCGGCTTAAGATGGGCAGGAGCACCTGATTACAGGCCACAACCACGCGGCCTCCGCGGGCTTTCACCAGCGGCGCATACCGCATGAATTGCAGTTTATCCCCCAGGCCTTGTTCACCGTACAACACTATCGTGCGACCGTTCAGCGGTGATCCATCCCAGCGCGGCTTGTGAAATTCCGGCAGTTCCGGCCGGCGACAGGCAAACCGCCATTCGTATTCAGGCCAGCCCGCCGGCAAGTTTCCGGTCAGTAATAAGACTGTCGCCAGGCTCAGGTGAGCCTCGGCAAAATCTGGTTTCAGTCGTACGGCGTGCCGGTAGGCAACAATCGCTTCTTCCACTCGCCCCAGGTCGTTGAGTGCGTTTCCCAAGTTGCTATAGGCGTCGGCGAAGTTCGGATTGACTTGCAGAGCCCGTTGATAGTAACCAATTGCAGCTTCATGCTGCCCCTGTTCACGACTGACAATCCCCAGATTGTTGTACGCCACAGGATGGCCGGGCTTCAGGCGAAGTGCCTGCTGAAAACTGGCCTCCGCGGCAGCCAGCTGTCGCTGATCTTTGAAGGCAATTCCCAGGTTCAGTTGCGCATCGACAAAATTCGGCTGCAGCTTCAGCGCCTGCTGAAAAGAATTGACGGCCTCCTCGAGTTGGCCCAGCGACGTGTAGACGTTCCCCAGGTTGCCATAGAAGGCAGCCACCTTGGGATTCAAGGCGATCGCGCGCTGGATACTTTCCGCCGCGACCTGATGCCGGCCCGACTGCGACGCCGCGACCCCCAGCAAATGCCAGGCATCGGCATGCCTGGGATCCCGCTGCAGGATCTGCCGATAAAGCAGCTCGGCCTGATCGAGACGCCCTGCTTGATGGTGTTGAACAGCAGTCGCGAGTACTTGAGATGTGGTAGCCATGCGGGCGATTATGACAACCACACAAAATCGCAACAAGCAGATTTTATGGAGATGGCGTTTCAAGTACGCCAACCCGTCGACTTAGTTTCGTGTGTTCACTTATTTTCCCAAAGGAACGGGCCAGGTGACCCGCCCCCCGATGCCTCGCCAGCTCTACTTGTTAGCGTTCTTCGCGAGGATCTCATGCAGCACGCGCGGTGGTGACATCGGCAACTGCGTCATCCGCACACCCACCGCGTTGTAAATCGCATTGGCCAGAGCTGCCGGCGGCGGCACGATGGGCACTTCGCCGACACCGCGAACGCCGTAGGGGTGACCAGGATTCGGGACTTCCACGATGATCGCGTCGATCATCGGCAAGTCGAGACACGTGGGCATGCGATAGTCCAGGAACGTGGAATTCCGCATGACACCGCTGTTGTCGTAGTAGTACTCCTCGTTCAACCCCCAGCCGATTCCCTGCACCGCGCCACCCTGAATCTGGCCCTCGACATACGCGGGGTGAATGGCGGTTCCCACATCTTGCGCGGCGGTATACCGCAGCACAGTGACTTTACCGGTATCAGGATCGACTTCCACGTCCACACAGTGTGTCGCGAAGGCCCCACCCGGACACTGCGGATCCGCCGAGCCGCGGCCGACGATCGGTTCGCCGTGCTTGCTGCTCTGAATCACCAGATCCTTGAAGCTGATTTGCTTGCCACCAGGCCCAGTGACTCCGCCGTTCTCGTACTTCACTTGATCGGCGGGAACCTCCCACAGTGTGGCGGCGCGTTGACACATCTGGCGGGCGATATCGAGACCAGCCTCGTAGGCGGCCCAACCGGTGGCGAACGTCACGCGGCTGCCGCCGGTGACGTCGGTGTACCCCACGCTGTCAGTGTCACCGACCGTCGGCATGACTTGATCAACCGGAATCCCCAGGGTTTCGGCGAACTGCATGGCAATGCCGGTGCGTGAACCACCAATATCGGTCGAACCTTCCACCAGGGCGACGCTACCGTCGAAGTTGACGGTCGCGGTCACGGCCGATTTCAGTCCACAATTGAACCAGAATCCGGTCGCAATTCCGCGGCCGCGATTCTTGCCGGTCAACGGCGTCTTCCAGTGATCGCTGTTCTGAATGGCTTCAACCGATTCCACCATCCCGATCCGCGGATAAACTTGTCCGTCAATCCGCCGAGTACCTTCGACGGCGGCATTTTTCAGGCGGAATTCGAGCGACGAAATCTTCAGCTTTTCGCAGAGTTCTTCGATGACGGTTTCTGTGGCCATGGCGGCATTCGTCGCGCCGGGTGCCCGATAGGCATTCGTTCGCGGCTTGTTGACGCAGACGTCATAGCCGTCGACCTTGCCGTTCGGCACGTCGTAGCAGGCAAAGACACACATTGCCCCCGCACCGATCGGCGAACCTGGATAGGCACCGGCTTCGTAGGCCATGTAGGCTTCCGCAGCGGTAATCTTGCCATTGGCATCGGCGCCCATTTTCACACGAATATAGGAACCCGGCGTGGGGCCGGTGCCTTCGAAGCAGTCGGCGCGACTCATGATCAGCTTGACCGGCCGTCCGGTCTTCTTCGACAGAATAGCAGCGACCGGCTCGAGGTATACCGAGACCTTGCCGCCGAATCCGCCACCGATTTCCATCGGAATAACTTTGACGTTACCGACCGGAATATGGCACAGTTCCGCCACCTGCTGACGGGCAGTGAAGGACCCCTGGGTACTGCACCAGACGGTCACTTTGCCGTCGGAATTCCACATTGCCGTACCGTTGTGCGGCTCGATATAGCCCTGGTGCACCGTCGCCGTGTTGAATTCGCGCTCGACGATGACCTTGGCGGCCTTGAAGCCCGCTTCGAGGTCCCCTTTTTCGAAGCGGAAGTGCTTGGCAACATTGCTGAGCTGCTTGGTTTCTTCACCCAGCGAGTTCGTATAGACGTCGCTATGCAACAAGGGGGCATCAGGCCGCATCGCCTCGGGAGCGGTCAGCACCGGCTTCAGGACTTCGTATTCCACCTTGATCAGCTTGCAGGCTTCTTCGGCAATGTTGACCGTATCCGCAGCCACGGCCGCAATGGCGTGACCGCGATACAGCGCCTTGGGCCCGGCGAGCGTATTGTGCCGCAAATGCTGCAGATTGACGGCCCCTTCCCCCAGTTCCGCGATCTTGTTTTCGGCATCGGGCAGGTCGTCGCAGGTCGCGACGGCATGCACGCCCGGCAGAGCCAGAGCGGCCGAAAAGTCGATCGACTTGATGTTGGCGTGCGCGTGCGGGCTGCGGAGCATCACACCGTACAACATGCCGGTCAGGCGGATATCTCCCCCGTACTTGGCCCGGCCGGTGACTTTATCCACGCCATCGTGGCGAATCGGGCGAGTTCCAATGACGGTGTATTTTTTGCCGGAAGTGGCTTCGGTGGTCGACATATTCGTGTTCTCGCGGGACGGGTGTCGTGTTTGATTCTCAGGCGAGCGTCCGGCATAAGCCGGATGGTTTTGACACGGTTGCGGTCATCTGAAAATGCGTAACCAAACCGTGCATGCTACGCAGAATTCCTTGTCTTCCTTCGTGTCCTTCGTGACCTTCTGTTAAATGAAAAGATTAGAACAGAAGATCACAAAGGACACGAAGAAATTTCTGTTGATCAGACCTTGGCTTCACCGCAGCAGCCGCTCATTTTGCCCGCGGCATCCTGTACGGCCCGGACGATCTTATCGTAGCCGGTACAACGGCAGAGATTTCCCGCCAGATAGAAGCGGATATCGTGTTCGCTGGGATTGGGGTTTTCGGCCAGCAGCGACTGGGCCTGCATGATGAAACCCGGGGTGCAAATACCACATTGCAGCGCGGCGTTATTCAGGAAGGCGTCCTGCAGCGGGTGCAGCTTGCCGTTGCAGGCCACACCTTCGATGGTCTCGACGGCAGCCCCATCAGCTTCCACCGCCAGCACCAGGCAGCTGACGACCGGCCGGCCATTCAGATGGACGGTGCACGCTCCGCAGTTGCCGTTGGAACAGCCTTCCTTGGTGCCGGTCATATCGAGAGTATCACGCAGCACTTCCAGCAGTGTCTGCCGCGGTTCGCAGAGGAAGTCTTTCTGCGTGCCATTGATCGTAGTGCTGACGATGCGTTTTTTGGCCATGGGATTTTTTCCTGAAGACCCGGCGCTGGTCACTGCGGCCAGCTTAAGTCTGATGATTTCGTAGCCCGACTCACTGAGTCGGAAGTATAGCAGTCTGGTCGAGTCGCAACTTTCGCAGTCGAATTACTTCCCGCGCGCACGTTCGACGGCCTGCTGAATGACGCGGGCAGTCAACACTCCGGTCACATGCTTGCGGAACTCAATCGTCCCGCGCATGTCATCAATCGGCCTGGCAATGGCTCGGGCAGCTTCCGCCGCCTTCTGAATCGTGGCATCGGAAACCGGTTGGCCGATCAGTGCCTGGGCAGCGTCAGTGGCCACCAGGGGTGTCGCCGCGACAGCCCCCAGGGCAATCTTGGCTGCGACAAAATTCTGGCCGGCTGCATCGAGCGTCACCGAGACTCCCACGCCGACAACTGCAATATCCATTTCATTACGCGGGATGAATCGCTGGTAGGCTGAACCACTGTGCGGGGCCCGAGCCGGCAGCTTCAATTCGACCACGATTTCGCCCGGGGCGAGGATATTCTTGCCCGGCCCGGTGCAGAACGTATCGACCGGAACCTCACGCGTCCCCTGGGGCCCGGCGATCACGACAACGGCCCCCAAGGCGATCAGCGACGGGGTCGAATCGGCAGCGGGACCCGAGTTACACAGATTCCCACCGAGGCTCGCCCGGCTTTGAATCTGAATGCCGCCGATGATCGATGCGCTATCAGTCAAAGCCGTGTAAGCCGCGGTGACTTGAGCGTCGTGATAGAGCCGGTAACACGGAACGGCCGCACCGATGCGTAGTCCGCTGGGCGAAAAGTCGATCTTCGACAGTTCTGGAATCTTCTTGATATCGACCACCAGATCGGGAGTCAGTCGCCCCACCCGCACCTGATCGATCAAGTCAGTCCCCCCAGCCATCGGCCGGGCAGAACCATTGTGAGATTGCAGCAACTGGACGGCCTCGGCGACCGTGGTTGGTGCGGCGTAGTCAAAATCACGCATCTGAAAACAAACCTTTCGGCTGAAAACCTCAGCCGGATCGGTGAGGAAATGAGACAGGGAACGCCGAACAACTAGGTTACCGTGGCCTCTGAAACAAGCAAGCCAGCCGGGCGTATAGTCGAACAAGCTAACCGAATCCTGGACACTCAGTAGGCACCTTTGCCTTCCTCAGGCCTTCTTGATCTGCAGGATTTTGTCCATCCGGGTTGAAATATCGGTCAGGCGTTCCTTGCCGCCCCCCTGCACTTCGGCGGTGCCCCACGCTTCTGTGATGCCGACTTCAGCCAGTGCCTTCAACACGGCGGGCCAGTCGCAATCCCCTTCGCCCAGAGGCGCCGTGAATCCGGCGTAGGGTCCCTTCTTGTCGCGCAGGCTGCGGCTGTATTCTTTGATGTCGACCTTCAGGATCCGCTTGCCCAGCGTCTTGATCCACTGCTCGGGCCAGCCGTAATTGACGACATTTCCCACGTCAAAGTAGGCTCCGATCTGCGGGCTCTGGAATTCATCGATGTAGCGGGCGAATTCCAGGGGGCTCAGCAGGAACATGTTCCAGACGTTTTCAAACGCAATCTTGATCCCCAGTTCAGTTGCCAAGGGGATGGCCTTCTTGATCTCTTCCTGCGTCCGCGTGTAAGCGTCGGCGTAGGAAATTTCTTTATTGACGATGCCCACGACCAGCAGCACCGTGGTGCCACCGTATGCCTTGGCGTCTTTAATGGCCTGCAGCAACCCGTTCAATCCTGCTTCCCGAACTTTCGGATCGGGATGCGACAAGGGCTGCGACCAGTGAGTAAACGTCACCACGCCGTGGATATTCAGTCCCGTTTCGTCGCGCGCTTTCAAGACTTCGTCGTGCTTCAGCGGCGGCCCGTCGACGTCGATTCCCTGGAAACCGCACTCCTTGACGAGCTTGAACTTGTCGAGGACCGTGGCCCCTTCCACCATGCTCAGCTTGACCGCTTTTTTAAATGCCACGGCGGGTGCCGCAGCTTCCTGGGCCAGGACCGAACTGGTGGCCCCGGCAACGACCGAAGCGGCTAATGCTGAAGCCGCCAGAGCGACTCCCGTATCCTGCAGGAATTCACGGCGGTTGACGGGCTGAAACATCGGAAACTCTCCTCAGCGAAGTTCATCAAAAGGGACGCACGAAGGGGTAAGTATATCGTGATGCGACGGCCGGCGCGTAGCGTGGAGAAGCGGGAAGAAATTGGCACAGCTTCTGCAATATATTTCTCAACCACGCACCTCAAGCCCCAGAATGCGGCAATTTTGGCAGTTTCTCGCTGCGGAATTTGCTGCCGATTTGACATCCCCACGGAATTCACCACAATCCACGCTGTTACAGCTTCATTAGAACCATGCCAACTACCATGCCTGAAACCGATTTGTATCAAGTCTTGGGTGTCGCTAAGTCGGCAACCCAGGATGAAATTAAGAAGGCCTACCGCAAGCTGACCCGGAAATACCATCCGGACGTCAATCCGGACAATCCGTCTGCGGAGGCCAAGTTCAAAGAAGTCCAGAACGCCTTCGACATTCTCGGCGAGCCAGAGAAACGGAAGCAATACGACACCTTCGGCCGGACGATGCCGGGGGGAGGTTTTCCAGGGGGCGCCGGTGGTCCGCAGTTTAACTGGGGCCAGGGTGGGCAAGCGGGCCCCATCGACCTGGGCAGCCTGTTCGGCGGGCAAGTCGATTTTGCTGACTTATTCGGCGGTGCCGCGGGCGGGGGCGGTCGCGGTGGCAGTGCTGCCGGACGGACACGCCGGGGCCGGGCCGGCCAGGACGTGCAGCTGGAAGTCGAGATCCCCTTCCGCATTGCGGTCGAGGGGGGCTCGTACGAACTCCAATTCGAACGGGCCGGTCAGCACGAGCGGTTGATGGTCAAGATTCCGGCGGGCGTCGATACGGGCTCGGTGGTACGCCTGGGTGGCCAGGGTGAACCGGGTGCCGGCGGCGGGCCTCCGGGCGACTTGTTGGTCAAAATGAACGTGGCTGCTGATCCCGTCTTTCGACGCGACGGTCAGAATCTGCTGGTTGACCTGCCATTGACCATCGCCGAGGCGGTGCTCGGGACAAAGGTGGAGGTTCCGACGATCCACGAGGGCCTGGTCATGCTGACTGTTCCGCCGGGTACTTCCAGCGGCGCCAAATTGCGTTTGCGCGGCAAAGGGGTTCCCGATCGCCAGACGGGCCATCGCGGCGATCAGCATGTGGTGATCAAGATCGTCGTCCCCAAGAAGATCGACGAAGCGGCCGAAAAGGCGCTCAAACAATTCGACAGCCTGACCCACCTGAATCCCCGCCAGGGATTGTGGTAATCGATTCAGGGGCCGTCCACGATGCCGGTTCCCTCGGTCGTCCGCTGCCGCTATGATCGACTGATCGTCATTTCGGCACGGATCAGCGAGCCGGAACAGCCGCCGACACAAACTCGAAGCGCCAACGAATGCATTCCGATTGATCATCGACAAAGAGTGCACTCGCTGGCGCTTCGAGCTTGAATTCGTCACATATCACCTGGGAAAACATATGCCTGTGGTTCCCGACATCCTGGATGCCGCCCGCCG
>CAZQUW010000016.1:3943-25952 GCA_964596215.1 uncultured Planctomicrobium sp. | reverse complement strand
ATCACCTGGGAAAACATATGCCTGTGGTTCCCGACATCCTGGATGCCGCCCGCCGGGGCCGGTCCCCGTCCCACCGCTGGCGACGGCCCCTGAACCTGCCGGAATTCTGGGGCGTCTGGATGTTGAGCATCCTGTGGCCCTGCTGGTTGTTCGCCGCGGGACCTCCGGCTGATCCACCGGCGTCTGGGGCGCCTGCTGTCGCACAAGTGGCAGACGCCGAGCAACCGGCGGCCAAGGACGTAAAATCGGCAAAACCGTCACCGACCCAGGAACAGAAACGAAAAGTCGTCGTGCTGACCTCGTTGGTCATCGCGGGAATTCTGGCGGTCTTATTGTTCCTGTTATTGTGGATTGTCTGGTGGAGTCGGAGGACTCATCGACTGCTGCGAGCACCCTTGCCAGCGGCGAACCGGGGAGACGAGTTATGGTATCTGAAGGCGAAACGTCCCCCCAACCAGAACGCCGACCGGCCGTCGAGCAGCCCCCCTGCTCCTCCGCAAGTGTAGTCGACCTGCGTTTCCGGGCCGCTCAACACCTGCGTCGTGGAGCCGACTTCGAACGCATTTACGCTCGGCAATGCCGCGGCAGCGATCAGCATTTGTTGATTTTTGCTGACGTGAACCAACTGTCGTGCACCCGGATCGGGCTGAGCGTTTCCAAGAAACATGGCTCCGCCGTCCGTCGCAATCGCCTGAAACGGCTGCTGCGTGAGGCGTTCCGGCTCACTCAGCACCAGCTGCCGACAGGTCTGGACCTGATTTTGATCCCCCGGCAAGGTATCGCCAGCACGCTGGCCGATTACCGCCAATCCCTGGCACGCTCGGTGAAATACATCTCCCGCAAGCTGCCGCCACCCCCACGGTCGTGACCAGTTCGTTACAATTTGTGACCTGGAATGTGACTGCAAGTACCGGCTGGAAGTGCCCTGCACTCGACAACGATTACCACAACGAACCAAGTTAACATGAAAACAGTGCTGCACTGGCTCTGGTATTTGCCGGCAAATCTGGCCATCGGCATGGTGCGGATCTATCAGTGGACACTGAGTCCGATCATTGGCCGGCAGTGCCGCTTCCAGCCGACCTGCAGCAATTACTACATTGAGGCGGTGAATAAGTACGGCGTTGTATCCGGGTCAATACGCGGGGCCCTGCGCATCTGCCGCTGCCACCCCTTTCATCCCGGCGGCTACGACCCACCGTGAGCAACGGGGCACAGGCACAGGGACTCTGAAAACCTCTTCCCCTGGGTGGCCTGCTGTGACTTTTCATTCTCTTCCGAAGGTCACAATGGGCTCGAAGTAATGTAGAGTCTTTATTCTGCAGACGCAGAGAATCGTCAGCCTGTTTCTGCTTGATTCGGCTTAAACCGGGTTGCAACCGGGCACTGACGGGCCTGGAGACCCGTCCCACGACGCTTCACTGCCGCCCGCCACTCGACAGACGACCGCCGGAGCGTGACAATAGACCGACACGTGTTTCTCATCTGTGTCGCCATACCTCGGGATGATGTCTCGTCAGCCTGTGCTCTTCCCGCGAGAACGAATCATGACGCCTGGATCATCGGTCTTCCGTCTGCGGTTAGGGATTTGCGGCCTGCTGTGCCTGGCGACACTGCCTCTCTGGGCGCAGTTCGAGGTCAGCACCGAAAGTGTGGATCTGGAGCCTGGTCCGGCCCCGGTGCGAAAAAAGAAAAACGGCGCCGACGAACGTCCAATTCTGCCGACCGATGTCGATGTCGATCCCTTCTGGCTGGGAACCATCCGCCATCGATCACTCGGCGTGCGCGATGTCGAGAGCGATGCGTACTACAAGGTCCTCGATCACGCCCGCAAGACCCAGTACACGCTGCAGAAAAAGGTGGCGGCGGAAAATATCGCCCGGCACGAGAAACATTTCCGTGAACAGCCCGAAACCGCACGCCGGAAGTTTTCCCTGTTTGCTGACGTCTTCAGCCATCCGGAAGAGTACACCGGCGAGCTGCTGACCTTGAAGGGTTACGTCCGCAAAAACGTCAAGCATCCGCTGGATCCTGACGACCCGGAACAGATTCCCACCTACGAGGCCTGGTTGTACACGCCCGATTCACAGCACAATCCGGTCGTCGTCGTGTATACCGACCTGCCCCAAGGGATGCCGCTGGGAGGAAGTCTGGTCGAGTCGGTCGAAGTGACCGGCTACTTCTTCAAAGTTTATGGTTACCGCGCCCAGGACAGCTTGCGGGCGGCCCCCATGCTGCTCGCCAAAACGCTCGAATGGACCCCGAAAGTGGTCCGCGATACGACCATGGAACGAGTGGTCTACTTCGTGATCACTGGTGCGTTGGTGTGTGGGCTGATTTTCGTCTTCTGGAAGCTGAACCAGCGGCAGCTCGCACTGCGATCCAAGCTGGCGGCGGAACCGGAAGACTTCGACCCGCGTGATCTGCAGTCGCTCGATCTGGAATCGCTCGCGACCGAGAAGCCGGCCAGCGATTCGGAACCGGCGGTCTAGAAGTTGCCCGACGGTAAGATGTGTTTCACCACCAGTCTGCGTTACGATGGCGGGCTATTGCGAGCCTCTTCTTTGTGTGGAGCACCATGACCTCCGAACGTCGTTTACGTGTGGCCGTCCTGATTTCAGGGGGTGGCACGACCCTGGAAAACTTCAATTCTGCAATCGCCGCCGGACGGCTGTATGCCGAAATTCCGCTGGTGATTGCCAGTCGCCGCGATTGTGGTGGCATCGCTAAAGCGGCGAAGGCCAACATCCCGTGCGAGGTGGTTGTTCGCAAGGACTACTCGAATGTGGCCGACTTCAGCGAAGTGATCTTCGCCCATTGCAGGCGCGTCGCGGCCGACGTCGTCGCCCTGGCCGGATTCTTGTCGCTGGTCCGTGTACCCGATGATTTTCTCGGGCGGGTGATGAATATCCATCCGTCGCTGATCCCGGCCTTCTGCGGACACGGATTCCACGGCCACCGCGTCCACGAAGCGGCACTTGAGCGCGGCGTGAAGGTCTCCGGCTGCACGGTCCACTTTGCCGACAACGAATATGATCACGGACCGATCATCGTGCAGCGTTGCGTTCCAGTGACTGCCGAGGATACACCCGAGACGCTGGCCGCTCGGGTCTTTACCGCCGAATGTGAAGCCTATCCCGAGGCTCTCGAGCTGTTTCGCCAGAAACGACTGCAGATCGATGGTCCACTGGTACGCGTTTTGCCTGTTGGATAACGGACCCACGATTACCGCCGAGCAGCAGCGTGGGTTGCCAGGCCCGTCCGTCCCGCTGACTCCGACAGCTTGGTGGACTTCGTGACCTTCTGTTCGAAATCATTTTTCAACGCAGGTCGCACAGGGCACGAAGATTAGCGGATTGATGATTAACGATTTGATACAGTCGGCTGAACGGACAGCCTTGGAGAGCCGTCCCACGCGAATTTTCCGACATGACCAGGACGCATTCCCCCGCAAGGGCAGCGTAATTTCCATGGCTGAACCGCAGATCCCAGATGAACCACGACCAACGGGCCGGCTGAGCTGGCCGTTTCGGTGGGCCTGGCAGGTCTTTGTGGCCATTGCGGGCATCGTAACAATTATCGTGGGGGTCGTCCTGCTGCTATTGCCGGGGCCGGGAAGCCTCGTCATCTTCGCCGGTATCGGGATCCTGGCGACCGAGTTCATCTGGGCGAAGCAGTTGCTGATGCGAATCCGCGTCTCGATTAAACAGCAGCTCAGGAAGTTCAAAAAATGGTGGAAACCCAACGGCAAGTAACCGACAGGGCAACGCTCGCACTGCTCAATTTTCAAACACCCGCACCAGTTTTGCCTGTCCCCACGGTGCCACGGCGATCTCTGCCGACAGTTTTTTCGAACGCATCAGCGTTTCCAGTTCCTTGCCCCTCCCCTCCTGCACGTAATAGGCCTCGATGCCAAACTGCAGCGGCTGACGATAATCCCCCGCGACACGGCCTCGAAGATACTTGCCCCCCGCTGGCTTCGCCAAACTGACCGTGGTTCCCGTCCAATGGACACCGTCCCCTTCGCGTACCAGGGGCACATAGACATTCTCATCATAGTGCTGTGACGCATGCCCCCAGCGTGACGGGGCACCCGCCTCGGCCAGGTACAGGCGGTTGATATCGTAGTTCAGGATGACATAGTCGCCGCGGAAGAAGTCTCGCGGGTCGACCGGAGTGACTCGTAGCACATAACGCTCACCGATCATCAGCGGCAAGCTTTCGATCAAGATCATGCCCCCCAGCAGGCCCACCTGGGCGATCGCGCTGGTCGTCAGGATGGGCGTCCGGTTCCGCGTCCACCACTCAATGGCCGTATTGATCCACTTCGGGGTCGTCAGCGGTTCCGTGACAGGTGCTCCGGTCTCGGCCCGCAGGGCACGTCGCTTGCGGCTCCAGAAATTCCCCACGACGACCAGGCCGCCACCGCACAGGGCAAACACCAGGGCCGCCCCCAGCAATCCTCCGGAGTCACCAAACAGATCGATATAGCGGACCAGGGTCCACATCAGAAACATCAGCACGCCCGCCGCGAACGGACGCGTCCGTTCTTCCTGTTCGCCGACTTTTACCAGGTACAGCGCCATTCCCAGGGTCACCAGGTTGGCCACAATGATCGGCAGCAGACTGGCCACCGTGCCATTCGCGACGGCCAGGCTCCAGACCGACATCAGCATCAGGCTGCCGACCAGGGCAATCGCATACCAGCGCCGGCGAATACTATCCATTTCGGACGCCTCGCCCTTTAAATCAAATGCCCCCAGGCCCCGGAACAGAAACAGCAGGCCAGCCGAAATCACCAGCAGAATCAAGTTGGCGATGACTTCCGTGAACATGGCTTGCCAGTGGCCGTCCGGGAACCCGTTCCCGCTGGCGCCGCGCCAAAATTCACGCGATCCCAAGGCCAGCAGAATCCCCGACACCAGCAACACACCCCAGAAGCGATAAGGCACGCCACGCGGATCGCGGGGACGATGGGCTTCGGCAAACAGGATTAAGATCGCCCCCACATTGCCGATCCAGAACAGCGATCGTGTCCCCAGATGCAACGAGAACGCCTGCAGCACGGTCCACCAGGTAAAGAGTGCGACATACAACGCGACCCCCAGCGGTGATTTGCGATGATAGGCCCAGGCCAATCCCGGAGCGGCCAGCAGCGGCAGGGAATATGCTCCGTTGGGAACTTCCCACCAACCCGGCAGCCACCAGGGCGACATGTTCCAGAAGCCAAACACTTCCATGCCACCCCACAGCGCCACCAGGCTCACAAACAACAGATGCAGCAACAATGAATCCAGACAGAGTGCAAACGGCAGCACGCCGATCGCCCACCACCAGACTCCGTCGGGGTAATGCGCTTCCAGGTGAAAGGCCTGGGCCACCAGCCAGATGCCCGCCCCGTAGAACAGGCAACCCAGGAACGAAACAGTTTCGGACAAGGCCAGATGATACCCGCCGCGCCGCAAACGAAACGCGATCAGATGGGTGCTGGTGACCACTGTCAGCACCACGACCAGCTTGACCGTGCGGGAGAGTTCTTCCCAGTTGAATCCAATCAGCAACAGCACCGCCAGGCCAAACAGGAAGGCGGCCATTGCAAACAGTGTCTGCACGGCGACCGAGCGCTGGCGATCGCTGATGTCATCCACCGAATCGTAGCGCCCGCGAATCAGGCTCGCCTGATCCGCACTCACGACCTGATCCGCCTGCCACTGCGACAGCTCGCGATCGAGCCATTGCTGTTGAGCCGACGTCAATTTGGAACGCGCCATGACAATTCTTCCGGGATAGGAGCCTGCAGACCAAAGGGGTCCCTGACAGTCAGGCGGAACCGGCAACAGAATATCACGCCGATTTTTGGGGGGCGACTCAAATTGCGAGAATCCGCAAGATTGATCGCAGACTGGAGTTCGACGGACATGCAAGCAGCCCGGCTGTTACCAAACAACCGGGCTGCAACATGACTTCGTGATCCGACCCGCGTTTACTTCACGCTGATCCGGAACGGCATCAGAACCAAGCGAGGCTCCTTCGCCAGGCGGGTGAAGATCTCCATCGCGCCGAGGTGCTGTTGCAGATCGGGTGAGATTTCATTCAGGGTCGTACGCAGCCACTGGCTTTGTGCGGCCTGCATCCGGGCATTCGCATCGATCGGCCCGAACAGCGACTCAAACGGACTGACCGGCTTGGGCAATTCGAGTTTCTCGAGCTTCTCGTCAGCCTTCAACCCGGCCAATTTCTTGGCTTCGGCAATGGCATCGGCCAGCGTGCCGATCTCATCGATCAGCCCCAGTTCCTTCGCCTGCAATCCGGTATAAATCCGCCCGCGAGCGAGTTTTTCCAGCTTCTCATGGTCCATCTTGCGACCGGTCGCGGCCTTGGTGGTGAACTGCTTGTAGATGTCGTTCATCAGCCCCTGCATGGCTTCCCGTTCGCTGTCGCTGAAGGGCGTCGTCATGCTCATCACGCCGGCATTCTTACCACGGGTAATAATGCTGGTGTTGATGCCGATCTTGTCGAACAGCCCCTGGGTGGCCAGCTTGCCCCCCACCACGCCAATCGACCCCGTAATCGTGCCCGGTTCGGCGAAGATTTTGTCGGCACCCATGGCAATGTAATAACCGCCGCTGGCCGCCACATCCCCCATGCTGATCACGAACGGCTTCTTAACCAATTCCAGTTCGCGCCACATCAGGTCGCTCGCCAGGGCGCTGCCCCCAGGGCTGTCGACCCGCATCACGATCGCTTTGACGGTCGTATCTTCGTTGGCCTGGCGGATGGCCTTGATCATCGTTTCCGAACCGATGCTCGATTCGCCGGAGAACGTGTCGGACTTGCTGGCGCCCGTCATGATGGGCCCGACCGCGTTGATAATCGCAAGCTTGGAACTGGTCGTCTTCCGCTTCGGCTGCTCGATCCCCATCAACAGGTCCATGAACTTCACCATGCCGGTGAAGCCGCTGAAGTCGGTGTCGAGCTTCTTCTTGCCGTACTTTTTGGTGATTTTTACTTTCGAATCGGGGCCACCCTTCACCAATGATTCCAATTCATCGGGATAGGCAATCCGATCGATAAGCCCCAGTTCCTTGGCCTTGGCGGAAGTAAACGGTCCCGCGTCGATGGCTTCGCCAATCTTCTCGGGGGTCTGCTTGCGAGCTTCCGCGACAATCTGCTTCATTTGCGAGAAATAGCTGTCGAGGACCGATTCCATCTCTTCGCGGAACTGCTTGCTCATCTCGGTCCGGCTGTAGGGTTCCGCAGCCGACTTGTATTCCCCGACGCGCAGCATGTCGGCCTTCACGTCGAGCTTATCGAACAGATTCTTGTAGAAGCTGACTTCGGCCCGCAGCCCCAGGAACATCAGCGACCCGGGTTCCGGCATCACCACTTCATCGCAGGCGACCGCAATGAGGTAATCCATGCTGGCACAGTCATCGACATAGGCATAGACCTTCTTGCCCGCCTTGCGGACCTTGGCGATGGCCGTGCGAATTTCGTTCAGCTTGGCCCAGCCCACATGCGGGCTCTCAATACGGAGAATCAACCCCTGCAAAGTCTCGTCTGTGGCAGCCTTATCAAACCGGGCCAGACAATCGCTCAGGCTTTCGCTCAGTTCACCAAACAAACCGGGCAAGGCGGTGTGTTCGGGATAGCTGCCCTTAATTTCGATATGCCCCCAGTTGAGGGTCTTGGGTTTGTCGGTCTTGGCGGTTTCGGCCGGCTTCTTCTCTTCGGCCTTCTTGTCGCCGGGCGCCTTGTCTTCAGTCTTCAGCTTCTCGTCAGTCGTCGACTTGCTGTCAGTCTTCGGTTTGTCTTCTTTCTTCACAGCCGCCGGAGCAGCCGCCTTCTCCTGGGCGTTGAGCATCAGGGGACCACTCAACGTGGCGCAGACGAGCGCTCCAACCACGAACCGTCGCATCATTGTTAACTCCCGCAAAATTTGAATGGAGAGAAACTCTCCTGTAGCTTGCCCACATCGCAGCAATTGAACAGCCATGGTAAATCGAACGAATCCGTCGGTAGACGTCAAAGTTTACCCAGCCACATCGGGACGCAGTCTCGTACTGAGAACGCAGTTTGAGAGTGATCGGTTCAAGAATTCTCGTCTTGAAGCTGCGCGACCATCCTCAAGTGTAAGTGGCATAAGGTGTCCGGTCAACGTGATCTCGCGCCAACCCACTGCCTGGTGACGGGACTTCCGGTCCTCACGGGGGAACCAGAAATCCGAAGTTTCGGACAGTATCACGGCGAGCGAATCAAATTGACCAGACTCTCGGTGATTGCCGAAAATAGCTTGCTGGAAGGGTTTGGGTATGGGACACTTGAAATCCCAGTAGAAGAATTCGTGAGAATTCTGGCATTCCAGGGTTGGCTCTCAGGATGTCGGATGACTTTTTCTACCCAGATGCACGTTCCTCTTCGTTTTGATCGCTAATCGTGGTGGGAAATTTTATGTCTGGCATTCGCCGTCTGTCGCTGGTTCTAACCACGTTCGCTTTAAGTTGGTGCAGCGCGACCACGTCGCAGGCCCAGGGGTTACTGTGGAACCTGCCCGAAGACGGCGCCGTCGTGGAATACGCGGGCAAGTACACGAACAAGCAGGAACGCCCCGGCAATAACGATGGCCCCCTGGAACTGGAATGGGACAGCCGCCTGACGATCCAGTCTGTCGGTGAAGAAACGGCCGATTTCGACGGCCTGCCGACCCCCTGCCGCTGGATTGAATTTAAAACGGTGACGGGCAAGCCGTCGACCAAAGGTGTCGAAGCCGACGCCGGTATTGACCCGGGACCATATGGCACCCGGATCTACAAGGTTCTGATCCCGGTCGCCCGCATCAAGGGACAACTGCGGGACGAAGAAGGCCTGCCGGTGACCTACCTGCCGATCGTCAAGGGGTACCGCAAGATCGGTCAGCAACCGGCCCAGGCCATCAAGGAAAAGGTTCTGGCGTTCTACCCGGTGCTGGGGCTGTTTGCGAATTACCTCGATCTGAAGCCCGAAGGTGAACCAGCCGACCTCGATCTGCCGAACCTCGGAACCGTTAAGACCCAGATGATGAAGGGCAGTTTGAAACTGCAGAATCAAACCAGCAAGTCGGAGAACATCGGTGAGATCTGGCTGTCCGAAGAGATCCCGTTTGGCTGGGCCAAGTACCACGTGAAGCTGTCCCGGCAGGAAAAAGACATCACTGCCCCGGCCACCGATTTTGCTCCGGCCGCCGAGATCGAAGTCGAAATGACGGTCGTGAAGAAGGAAACCTCGGGAGCCAAGAGCGAAATCGGCGAAGTCACGGAAGAAACGGCCGCTCCCGCTGAGGAAAAGACGGAGAAGCCCGAAACCGAGAAGACGGAAGCAGAAAAAACGGAAGCAAAAAAGACTGAGATGTAATCCGGTGCCAGTGAGTCGGACTGAGGATCATCGTTGGACGCTCCGCAATCATAACGGGTTCGCAGTCGCGAGCCCGAATCAATCTTCACGCTCGAAATTTGTCTTGACCCGCTACCGCGGTCGCGTACTGTTCGCGGAGCGATTAACGACGATCATCGGCCGATCGGCCGCGGCCTGGACGTCCCCCAGCAACGCCGCATCCACATAGCCCGCAGCGTGCAATGCCGATAACAATGCGGTGGCTTGATCGGCGGCGACCCCCAACAGCAAACCACCCGACGTCTGGGGATCAATCAACGCGGCGAGGTGCTCGTTCGATGGGGCCTGCTCTTCCGCCAGATAACCCCGCAACGCGCGGCGATTGGCCGGGGCCAGCGTGCTTTCCAGACCTTGTCCGGCAAGCTCCGAAAACCCCGGGAGCAACAATCCCGATAACGCCTCGCCGGAGACCGCTGCCGTACAGTGACTGGCCTGCAGCATTTCCAGCAAGTGCCCCCCCAGGCCAAACCCCGTGATGTCGGTTGCTGCACGAACTCCAGCGCGGCCGGCTAACTCGCACGCTGGCTGGTTGCTGACGAGCATTTCCCCCACCATCCGCTCAAACCATTCCCCGCGACACAATCCCCGAGGGTGAGACGCAAGCAGTGTCCCGGAGCCCAGGCGTTTCGTCAGCAGCAGTTTGTCGCCCGGTCGCAGTCCCGACTTCCGCCACGAGTCCCTGCCATTCAAGTGCCCCGCCACGCTGAAGCCCAGTTGTAGCTCCGGCCCTTCAATCGTATGCCCACCCCATAATTCAACTCGGGACGTGGTCAATTCACGCGCCGCACCAGACAGCAGTTGAAACAGCAATTCCTGCTGCACCGAGTTGGCGTCATAAGGCAATGTGATGATGGCCTGCACACCCAACGGCGTCGCCCCCATGGCCCACATATCGCTGAGGGCGTGCAGCACGGCAATACGCCCCAGCACATAGGGATCGTCGAGGAACCCGCGGAAGTAATCGACGGAAAACACATCCGGCCGGATCGCAGACGGGGCCAGCACGAACGCATCGTCAGGCGCATCCAAGGCCTGAGTGATCTCTGGAAAGTCGGCCCGGATACGTCGCAAGACACGCGACAGCAATTCTGACCCCACCTTGGAACCGCAGCCACCGCAACGCATGACGGTCACGGGAGACGCGACGCGGGCCATCGTGGGGGGCTGATAGTCCTGGTACATCCGCATGAACTTGCGATCGATGTAGTCCTTCAGCGTCCACGCCCACTGGCCGTATTGCGTCCAGCCTTTGTACTGCAACAGTGCCTGTCCGTCGCCGGTCGCCAGCAACGAGAGGAACCCGCGCTGCGGACGGTACTCCACCAGCGGCCGCCCAGCGAGCAGATTCTGGAGATTCTCCCAGAGGATCGGCCCTTCGCGAACGGCATAGACTCCCGCCTTGGGCACGCGCTGATCAACAAAGCTGGCCGTATCGCCCACCGCAAACACCGGAGCGTCGGCGGTTGTCTGCAATGTGCGCCGGACTGCCAGAAACCCGCCATCGGTCTTCGGCAGTTGGAATTGTTCCAGCACCGCCGGCGGACTGGCACTCGTGGCCCAGATAATCACGTCTGCAGCCAACACCGCCCCCCCGCTGAGACGCAACTCGGCACAGCCCTGCTCCGCAGGCTCTGACACCGCGGCGACGGTCTGCCCCAACTGGACTGCAACTCCCCGGTTCGCCAGCAATTGTCTTGCGCGTCGAACGAATGCAGGGACGTATCCCGGCAGGATCTCGGAATTGCCATCCAACAGAGTCAGCTGGTGACCAATCCCGCGTCTGGTCAGCCATCGATCGAGACAAAACGTAACCTCCGTCCCGGCGGCGCCGCTGCCCACAATGACGCAGCGTAATGGCTGCGTCGAACCCGCGTGTCGCACGACGGCCCCCTCCAGCCGCGCCAGAAAAGTGGCCATCGGCTTGATACTCAGGACGCGCGACGACTGAGCCCACAGCTCACGCTGTCCCGGAATCGAACCGATGCCCACTGCGGCCACATCGAATCGCAGCGGGGGCCGGACTGCAAACGTAATCAGTCGTTCGTCCGGCAGCAGGCCGGTCGCCTCCGCAACGATCAACCGAATCCCGGTCCCGGCGGTGAAGCGGTACAGATCAATCTGCATCTCGTCAGGGCGGTACAACCCGGCCAGGGTTCCCGGCAGCATACCGCTGTAGGTCGCGCGGCTGAATGGCGAAACCAGTGTCAGCTGCACTCCCGGCACGGGCCGCATCCGCCATTGCCGCACGATGTGCAGGTTGGTGTGCCCCGCCCCCACCAGCACCAGGTCACGTGAGAATTGCGCCGCGGAATCCATGGCCTCTGCCAGTCAGCTGAAAAAGCCCGGCGGCAGCAGCCCCGGAAGTACCTGGTCCCCGAAGTCGTTGCTTGCCACTGTTATCGCTGCAGAGATCCGAGAACTGAAAACCTTCGGCCCATTCGATCACCATTCACGACGAGGTTCCCCCACACACTGCTATTCATCCAGCGAAATCGTATAGGTTCGCAACTTCGGGGCCGGCTTGACCGGTTCATCGTCAGTCGACAAATCAGTCTGGCGTGAATCCCGGATGCGACGCGGTTCTGATCGGCGAGTCGGCATCTCCTCGGCATCCTCTTCGTTCCCCAGAAAGTCGAGGTTCTGGTCACCGACAATCTTGCGGCGAGTCGCAGGCTCATCGTCTTCTTCATAGTCCGCCGGGCGAATGCGTCCCTGGTCCCGCTGGCGCCCGGCCGGCGTTTCGAAGTCGGCGGTCTGCAAGCCGGTCCGTTCCACCAGGTCCCCATTGGCCGACGCCTGCTGGATCTTGCTGGCGGGCTGACGGCCGCGCCGGCTCACTTGCGGCAGGACGACCTCGGTCTGCGACTCGGGCTCCTCCACCCCCGGATTGACGACCGTCTCGTAATCGACCGGCTTCCTGGTCCCCCCCAGGTTGATCTTGACCATCTGCGAGTACACCGGCGAACCTTCGGCCGGTGTATAGCGGATTCGCAAAGCACACTCGGTCGGCGAGTTATCAGGCGGTGAGTACGGAATGAACACCGAGTAGGCCGGACCCAGCTTGGATTTGACCAGGTGCGCCGTCCAGGCCCCCGCTTCGAAATCAAACTGATGGATCGGCTTGGATCGCGCTTCCAGATCTCCGCGATCATCGAACAAGTAGATACGGACCTTGCCATTGACTTCGGAAGGCGCCCCCCGGTCGCGGGTTATAAAGTAAACCTGGCCCCCAAATCCGCGTGTGATCTGGGCCGGATTGATCCCCGGTCCTTCGGCTTCCTGCCACACCGGGACGATCTGCTCTACAGGATTGTCGGCCGTTTCCTTCTCCACCTTCTCGGTCTTGAAGTTAAAATTCAGCCCCGAGGTACCACACCCGGACAGCAGCAGGCACGCCATCGTCAAGAGGACCGGACCGCAGGATGGTGTCGTAGGTTTCATCGCAGGCACACCTTCCAAAGGATTCACAATTCTTAGCCCGACTCTTGGAATCGGGAGTAATCCGCTATGAAATTCAGCACGCAAGTTCGTGGGTGTCAGAGTCCCAGAGAACGCCACAGGGTCCACCAGTCTCGAACCTTATGGTCTCTGCCCCGCTCACTCTTATCTCACCAAGTTCTGATTTAAACATGATCACCAACCACCGGGCTCCCGACTCTGCGAGCCGGGCACACACAGCTATTTCGACATGGCCACCCGCATGGTCTTCTTGTTCGTACTGCCACGGCGCATCAGCTTGGGACTGCTATCCGGTTCAGGAGGCGGCGGCACTCCCAGGCCGGGCCCCGGCATCTGGGTGGTCGGGACACTCGGATCATCCATCACCGGCGGCACGGTCATGGGTGGCAGGACGGTCTCTTCATACGGTTCGACCGGCGCCGGAGCCGACATGATCGGGCCATGAATCTCTTCCGCGTCCTGTTCCATAAAGTGAATTCGTGCCGTTTCAACTTGCTTGATCAACTCAGAATCGGCATCCGTCCGGATCACCCGGGGCGTCAGGAATATCAGCAATTCGCGTTTGATCGACTGGCTGAGGTTGTATCGGAACGGCAAACCCAGGTAGGGCAGATCCCCCAGGAACGGGACCTTCCGCTGCGTGCTGGAAGTCTGTGACGAAATCATGCCACCCAGCACCACCGTTTGTTCGTTGGCCACCGACACGCTGGCTCGAGCAGTGGAAATGTCCTTACGCGGGGCCTTGATGGTGCGGCCGGTTGTCGTGTCGCTGAAGATGGTGACACCCTGGTCTTCGGGCAGATACGTACTGCGTTCGGCGGCAACGTCCATCACCACGCGGCCGTCCGGGCTGATACGCGGGACCACCTGCAGGATAATACCGGCCTGCCGGACTTCCACGATCGGATTGGCCCCCAAGGCCGTTTGATTGAAACCGCTGACGATGGGAACTTCCTGCCCGACCTGAATGACCGCCAGCTGGTTGTCCAGGGTCCGGATCTGCGGCCGGCTGAGGATATCCACGCGACGGGTCGAAGCCAGGGCTCGCAGCAGCACGCTGACACTTTCCGAGCCGGCTGCCAGCACCAGGCCGCCATACCCCAGTTCATTGTTCTGCCGGCCCAGGGAGAAGCTTGTCAGGCCTTGTTTACCCACATATCCGGGATTCACGTTCTCGCCACTGGTGTTGTTACCCAGTTGCTGATTGTTGAACAAGAAACCCGGTATGGCCGACGCCGACAGCACCCGCTGATTCGTCGTTTGCGTATTGTTCTGGGTGGTCGTTTCCGTCAACGTGGTCAGACCCGTCTGCGCCAGCGTACTGCGGCGAAACAGGACCGAATCCTGCAACCCCAGTTCGACGCCGAACTCGTCGGTGTTATCCAAAGTCACTTCGACCAGCAGGGCTTGAATCGTGACCTGTTGCGGCGCCGAATCAAGGTTGATAACCAGCTGTTGAATTTCTTTGAAATACCGCGGCGTGGCACTGATTAACAACGTATTGCTGATCGGTTCCGCCACGACGATGACTTCCCGTTCGATCTGCTCGAAGGGACTCACCAGGCCATCGCCCGATTGTTCCAGATCGCGCCGCGAGGTTAAAAAGTCATTGACGGCGGTCGCGACATTCGTCGCCGGGCTGTTCTTCAAGCGAAACACAATACTCTGACGTTGACGCACATCACTCTCATCCAGGCGGATCAGGATGGCTTCGACCACCCGCAACGCGTCTGCAGCTCCCACCGCCACAATGCTGTTGGTTCGCGAATCGACCGAAAACTTCAGCGGCACCAGTCCGCTGCTGGCATCTTCGGCACCCGCCACCTGCACCCCCAGGCGATCGAGCGCATTCTGTTGATTGGCAGCGTTCGCGAAGAGCGCTTCCAGCAGCGTCACCATCGACTTGGCATCGCTGTTCTGCAACGAGAAGACCTTGATTTCCGCGACCGTCGAGGTCTGACGATCGAGCTGCTTGATCAACTCTTCCAGTATGACCATGCTCTCTTCCGGAGCG
Organism: uncultured Planctomicrobium sp.; assembly: GCA_964596215.1. GTDB lineage: Bacteria > Planctomycetota > Planctomycetia > Planctomycetales > Planctomycetaceae > JAKFVC01. The sequence continues at coordinate 11,050 of CAZQUW010000016.1, read as the reverse complement.
GTGATCACCAGGCTGTTCGTGCGACCGTCAGCCGTCACCCGGATATCGGCCAGGATCCCCGACTGCAACAGCCGGTCCCCGGGTCCTTCCGAGGAAAGAAACTGCAGCACGGTCGACTTCACGTCACGCAGCGCTGCACTCCCCTGGCCACCGCCGGCCGCCGCACCCCCACCGCCTAATGCCCCCTGCCCGGCTCCCGTCTGACGGGTGGGCGCATTCAGCACACTCTGCAAGGTCTGCTGCAGGACGTCCGCGAGCTCCGTGGCGACCGCGTTCTTCAATGGAAAAATCTTCATCTGGCTGACAGCCGCAGTCGTCCCCTGGTCCAGCTCCTTCACCAGTGAGGCCACCTCGGCCAGGTCTCGCGGACGAGCATGCACCAGCACCGAGTTCGTCCGGACATCAGCCACGGCCAGCACGCGGGCCCCCAGCCCCTTGCGTTCTTCGTAGAATGTCTGGATGGTCTCGAGAACTTGCTCAGCCACAGCACTCTTCAGGCGGAACATCTGAAATTCCGCAGTCGGGTCGACCGGTTGATCAAGCTCTTCCGCCAGCTTCAATACCGATTCCATGTCGACTTCCGACGCGACAATCAGGATGGCGTTGGGTTTCACGACGGGGATGATGGTGACCTGCGGATTATTGGCATTCGCGCCCCCCTGGTTTCCCGGTCCGCGCTGACGGCGGGTACTCAGCCGTTCGTAAACCTGCGACAACAACTCGGCCAGCGACTCCGAGTTCGAGTTTTTCAGCAACAAAAGATGCACGTCGGGGGCCGTCCCGGCACTCAGTTTTTCGATTTCGCGGATGATGCCCATGACGGCATCCACATCCTTCTGATTGCCGCGCAGAATCATCACCCCCAGGTCGGGTACCGATTCCACAGACACGTCGCCCTTCAAGCCCCCCAGCAAATCGGGAAGCTGCGGCTTGCCGGCCGGGGGCCGGGGGTCATCGTCCGCGGGAGCGGGTTGCGCCGCGTTCTCGGCAGCCGGCTGGGCGTCACCGTCGGCTTCTGGCTGCAGGCCTTCCAGCTGCGGATCATCACCCTGAAAAGCGACCGCACGCTCAACGGCGGGCGCTCTCCGCCGCGCCTTACCAAGCTCCTCCACCTGTGTCTGCACGAGCTCCGCCATGGTCTCAACCTGGTCGTACTTCTCACTCGCAAACAATTGGACGCTCGTACCGCGCGCCGGCGGAACATCCAGCTTGCGGATCATCGAAGCCACAGCGCGCGCCATCGGCTTCGGAGCCTGAATCAACAGCTCGCCATTCGCATGATCGATCGCCAGGGTGAATCGCAGGACACGCTTCGGTGCGGCCAGTGGAATCTTCCCCACGGCCTGCATCGTCTTCGGCAAGGGGTCATAGACGCGAATTGCAGGCAACCCATCGGGGCCGTCACTGATCATTTCGCAGTTGTGCTCAAAGGCCCGATAGAGAACGTTGGCGAGATCCTTAGTACGACGGTTGCGAATGGTGACCGGAACCAGCACCGCACTCCGTGGAAGGATTTCGTTCGCCGGTTCGGTCGCCGCAGTCTGTTGAATCTTTCGCTGCCCAAGTTCCTCCGGCTCGGTCGAGATCGGCACCGCCCGTTCGTCGACCGTTTCCACCTCAATGACCTTGGGTTGTCTCCGGTCCGGGAAGGCCGGCTTGATGTTGCTGGGTCGCAAGGAATGCTCGGCCACCAGCTTATCTCCCTGCAGCTCGGGCCGCCGATAGTTCTGTGCCGCCGCAAACAATTCCATCAACACCAGGTGCTGCGCTTTGGACACCAGTTTGACGTCGTATTTCTGCAGCTCACGATTGATAATCTTGAGCGCTTCTTCCGAGGTGTAATGCGAACGGTCGCGACGCGTAAAGCGGTCCCCGGGAATCAATCCCGGCTCAGCAATCAACTCCATCCCGGACTGTTCGGCGTACCGCGTCAGGACTGTCTTCCAGGAGGCCTCCATGAAGTTCAACTGAACCCGCTTGGCGCTCCTGGCAATCTTTTCCTCAGCCTTGGCCCCAGATTCCGCAGCAGTAATCGGCGTCTGTAACTCAGCTTCCAGTGCGGCCTCGGCCTCGGCCTGCTTGCGTTCCGCAATCTGCTTTTGCATCTCAGTCTGTGATTGTGCCTTGGAGGTCGACTTGCTCGGCAGGCGTAAGGGCCCCGCCTGACTCAAAACCGATCCTCCCAGGAGCAACGAACCGGCCAGAGTGCCAGTCAAGCACCAGTTCTGGAAGGAATTCATGCGGCGTGATGACAAGGTAGGCCTCCTGATCTCGGCACTGGGTCCGCGAGAGACTCAGACGGGGATCAATGTGGAAGTTGCCGGGCTCGGCTGTTGGCAGACGTGTGACGACACTTCCGCGGGATCGTCTCAGCAAAGACGACTTCCGGCGTTTGCAGCGTTCACGCTCCCCAATATGGCAGCGATCGTGGCGTGGGAAACTCAGCGATGTGGGACAGGAATAGCAGGCGGCACTCTCGGGGAGAGAGTGGCATTCGGCAGGATGGGTGTGACTGAGACGCCCGCTGTGGTGTTCAGCGTGCAGATCTCAATGCGAGGGTTCAGTGCTAGCAGATCGGGAACAGGTTACAGAAAATTATGCCGGAAATTCACTTCATTCTCGGAACCGCATTCCGCAGTCTCACCAAGAAGACCTGTTGTCTTCCAGGTGCGCGAACACGAGCGCATTGCCGGCACACTCAACTTTATCGGTAAAGTCTTCCCAGATTCATGAGCAAGCCCGCGAAAAATTCCCCCATTCCCTGCATAAAACAACGCAAAGAAATTACCACAAAGTCCTTACAGCAAACGCAAACCTCTTTAAGATTCACCCACGCGAGCCGCTCCGGCGCCATCACTCGTTCACATGCACGGCGACTTATTCAATCGCGTGAATTTCCATGATTGATCAAGCCCTAGTTCGCCCCGTCATTTCTCCTTCTTCTTCAGTGCCCCAGCGTTGTCCTTGATGAACTGCTGAATCTGTTCGCCGAATTCCAACAGACGCTCCCACTGTTCCATATACAACGTGACGGGCATCCGCTGCAGGCCGTACACGCTGACCGCTCCTTTTTCGCTCACTTTGCAGTACAGTGCACCCCGCTTGGGGGTGTCCAATTCCGCCAGGAGCTTGGAAGCCTCGTCGACTTTCAATTCCCCGGCGGCCAGCTTCGACAGGATTTCATCCCGAGTCACGACGATCTCCCTTCGTTCCAGATGGCTTTCACCACGCGTCAGAAATTGGGTTCAGTACCGCCCGCGCATCAGCCAGACACGCACCCCGTTTCGGAAACTGGATTGCCGAATCTCCTCGACATACTGCCGCGCCCGTGTCGGTCATCGAGTCTGTGCAACGTGCCCTCGTATCGAAATGCCGTGGTCGCCCAACCGCGAGCCCTGATTCCCGCAGTGTACGAAACCGAATTTCGCCGGTCAAATTTTTGCGATTCCACCTCAGTTCCCATTTGGTAAGACCTGGGTCTCACCTTTATCGTTACTCGCGTCATATAACGGCATCGCGTCCGGGATCCAGTTGGTCAGATTGCCAATGCGAGTCTGGTCGCTGGGATGTGTCGACAAGAACTCCGGCGGCTTCTGCCCGCCACGGGTGGCATGGGTCATGCGTTCCCAGAACCGAATCGACTCGCTGGGATCATAACCTGCGGCAGCCATGAGTAAGATCCCGATGTGGTCGGCTTCAGATTCATGTGTGCGGCTGTATTTCAAAATGCCGAACTGGGCTCCGGCATTCAACGCCTGCAGCAGTCCCTGTCGCTGTCGAGGGTCCAGATCCCCCATGGCGGCACCGGCCGCGACCATGCCGATCTGTGTCATCTGCTGTGTCGCCATCCGCTCCGAACCATGATGCGCCAGCGCGTGCCCAATTTCGTGTCCGATCACCGTCGCCAGGCCGGCATCGGTCTCGGCCACCGGGATGATCGCCGTATAGACGACGATCTTACCCCCCGGCAAACAGAAGGCATTCACTTCGCGACTGCGAATGACGCGCAGCTTCCAGTCAAAGTCCTGCGGCTGCAGTCCGGCAGCTGCCAGGAAGCTGGGGTTCGATGCCGCGTTGATCAACCTCTGGGCAATCTGCTCCACGGCGCGCACTTCGGGACCATCATCCTCGACATCAGCCGTCTGCAGGACTTGCTGGAAGGCCTGCGCCCCCAGTGCCATCTCCTGCGCCCCCTTGACCGCCAGGACTTGATTCCGCCCAAACGGGCCACGCTCGCAACCGCGAATCATCGTGAAACCGACGACCAGCAAGCCCAGCACAATGGGAATCATCCGGGCCCCCAGCCGCGACATCATCTGCCGACCGGGATTGCCTCCGTAGCGGGGGTCTCCATAACTCATGATATTCCACTCCTGAGAAAACGCCGCGATCGTCAGGCAATCGGCAGCGAAATAGTTTCCAGATCAGCCAGCAACTGCCGGCGATCTTCAGCTTCCTGCACCATCTCCGCCAGCCGCCGCGCATGGTCGAGATGCTCGGCCATCTGCGGGACATCCCCTTGAAGGGCAGCCGCCCGGGCCAGTGCTTCGTGGGCATAGGCCAGGAAGAAGGGGGGCTCTGTGGCACTCACCGACAGGCATAATTCGCCATAGTGAGCAGCCCGCTCACCGTGTCGGATCAGCGAATAGATTCGCGACAGCTGCCAGTAGCCGATCGACAGGTTCAGGGGCTTGCAGTCCTCACGCTGACTCCAATGCCAGACCGAGGCATAGGCCAGTGCCAGCATCTGTTCATTCTCGTCGGCGGTCCTTTCGGACTGGTCGATCAATGTCCAGGCCCTGTTGAAACAGGCGGCGGAGAAATACTTGTGGGCGGCGGTGATGTCAAACGACGGTTGCATGAATCCGGCCTCCCTTTCGACGAGAGTCTGATTGTAGCCTTCATCCCACTGCCTGAAGATAGCGGAGCGTCCGGTTGAGGTGAAGTATTTTCTAGATATCCGGCGTGCGTTCGGGCCATCGGTCCTGGAGACCGGCGTTCCAGGACCATCCCACAAAATGCCAACAGCCCGACGTTGCCGTCGGGCCGTTGGTCTAGTGTCATGTTCCAGGCCCAGCGATTAATGCTGGAACAGGAACTCCTTCGAGTTCAGAATCGCCCAACCCACATCTTCCAGGGCCAGGCGGCGATCGGCAGCGGCCGTGATGTGCTTCACGGCAGCCGTCATTTCGCCTTCCACCGGCTTCCGGCTGAGTGCCGACATGTAGAGTTCCGTAATGATCTCTTCATTCGACTTCATCGCGGTGATCAGCTGGGCAATCCGACCGTTGTTGTCACGCAGCTTGTTGTGCACCACCGGGCCATTGATCATCTGCAACGCCTGCGACAGATTCGATTCGCTCGACCGTTCGCACTGGCAAGCCATTTCACGTTGCGGCTGACCGAAGATCTTCAGGAAGTAGTGGTCAGTGGGGGGATCAGGCAGCTCGGTCGCCCGAGTTCCCACCGGCAGACCGGGGAAACTTTCCGGAACATTGGTCACGGCACAGATCGCGTCGAGCAACTGCTCGGCCGACAGCAACCGGGTCGTACCATGTGAAGCGTAAATCTCGTCGTCGGCGTTGAACTGATTCTTCCGCGAACTCAACTGATACGTCCGGCTCTTCATGATCGTCTTCACGGCCCACTTCATCGAGAACTTGTTGGCCACGAATTCCTGGGCCAGCTTGTCGAGCAGCGGGGCGTTGGACGGCGGGTTCGAATCACGGAAGTCATCCACCGGTTCCACGATGCCGCGGCCGAGCAGATGTCCCCAGATGCGATTGATCGTCGCCTTGGCGAAGAAGGGATTGTCGGGAGCGGTCAACCAGGCGGCGAACACTTCACGGCGATCCTGACCTTCGGGCACGTCCACGTCACCCTTCAGCAACAAGTGGGTCTTCATCGTCTTGCCAGTCCGCGGCTGAGTGACCTCACCACCGGAATTGACGAAGATCACTTCTTCATTGGCGTCGGCGGTCAGCTTGCGACCGACCCGGACGAAGGCGGCACCGATGCCATAGTAATTGTCCTGAGTCCACCGTTCGAACGGATGGTTGTGACATTTCGCACATTGAATGCGAATGCCCAGGAACAGCTGAGCGGTCGTTTCGGTCGCGTCCTGAGGATCACGGCTGGCACGCCAGTAGTTGGCAGCCGGGTTCTCGTAAGCACTCCCCTTGGCTGTCAGCAACTCGCGGGCAAACTGATCGAACGGTTTGTCGTCACGGATGCTTTCGTAAATCCACAACCGGAACTTGTGCACGCCGGTGGCATTCAGCTTCTTCGAGTTCGATCGCAACACGTCGGCCCACTTCAGGGTCCAGAACGAGGCGAAGTCGTCGCTGTCGACCAGTTGATCAACCAGTTGATCACGCTTGGTCGGAGCCGTGTTGGCCAGGTAGGCCTGAGTCTCAGCGACGGTCGGCAGGCGGCCGGTCGTGTCGAGATAGGCCCGGCGGAGGAACTCTTCATCGGTGCAGACGTCCGAGGGCAGAATCTGCAGTTGCTTCAACTTCGCAAACACCAAACCATCCACAAACCCGTTTTCCGGAGGATTGTTCCAGGCGAATCCGGGAACTTGCTCGAGGAACGTGATATAGCTGGTGGCCATCTTGTCGAGGTAACGGGCCAGGATGGCCGTTTCACCGCGTGAGTTCTTACTGACGAGGCCATTGTCATCGACCTTGGCCACGGTTTCATTCGATGAGGTGAAGACCGTCATCGGGGTGACGTCGCGAATGCTGCCGTCGCTGAAATGACCGAGAGCGATCATCTGCTGACGTCCAGCGGCCTGCTGGAAGGTGCGCGACTCGGGCAGCAACTGAATCTTCACGATCTCGGGCTCCGTCGCCGGATCCAGCCGCAGACCCTCGGAAACCCAGTCGTACATGACGCGGTGTGCCGGGTCATTCTTCTTCAACCGGCGACCGCCACCGTGGGCGACTTCCATCAACGGCTTCTTCAGCAACAGGCTTTCACCCGGTTCGAGAGCATTCGTCCGGCGGCCGTAGAACTCGGTTCGCAGGGTCATGATGTCGAGTGCCGGGTCGTAGCCCCGCAACGACAACCGGAACCCGCCCTTGCCTGACGGCGAGCCGTGACAGG
>CAZQUW010000016.1:0-3843 GCA_964596215.1 uncultured Planctomicrobium sp. | reverse complement strand
TAGCCCCGCAACGACAACCGGAACCCGCCCTTGCCTGACGGCGAGCCGTGACAGGCCCCCATGTTACAGCCAGCCTTGGACAAGGCGGCAATGGTTTGATTCTTGAAGCTGACCAGGGTCGGCTGAGCCATGTTCTTCACACTGGCTTCGGCGACCGCCTTCAAAGCACCGACTGTCGCGGTAATTTGAGCGGAACCATCTGCGACCGGCTTGGCCACGGAATGGTCGACCTTCGAGACTGCGTCGGCCGAGGACGTAAAGACCGCGACCGACGTCAGGTCACGCACTTCACCGTTGGCATACTTGCCGGTCACGATGATCTGCTGCTGAGACCGCGAGCCGTTCAATTCGAATTTGGCAGGCTCAACCGTAATCTCGGTCGGCGTTCCAACATCGATTTGTTCGGCGGCAAACAATAGACCGGGGCCCATGCAGGCCAGGGTCAACGAGAACAGAATCCAGCGTCGCATAAGTGGATTTCTCCGTCTGGGGTGGGAGGACGCTTATCAGGCGGCGTTTTAGGAAGCCCGTGAGGCCGGGCTGTGTTTTACGTTACCAGCGGGTGCAGGTGATTTTACTTCCGGCACTCCGCAAGCGTTTGCAGGTATGTCAGTCAACAATCAGGCTGTGTCAGGCAGGATCAAGCTTCCGACAATTGTATGCATCTAAACTATCGACGCGATACAAATTCAGGCATCTCGATTCGATTATTTTCCTGAGCTTAGCACAGATCAATCTTCGCTTAAATGGAATTCCGGTATTTCACGGCAGATTTGGAAGAATCCCAATAACCCCGTGGGACGGGTCTCCAGGCCCGTCCGTCACTCAACTGTGCATGCTGAAGTTGGTCACGTGGTGTAAATTTGAAGGGCTGTTGAACAACGCGAAGCGTGTATTCAGCGAACGCTCTTCAGAAAGACGGACGGGCCTGGAGCCCCGTCCCACGAACCAACCACCAACTACTCGACGATCAGTTTCGCATTGGCAGCGGTTTCCGCAAACTTCTGATTGGCGGCGGTTCCTTCTCCCTTAATGCTCAGGTTCTCAATCGTCCCAACCTGGGCATCGGCTGCGGCGGTCAGGGTGATTTCCACTTCGGATTTCCCTTCTGGGATCGTCGCCTCGGCCGCCGTCACTCCCTTGGGAAGATTCGCAAAGGTCAGCACAATCGGTCCGTTGTACGCCGGGTTGCGTTCGGCGATCACTTTTCCTTTCAACATGGCCCCCTTCACGATCTTCGCGCCCCCCAGGTCCACCTTCAGGACGAATGGAGCCCGCAAGGACAACCGGACGGCGGGGGCCGCCTGCACGACGGTGTCATTGCCCTTCTTACCCGTACCGATCAACACACCGCTGAATGTGCCCAGCGGAGCTTGCGGATTGGCCGTGAAGACGATTTCAACTTCGTTCTTGTCCTTGTCGATCGGTTTGACCGCAGCCGTGATCCCGGCCGGCAAACCGTTCTGGGCAGGTTCCACGGCCAGCGTGATGGCTTCCGGGAAATCAGCCGCCCGGATCGATTTAATCTTCACCGTGGCCGTCAGATTCTTCCCGAAGACGATCTCTGCGGGTTCGGTTCGCAGCACGAAGAAGGGCTGCGGATTGGTCCCCAGGGCCAGCGCCTTGGACACCACCTGCGGCGGCAGCGGAGTAGCCGCAAACGCGGTTCGCTGAGCTGCAGACACCGTCGCCTGGCTGGTCACTTCGACTTCGCCAATCTTGGCTTTGCCCAGTACTTTGACTTGATAAATCTTGCCATCCGGAGCAGCCCCGCCATTCAGAATGGTGAAGACCGCAGTCGTCTGGCCGGGACCGATCAGGGCCCCGGTCGCCGCCACATTGGCGGGAGCGTCGGCCAGACTGAGCTCAATCGGACCGTCATAGCCGCGGCGCACGGCCGTCACGGTGATCCGGGCCGTGCCCTGCAAGGGAACATTCAGCGTATCGGACGAGGCCGCCAGATCGAATCCCGCCTGGAACGGCTCGACGTTGATCCGGTAGGCGAATTCCGGCCCACCCCGTTTGATCAGTTCTTCGACGACCAGCGTGTAGTCACCATCGGCGGGGGCGTTGAAATCGAGGACACCTTCGTTGGCACCACTGTCATCCGCAGCGGCGACCTGGCCACCATCCGCCTTCAGCACCCGCAGGAACAAATCGGCGGGCGAACCCTGCTGACGAGTCACTCCGGCGAACAGAAAACGCTGACCCGCCTTGGCGGTGAAAATAAACCGATCGACATCAGCCGGCTTGTCAAAGCGACCGTTGATGCTGGCACCGAGATTGACTCGGGTGGCCATCGCTTGTTCGTCGTTGGGTTCAACTTCGAGGACTTCCTCGCCGGCCCCGACAGACAGGCTGCCGAAACCACTCGCGGTTCCGTTGGGCAGCTTGACGCCGATATTCACCCAATTGGCGGGGTTTTCATTGGGAATGTTGACGGTGACGGGGGCGGCCCCATCCAATCGCGAACCGGCAAACGCCAGCTGGGCCGGGCCACCCTTCTTGACTCCCAGGGGATACGGGGTCGTCACGCAGGGAAAATCACCAATTCGCAGGCGGTAGGTGAAATTGGCCCCACCCTGGAAACGAATGTCTCGCACTTCCACCAGGTATTCGCCGGCGGTTTTAAAAGTATAGGTCAGCCGCGAATCGCCACCCAGGCCGGGTGAGTCATCACTATAGGCCAATTCCCGCCCCTGCAAATCCAGGATGCGCAGCATCGGATCGAGAGGTGACCCCAGCCGCCGGGCCACAACTTCAAATGACAGGGTCTGCCCTGCGGCAGCAGTCACTTTGTAAAAAGCCCGGGACAGGCTATCGACATTCCCGTCAACGCCCACAGGGGCAGTCAGCGCCTGCGCGGTGGCGGCAGTGGCATTCGGTTTGACCTGCGCGATCGACGGCAGGTCATCCACCATCATCAGCCACAGGTTGGAGATCCCCGTCGGGTTGGCAATGCGCAACCCGTGCACACCCACGGGTGCGTCAGCGGGAACCTTAAAGGCAAACGTCACTTCGGCAGCATTCTTGCCATTGTCCGGAACGTCCGCAGCCAGCGTCGGCTCGGCCGGGAAACTCGACCAGACCTGAGTGGCCCCAGTCAGGCCGCCACCTCGAATTTTGACGGCCAGCGTCTGCCCGGGGATCACAGCTTGAGGCGAGGTACTCGTGATCGCCGGGATCTGCGCCCATGCGGCACTCCCTGAAACGCAACACGCGATGCCCACCAACACCTGCAGGGTTCTGGCCAATCTCATCAGTCGTCTCCTGGAATCCGACTCTGTGCTCGGCCCCGGCACCAGTGCCCGACCGCGAACGCACAAACGAATCTTTATATTGTCCCCATGATAAGCCAACGCTCCGGCGCCGGTCAAAGGCAAAGGACCTTCACCGCAGCCCGCCCCCTTAAAAAGCCTCCTATAATCCGCACGACACGACTGACCCGGATTCCAGGCAATTGACCGCAAACCTTCAGCGTAAACCCAATTGCTGTCAGCACATTGAACAACTCAACTGCCGCGTGCGGTCACGCACGAAATGGCTCCCGCCAGCGCGATCGATGGCGTTTGCCGAGGCCACGGCGTAAGACCCTGGCCGTGATCGAACGCACAAACTTCTTTGACCTCTTTGACTTCTTAGGGCTTTCACCTCCTGACATCCACCGTCACGATGTGACCAGACACCACCCGTAAGCTGGGCATTCTGGCCCGTCTCTGCTTTCGACTCACCAAAACAGACGGGCAGGAGTGCCCATCTTACGGACCAGAACCACGCGTCAGATTCTCGCGTATTCTTTGACTTCTTTGCCCTCTGTAGCCTGACTCTCTGAGTCGGGAGTAT
>CAZQUW010000015.1:29410-42127 GCA_964596215.1 uncultured Planctomicrobium sp. | reverse complement strand
GGTTCCTATGGAGCCTCTGTTTCCTCGGTGCCTCTGAGTTTTCAAATTCTGCGATACCGCCCGATATTTGCGCGCCTTGAAGGTTACTGATTCACGCAGATGCCCAATTCTGGATGAAATAAAATCAGAAAGTCCCCTGCAGCGCTCTGCGTGAAGGCGATTTTGCTTCGCTTGGGCAGGGTGGCACTGGTTTGGAAGCCCTGACATCCGCGTTCAGCACTGGTTCTGCGATGGGCGGCTTCTCGCTCAGTAAAAGAGTATCGCGATAGATGCCGCCGCCAGTGATGCGATAGAGTCGTTCGGCGATATTTCGGCGGCGGAGCTTGAGGGTGAATGAGCCTCCTGAAACGACTTTCAGGCGAACTCCGCGAATTCCAAAGCCATCTGCCGGATACTCGTAACCGTGACTACGAACGTGGAAGAAAACTTCCCTTCCGACAAGCCCTGGTTCGTGAAAGGCAATATTTCCCGCGCTGTCCGTGACCAGGCAAATGTTGTTGACAGTCTCCAGTTCAACCAGCGGTACTCCGCGACCGGTGGCTTCATCAACAACCCGTATCTGACAATACGGCTCAGCAGCCATCAACTTCGCTTGCGAATTGATGGCCGCCAGATACAGCAATCCGAGAAGTAGTCGTCGCATCGCGGCAGATCCCTGGAGAAGTGTGGGCTGATTATACAGATATCAGTCAGCCAACTTCCAAGGGATCGACAAATATTAGCGAGCCAACATTTTAGCCGTCGGAACAGTGATCCGCAGGCGCCGCGACCTGGAGGAGCGTGTTGCAGGCCCGGCAGCTCTACTTCCGCACGCTGGTTCCCGGCTCCGAAGAAATGGCATCTTCTGGAACTGGCGGTGCGGGAGCTATTGTCGTGGCGGCCTTCTCACCCTCTTTGACGACTTGTATCGGCGGCCGGTCCGAATAGCTCTTGACTTGCGGATTGGCCCGGTAGTTGAACATCTTCAATGCATGCAAGGCATGGAATAGCGGTCCACAATCGCAAGGGGTCTTGCGATTGTCGATCAAGTCCTGTGCGACCGACTCCACAGCTCGACGCACCCAACTCTGCTTCAGTTCGTTTTCCGGCAGAGCGCACATCAGGAACTCCAGCGTATGACCGTTGGCAGGAATACGCTTGGTGAAATCGCTGTCCGTCTCAGGCCCGCGAAAGTAGGCCGACGAAAATGATCCGTCGCGATTCTGCAGGGCCTTCGCTTCCTGGATGTAGCGTTTGACTTTCATGTCCGCATAGACCCACCAGCCGGTCAGCGGCCGCTTCTGGGCAAGTCGCTTGTTCCGTGAATATGCGAGGGCGTAAAGTCCGTGAGTACCACCGCAGGCACTGTTCAACACAGATTGCTGGTGTTCAATTTGCACCATGCGTTCGATGCTCCAGGGCTCGCCCTTGGCATTCATCCAGGTCGCATCGGAATCCAGATAGTGCGACAAAGCCCACAGAGTCCAGGTGACTTCCGGCCCCTCTGAGATCGTCATCTTCGCGTCATTGATAATGTCCTGAACTGTGATTTTCTTCGGGCCCGCCTGGAACTCATAGCCCAGCGGCATATCTGCTTCGCACATGTAGCCCAGGAACTGGGTGGGATGACCTTCGAAGTCATACTTGTTGCTGAAGGGATGCCCCTGTCCGCCGTAGGGGGTGACTTTGAAGATGGTATCGCCCTTCCACAGAGCGCCACTGGCCATCCACTCGATGCCGGAAACTTCGCCCCCCCCAGGCTTCTTCATCATCATGTCCTGGCGTAACGCCAGCACACCATGGACAACCTGCCACGGCGAATGAATCCCGACGATCAACTGCCGTCGAGTAGTAATCGCAATGGCTTGATCCACCTTGTCAAACAAGGGATCGGTGCTGCCCGCCGGGGTAATTCCCTCCGGAAGTTGTACCGGGGCCGCGGTGTCCTGCCCCATCGCGAAGCCACCTAACATCGACATACAAGTGGCTGTGCCGACACTCTTCATCCAATCGCGACGCGACAAACTCATGGTGCTGATCCGCTCCTAACCTGTTAACCTGGAGAAACTTTGGCCGAAAGTTTCCGATTGCGATTGAAGTATCGTCTAACCAAAATTCCGATCGTTACCGATTAGCAGACTCAAACGGTCGAGTCGACTGCGGAAGATATGTCGTCTAGGGGCGATTTTCGCAACTGTCAAATTGAGCAAACTGCATCCAGTTTAAGGGAATCGAGTCCTCGAGAACACCTTGAAATCCCAGCCACGATGCATTGGGCGAATGCCAGCCCGCCGCGCAAGTGCATGCAGTTTTCCCAGAACAATGAAGACCTTCTCGTGCGCAACCGGCAGTGAGCCTGTTGGCAGAGATCGAGACGATATCAGCACCGGATGCTCTGGCCCTAGCTTATCGAAACAGCAGGCCGGCCACCTTGATATCTTAAGGTCGCTTCGTCACGGTCGCGCTTGGTGGCTTGCAGCAAGTAACGATAAAGTCGTTCCTGCGTAGAAGTCATCTCCGCGCCGCGTCGCTCAAGAGTTGCTCGAACTGTGTCGAGCCAGCGTTCAAATGGGAGACCGGGGGTCAATTCGCCGCCGCGGACTCCACAGAAGGATGGCACATATCGTGGAGTATAATCACCCGAAGGCAGTACCAGCGACATCATTCCGATCGACGTTCCCGTATTAAAAAGAGCGCCAATGCCAGTTTTCGTGAAGTCGCCGATGTAGCAGCCGACTTTTTTCAACCCGCTGTCGATGCTGATTCCATTTAACGGAACTCGCACGGGCGAGTAATCCACTTTCAGATCGCTGCTGAGAGTATTTGCCCCCAGGTTACACCAGGCACCGACGTAGCTGTGCCCCAGAAAGCCGTCGTGGTACTTATTTGAGTACCCGATCATGATGGCAGCTTCGATTTCACCTCCGACGCGGCAAACCGGTCCCAGAGTCGTGCCAGCCTTGATATTCGCCCGAAACAGCTGAGTTTCTCGGCCGATGTGACAGGGACCTTCCAACCGCGTGAATGGCTGGAGGACGGCACCGTCGTCGACGCTGACCGGGCCGTTCCGCGCGTCAATCACGACGAAAGGATCTATCTGGACTGTCGGACGAATGTGAATCCATTCCGGCGGCCCCATGCACGCGATCTGCGGATGGGGTTCCGGAAGCACATTTCCGCAGCCACTCAACTCGAAGTCATGGCGAATCTGAACGGGATTGTGCTCAATCAGGTCCCAGGGATAACGAAAGACTCGCCCCCCCGCAGGGGTTTGACGCCGGGCCGAGGCCACTTGACGCAACGTTGTTTCCCAAGTTCCATCGCACAGATGCAGGGATTCTTCTGCGGTCAGCACCACATAAACCGGGGTGTCACCGCACATTCCAATGGACTTAAAATCCAGCTCATCGAGTGATTTGGGGTCCGGCAACCAGCGACCGTTGATCAGTAGAGTCACATCGCTGGTCAACCAATCGAGGTCGTTCACGTGCGCTTCAGGATGCTGCTCGTGATAGACGTCAGCAAGATAGTTCCGAACGAACGCGCCCCATTCATCGATTTCCCAATGACGGATCAAGCGTTCGCGCAAACTGTAGTGACCGCAAACGAGCTCGAAGACGGGCCGTGTCAATGCCAGGGAACCGAAGTCCGTGGCCAGCCGATCCTCGAAAAATGCGACCCGCATAACTTTGCTCAACTGTCTGGAAATCGAAACCTTTTCAGTCCTGTCAGTGCCCGCCGAAGTGTCAAAAACGCCTGATTTTAAAATCGACCCTCGCGGCGAATAAACCACAGACGGTTTCTGCCCAGATCAACTCGAAAAATCCAGCGGTGACTCTCACCTCTCACAATCGGCACGACTGGCCATTTAGATAGCGACCAGCGTGCAGCGTTTCCCTCTGTCCTCACCTTGAGGATGTTCTAAGGTCACGTCGAGCGCCAGTCTGGCTGTCGCTTACGACCCGGCATGCACATGGTAATTTTCTTCGGAGTGCGCGGCGGCATTGTCGGAATTATTGGCAAATGGAGCAATCTCAGTTTGATCGGTAGCTTTTCGCCCTTCCCCTTAGTTTTTGCCAACAACCAGTCAGTATCAAGCGGGACATCTTACCGAAACCACCGATGTTAACTTTCAGGACGTTGCCACGGATCGCAACTGTTTGGATCAGGGACTGAATGCGGAGTTTATGGTGTGCATGAGCCTGGGACGTAAACATGGACTTGGATCTTCTGGTCATCGGTGACAGTTCTGCCGGTTGGCACGGCGCAGTCACTGCAGCACAGTTGGGCCACACAGTCGGCCTGATCGTCCGCACCGAATCGTTGAACTGCGACCTGCGGCAGATTCCTGACGACATCACCACCGAAGTTTGTGCCGATTGGCCAGTGCATCGAACCGGCCGGCAAGCCTCCGCACAGATCACTTCCCCCGATGCGTGGGGCAAGTTTACGCAGTACGCCAAATCTGCCTGGCAACATGAGATTGATCTCTATCGCACCCAGTTTCTGAAAGCTGGCGGCCAGATTTGGGTCGGTTCAACTGCGTTATCCGATGCGCACTCAGTGACCGTTTCCGGTCCCGGTTCGGTCTCCAGGGAACTGCACGCCGAACAGATACTCATTGCCACCGGGACCGAATTCCGGCGACCACAATTCGCGAAAACTCCGCTGCAGCAAGTGTTCGACGCCGCACAGTTGCTGGATGTCGAAGCATTGCCCCGTGAGGCCAGCGTGATTGGAGCGGGGGTCACTGGATTGCGAGCCGCCTGCCTGCTGGCCTGGTGGGGCGTCAAAGTGCGGGTCATCGACGGTCGGAGTCAGGCGTCTCTTCAAGACGATGCCGAGACGTCGGGTCTCCTCAACCGGGCGGATGAGCTCGGGGTGCGTTTCGAGACCAGCGAAGATGTGATCGGGCTGGAAACTGCAGGCCGGCGAGTTGAGATCATTATGGAATCAGGGCGCCGACTGCCGACGGAAAGCGTCTGGCTGGCGACTGGGCGTTATGGTCGCACTGCTGAACTACAACTCGAAAATGCCGAGTTATCAGCCGATGACTGCGGCCGACTATGGTGCGGAGTCGATCTCCGTACATGGACCGAATCAATCTGCGCGGCCGGAGACGTCGTTGGATACTCGTCGGAAGTCGGCTCCGAAAAAGAACTTGTCACAAAAGCGGTTCAGGCACTGCTGACACCGTCCCTGGTCTAAGGTCCTAACTGCAGCCGGATCTACCGACTGCTATCTGCGGGCCGGGCTCAGTAATGTACGGTGCGGCCCAGGAGGACGTCTGCCCGCCGTAACACATACTTCCGGGCCCAGGTCAATAACGTTCCATAAAACACGAGGTTGGTGATGGCCGGCAGCAACGGGATCTCACACAGCGGTCGCAGGTTGGTGAATTCCGTCAGGCCGATCATCACGATCGGCGTGATCTGGGAAAAGATCAACTCCGCGAATCTGATACCGGTCAGCATTTGAACCGGCAGCAAAATCAGCAGCGGTATCAATAATACTACTTGCGGGACACAGCAAAAACACAACAACCCGCCCAAGGCCTGGAGTGTCGCCCGCGCGGGCGACTGGTTTCTCAAGCCTGCCCACAAAGCGATCCAGCCAATCAGTTGGAAATAGACGACCACACAAACGGTGGATGTGATCAGATACTCCCACCAGATGAATTCGCCCCACACTGCGTACACAGTGTCTGCTCGCGAGACATCCAGCACCGATCGCCACCAGGCTTGAAACAGCATGCAGGTGAATAGCGGAATCGCACACACGATCATCAGATTTCGGATCCCGTTGAACTTCTGCTGGACAATCTCGGCACTGGTCAACGGCGTCGTTAACAACAGATCGAGCGTCTGCTGGTTCCGTTCCAGTGTGATCAATGACGAGGCATGCACGCAGATCAGCAAGGCACTGATGGCCCACAACCCGCAGATCTCAGCAGAGATTGCCCGGAAATCGCCATTTCCAGTGCGAGCAAGCCAGACCGCGACAATGATCGTGGGGAGTTCCAGCAGGAATAAGAAGATCAGCCACTTCCGACTCCCCTTGGTCGACTCACGCCAGGAAATGGGATCATATAGTGGGACCGTACTTTCTGAAAAAGCCACCTCCCCATTCAGCAGACGGTGTGCACGCCGCCCTGAACCGCCCTGCCGCACGAACTGCTTGATGCGTTGGAATGGCCTGAATTTCTCGTGTTCAAAGGTGCGATGAAAGACCAGGCATGGGGCGATTAACAAGCACACCGCCGCCGAAAGCAATGTTGGAGCACCGGCCAGCAGCATGGCTGACCAGTCAAATCTCGTCCCCAGGATTGCCGGTTCATAATGCGCCAGGAATAAGGCCGGAGGAAAACAGGCCAGCAGTGACAATTCGACAGGTATCGCAGCGGATGGGGCGTTGAACGAAGCTAATGTATTTGGCCCGAATACCGCGGACTGTGAAGCTGCCGAGCGGGCAGAATTGAGGTAGCTACTCAGACTTCCATCGTTCAACCAGATGTCAATGAACAGCGGTCCCAGATAGAGCGCCAGTAACATCCCGTAGGTCACGACAAATGCTTCAGTGGTCCGGCGACAAAGAGTCGAACACAATACCGCTACCGCCGTCACTTGAACTGCCGTAATCAACAAAAACCACATCGCAGTACCGAGCATCTCCGTGCTGACACCACCGAAGGTATGGGCGAAAACCAGCAACGGCATCGCCAGCAGCAGAATTGCCAGCAGCGGCAACAGGCGACTCAGGAACTTCTCCAGGACAATATGCCAAGCGGTCAACTTCGTCAGGTAAAGCAAGACGAGTGTTTGTCGTTCCCTCTCCAACGTAATGACTCCGGCTGCGGTCGCCGGTGCAAACACGTAGATCAACGCGAACAGCATCCAGACGAGCGCATCCAGAATAACTCGCCCCTGCCCGGGCAATCGCACCGCCGCCCCCAGCAAAGGAGTGCCGGTTACGGCTGCCGCATAGCACAACGCCGCCAGAAACATGACGACAGCAAACGCGGAACGGATGACATAGGTCCGCACCCGTACTGACTGGACCAGCATCTCGCGCCGGAACAGCGGCAGCCCCTGCTGCATGGTGACCAGCCATGTCGAAACCGTGCGAGTCAAAGCTCTGCCCCAATCGCCCCAGAACGAACGCTGTGCCTGTTCTGAACCCCGGGGAGCTCCGTCATTCAAGAGGGTCGTCGTCATGAGCCGGCGTAACATGCTGGAGCAACCTGTATTAAGCAATCGCTAATTGAACAAATCAGTTTTGAGAGTGCCAGAACACCTGTGACCAGGTCGAACTCGAGCTCGCATTGGAAGCCACATCACACGCCATCACTCGTACCCTCCTACTCTCCAACAACACCGTCACACTCCCCCTGTGAACTCAATTCCACAGGTTCCTTATCCCAGTCGTTCCACCATACGCGGTTTCTTGGGCTTTAATATCAGACGTGATTCGATCGAGGTGGAACTGTTTTGATCGTGCACCCCGAGTCGTCAGGTTGTTGCGGCAATCCCAAATCGACGCCGGATCCTCTCGAAGCATCGGAGGCGACCGACTCGTTGTTAATCAGAGATCTGGGACCGCCAATTCTTCCGAGATACCAATCAGCTCGATGCATCAGATGATGATAGACCAGCCACAAAATTCCGCCATGCGCGGCCAGATTGGCGAGCGCCGGCATCAATGGCACGCTCCGGAGTTGCCTCATATCACCGAACTCATTGACTACAATGAAAATCCAAGGGTTCATACATCTCACGACAGTGATCACAGAGGACGCCAAATCGGTTAACAAAGCATTCATTAAGCAATAGGCCACGACCACCAGCGGCACTTGCGGCAGAACGCTGACCATCCCGATCACCAGCACTGAAAGAAGCACGGCGCGCATCGAATTACGAACCGTTAATCCGCACCACAATGAAATCCATTTCACTAGTTCGGAATAGATCACGACGCTGCCGATTGCTCCCGCCAGATACTCCCACCATATAAAACTCGATTCTCCCGATCCATAACCGACGCCACCATTCGTCTGACTGTGTAACTGATAGCGTAACCAGGCTTGTAAACCAATCGCGGAAAATACCGGGATCGAACACACCCACTGCAGCCTTCGTACGCCGCGCAGTTTCTGAGTGAGAATCTCGCGCCCCGTCAACGGTGTGGAACGCAGTACATCCCATGTTTGACGTGCGCGCTCCAGCGGGATGGTATTGGCTGCTGTAATCGTGATTAACAACAGGCTGACGGACCACAGGAACCAGATCATGCCTGCCAGTCCGCCATTTCCGCCGACACGGTAGTCCGCAGCCGAAGAGGTCGCGATGAATGCGCCAACAAACAAAACCGGAAACATCAGTGGAATCATGATTCGGACGAGGTATCGGAACTGCCCCAGCGACCGCTTCGAGACCTCACGCCAGGCAATCGGTTCGTCGTCCGGCAGCGAATCGGATTCCCGTACCAGCTTCACATCAAACGCAATCTTGCGATTGGCCCAGAAGAAGACCTTGTCGATTCCCCGAAAGAGATTGAGCAGCGGATTGCTGGAAGCAACGAAGGCGCGACGATAGAGAGCCCAACGAGCGATACCCAGACAGGTCAAGCTTGCTAACAAGCTCGGAATTCCCAGAACTACGGACGCCCCCCACGGTGAAACCGGGGTCAACACGGCGGGATCGATCAGGTCTGAAAATAGCCCCCAGGGAGATAACACCAGTGTTAACGTACCCGGCTGCACCCCATAAGCATAGATCGACAAACCAGGACTCGCCGATGCCGTCAAAGATACCGTCGAGCGAATTAATCCTTCGAACAGAGCATGAGTGACCGCCGGAGGCAGAAACATGCCCACAATGGGCAGTGCGGCACGCAGCAGAAATAACACCACATATGTCTGGATGAACGCGCCAATGGTCGTGTTGCTCAAGGCCGAGCACATCACGGCCACGCAGCCCGTTAACACGACACCTAATAATAAATAGTAGGCGGCAATAAACAATTGAAAGAACGTCAGGCCCCCCAGCGAGTATGTGAACGCAATAATCGGCAGGCCACACATCAGGAACGTCGACATCGGCAATAAACGGCTGAGCAGTTTTTCTATGATGATCGTCCACGGCCCCAACCGTGTCAGAAACAAGAGTGCCAGCGTGTTACGTTCTTTCTCCGTAGTCAGGACGCCACAGGCCATACCGGGCAGCAACACGAAGATCGCGCCGAATTGCCATTCGACGAGGGACCTCAGGATCGGCGTGCCCTGCCCCAGTACATTTAAAGGGTTCCGCGACTGCAATTGCAGCGCAATCGAGGCCAACGAGAAATAGCTCAACAACACCACATAAATGATACGAATCAGGTACGTGCGGCGGCGAGCGGCCTGCTCAAGGAGCTCCTTAAGCAGCAGGGGGAGACTCATTCGCCGCAGTAGTGAGAACATGCATAGTCCCTTCAGCTGCTCGCAACCTCGAATCACAACCGCAGGCTGTGCGTTCCTGCCCGTCCGAGTTTGCTGTGGCAAACAGGAATGTATCTGTGGGTGGATAAGCAGCAGCGCAGAAGTAATCATGCAGGCAATCCCGACGGCATGAGCCCCGGGATTTATTGCCTGAGACAGTATAACCCGCATCAAGAATTCAGGGCCTTACGCCGCCCGCTTGCCTGCTCATCCTGTTAAGTCAATTTACTCTTGTACAAGCTTCCGAGATGGTCACACAGACCAACCGGAACGCCCAGCCTGCGATCGTATTAACCCCGTTGCTTTCTCAAGCCGTCTTGCCTTCGGTCAATTTCATGAATGCCGTCTCCATATCCATGGCTTCGGGTTGGAACATGCGGATACGGCCCCCCAGAGTGTGAATGTGGTCGTGCAGATCTTCGATCAATAGTTCGTCTTCATGCAGTCGAATGGCCAGCCGGTCGGTCATCTCATCGACTTGAATGACTCCAGCGATGGCACGCAGCTTGTCGGCAAAGTCAGGTGACTGCCGCACGAGTTGCACGTGGACGACGCGCATCACTCCCAACTGCCGATAGATGTCGGCCACTGACCCTTCCACAACCATCTTGCCTTGCTCAATGATTCCTATCCGCGTACACAGCTGGGCCAGTTCTTCCAGGATATGGCTGGAAATCAGAATCGTCTTGCCCATCTCCTTCAATGCCTTCAGCAGTTCTCGCATTTCGATCCGGGCGCGGGGATCGAGACCGCTGGCGGGTTCGTCAAGCAGCAGCAAATCGGGATCGTGCAACAACACGCGGGCCAGCGAAAGGCGCTGCTTCATACCACGTGACAAGGCATCAACGGGCGAATGCAACTTATGAGTCAGATCGGTCAGTTCCAGGACGTCGTCGATGATCCCCTTGCGTTTGTCTCGCGGAATACGATACGCCGCGGCAAAGAACTGCAGATACTCCCACGTCGTCAGGTCTTCATAGACTCCGAAGAAGTCGGGCACATAGCCAATCTTCTCACGGACTTCCTGGGCATGGCGGACAATATCCATGCCATTGATTTCCACTCGGCCGGTGAAGTCTTGTTGTAACGTCGCCAGCACTTTAATTGTCGAGGATTTGCCAGCGCCGTTGGGTCCGATGAAGCCAAATACTTCCCCCTTCGGAATCTGCATGTCGATCCCGCGAACGGCTTCCAGCTTGCCGTACCGCACGTGCAGCTTTTGGATATTGACGACCAGCATGCTTACTCGATTCCTGCGTAAAGTTTGCGGTAGACGATCCAGTTCTGGTTGTCTTCAAATTCCACGAACAGTAACCACTGCCGAGGATCACTCGGGTCAATCATGGACAGATCTTCCAGTTGCCGACCGCCCGTGGGGGCAATGCTGGTAACAACCGAAAACAAGCCGGCATCCTGCAGCATGGAAACATCCGCCAGAAAATCGAATTGATTCATGTTCCACGCCTGGTATTGATTGCGGCTTCCATACTGTGAATTGTTCGTGGTTCCGGGCGAGAACAGCCGGTTATCCCCATACAAGTGGAAGTACTTGCCATTGGAATAAACTCCAATTCTGAGCTTGCTTGCAGGAAACGCCGATTTGATTGGCGCAATCAGAGATTGCTTCCAGGCCTCATCACTTTGCAGAAGCTGCCAGTTCGGTGCGTCCTGCATTTGAAACTGCTGCCAATCGAGTTTTGCGGCAAACGGTCGGGTATCCAGCGTCAGAATTCGATTGAGCTGTGGCACCCATTTGGGCGTAAGTTGCCGCGCGACAAAACGTCCTGGCATGCGCCCCGTCAATTCGGCCGGGCCCACAAATCCAGAACCCGCTCCATATCGTTGTTGAGTGTATTGCTGGTAGCTGCCCGCGCCGTACATCTGATGATCGAGTGAGGTAAACAGGCTCCGCGACAACGGGGTTTCCGAAACCTTCTGTCGACTGTTAAACAACATTTCAAACTGGTTAACACGTTCGGGCCGCCCCTCGATTCCAATATCCACGAAATAGACGGACCGACGTGCGTCGCCTGTATTCATGTACCACTCGGCCATGAACAATGCACCGGCGGCAAACACCAGGGTCGTTAGCGGAAATGTAACCCAGGTCCATTTTCTCAGATTAAAATAGCCCAGAATGAAATAGTCACCCGGTCCAATCGCCAGGACATAAAGGAACAGCACAAAAGCAATGAGCGGCAGCGGGATGATGTGTAGATTGGAAGGCACAATCGCCTGCAGGAGTTGATCACCCGAGTTAATCGGCAGGTAACTGAGCCGGCGTAGCTGATGGCGCGCATTCTGATAGTAGTGTTGCTGGCCCTGCATCTTGAGGAGTTCTTCCTGTCGTGACAGGACCTGGGGACTCCACTTTCCGGAAGCCACAAGACTGGTGACTTGATCATTGCGAAATCTCCACAGATGGGCCGCGGTTGAGCGCCAGGTTTGGGATTTCTGGTCCAGCACGTCGTCCGCCAACAGCGGTACAACGGAAACTCGCCCGAGTCCACGGCGAAGGTTATAGCTGAGTTGCCGTTGTTGCTCATTCTTGAGTAATAGTTCATTGTGAGGCCCCAGCAGAAATGTTCCCTGCGGATTCTTACTTTCCAGGAGCTGGTTCAGCACCGCGAGATGATGCGGCAAGAGATTGTCCGTGGGTAAAACGCACAGGCTGCCACCGGCTTCAACCCATTCCAGAATGGCTGCCCACTGTGATTCTTTGACCGACGAGAATCCTTCCGCGGCGATGAACAGCATATTGAACGCACAATTGGAAATCGCATCTGACGGCAATTGTTCCGCGGAAATCCGCGCGGTGATCGTCCGGACGCTGCGATCGTCAGGTATGGGGGAGTACTTCTCGAACTTCAGTCCGTCGAGCAGTTGTTCGAGCTGGTTTGTCAAACGCATGGTCTCGGGCGCGACATACCCAATCACCATGTCTCGTTCGCTGGGTAAAGGGACAATAATGCCGAAAGTTAACGGCTTCTTCAGTCGTCCCTGCTTCGTAATAAAGTCAACGGTCAAATCGAGCTGTTGAACGTATCCGTGCAAATCAGGAGCAGGCAGGACGTAGCGAACTGTCTTCAGAGGTGGATTAATGACTTCATCGTCTGAAGTGAGAGTCGCCAGAAGCTCCCGTCCGTTCCAGAGTTTAAACTCCAGCTTCCCCTCCAGCAGGCCGCTCCCCGAAGGCGTCAGACGTACAAGCAGCGTCAGCGGACTTTCGGAACGCAACGAGTACAGGCGCTCTACCTGGATAT
>CAZQUW010000015.1:0-29310 GCA_964596215.1 uncultured Planctomicrobium sp. | reverse complement strand
TACCAGCCTCCTGGACGACGCTGAAAGTACCACCACTCCAAGGCCAGAAAGAGCATCCCCGCGATGGCAAATTCGGTCCACAGCGGCTTGTCTGTGGCCTGACGCGTCTCGCTGCCTGCAATCGAAATTTCACGAAACTGAATGGTATCGACAAACTGCAAGCTTGTTTCGTCCGCCTGCAGCAGAGTGGCGCTCGTCCTGCTAACGGTAGTAAGGCCTCTCCGGATCACATAAATGCCGACTCGCGGGGCGGAAATCCCACCAAGCTGTCCGTCACTCGACGTGGTGATTTCCTGCTGCAAGCCGTCTGGAGAAATGATTGTGTGAGCTGTGGAAGGTTGAGCAGACCTGGGTGGCAGAACCCCAGTTGACTGGCTGCGTACTTCAGCCAGTCCCGCCTGCTGCATGGCGATTTGCACCAGATTGGACACTAATATCGGAAAACCAACTCGGTATGGCAAGGTCGATCGACTCGGATGAAACAGCAACCAGAAAGACTGCTGCCCCTCACGGTCCCTATGCAGAATCAACGGGCCGCGTGCAGCATGCGCGAGGATCTCATAGCCTCGTTGTTCGTAGTCCCGATCTTCGACGTTCGCCGCCGAGACGGGATTGTCCGACATCTGCACGTCGGCCAGCTGCACGTGACGCAGCAGGGGTGCATTACGCTGCCAATCGACGACCTTCACGAAGTCGGTCTCAATTTTAGTCAGCTTGTTCGCTTCTGGCGGAACTTGCCCCACGATCATTGTTACCGGCGCCTGAGGCACCGTCTCTCCGACGTTCTCGGAGATTACGAGATCGTAGCCATTGACGTGTCTCGGTTTGTTGGTCCCAGGAACAGGTAGAACGTCCACACCTTTGATGGGCTGCAACGCTTTGCGAAACGCTGTCAGATCCGGATCCACGTAGATTCGCATGGACCGGAGAACCGGTAGCTCCAGGTAGGCCACGTTATCACAGGCCAGAGAGTCGAAACGCTCGGCCAGGACGCGCACAGTAATCTGCGATGGCTTACCCGCAGCAGCACGAAATACCAGACGTTGCGATTCTTTCGGATCGAGATTGACTCGCTCTGCACCCAGCAACTTCTGGTCCTGATAAAACTCGACTTTTGCGGCGCCGCCACCTGCCTTTGCTGCTTCGAGCCGTACGAAAACATCCCAGTGTTCGGTTCCGCGTCGCGCATTCAGTTCGGTAATTCCTATATTCGCCCCCCCGGTGGGCACCAGCTGCAAAGTGACCTGAAACGGCAATTCCAGATCGACCGAACTCGGGATATTGCCATCTGTCAGGAACAGTGCTCGCTCGATGGGATAAGTACGCGCCAGTGCCTGACTTAACCGCAACGCGTCATCCACTCGGCTGGGCACATCGCTGACGACAATGTGGTCCAGCGCGTTGTTGAGCAGCTTCTTATTGTTGGTAAAGTCGGTCAATCGGCGGCCGGTCGAATTGACTATAATTAGCGACACCAACTGGTCGGACAACAGATTTTCGATGATCTTGCGAACCTCGGCCTTGGCCACATCCAATCGCGTGCGGCCCCCTTGTTTGTCGAGAGCCCCCATGCTGGCCGAGCAATCGATCAGGATCGGCAGGTACTTCGCGCGTGACGCACCGGTTCCCCAGTACGGCTGCATCGCAGCCAGGATTAGACATCCTAGCACTAACACCTGAAGTAATAGCAGGAAATTGCGTTTAAATCGTTGAAAGGGAGAATTCACACGTTGATCATTCATCACCTGTCGCCAGAGGGCCAGTGATGGAATCGCCTGAATGGGGCGCTTCAGCTTTAAGAAATAAAGCAAGACCAGTGGAATAAACAGCCACGCCCACCAGGCGGCAGCGGGAGTCACGAAAGGCCAGATCATCGGATCCACCCCTTTCGCCGGAAGGTGTCAAACAAGATGGACTCCAGCGGCATGCCGGTTGACACCCGTAAGAAGCGCCCCGAGCGTTTTTGACAATCTGCAGTCAGCTGCTGTTCCTGCCATACCAGATGGTCCTGGTAGATCCCGAACAGTTCGGCAGCCCCCGAAATATCAAGCGTCTCTCCCGTTTCACTGTCGAACAAGCGAATGTCTCCGGTGAGATCCGGGTGCAACTCCTGCTCGCTCAGGATCTGTACGGCGTGAATTTCCAACCCCGCGCTATATAAGGAATTGAGCGCCGGATTGACATCGCCTGGTGTCAGGAAATCAGACAACAGCACCACCACACCACGCCCCCGGTGCGTTCGCAACACAGAATCCACGGCGGCCTCCAGCGGTGAATCACCGCCCCCCTGTATGCCTTCAATGAACTTGAAAACACGACGCAGGCTGACACGACCAGTGCATGGCGACAGAATTTCCGGGGACTTACCGAGATGGTGACAGGCATAGACGC
Organism: uncultured Planctomicrobium sp.; assembly: GCA_964596215.1. Classification (GTDB taxonomy): domain Bacteria; phylum Planctomycetota; class Planctomycetia; order Planctomycetales; family Planctomycetaceae; genus JAKFVC01. Next base: position 26,919 of record CAZQUW010000015.1, on the reverse strand, counting down.
TGACGCGTTCAGAATTCATCAGCCCCATCAGTCCGCAGGCGCCCGCCAGTTGCCTGGCGAGTTCTAACTTGCCTTCAAACTGCATGGATGTCGAAGCATCTATCAACAGCACAACGTGCATCTCTTCTTCGTGCCGGTAGAGCTTGACATAGGGCCGATTCAATCTCGAGAAAATGTTCCAATCAACGTTTTTGACGTCATCTCCAGGTACGTAGTCGCGGTAGTCAGAGAACTCCGTACTTGTGCCACCCTTCCCTGTCTGATGTTCACCCCGACTCCGCACGGTCAGTCGTCGCAACGGATTCAAACGCAACCGCTCCAGCCTCGACAACACAGAGTTGTCAAACAGATCGGTGAAGCGAGTTGAGTTAGAGGAGCTCATCGAGATTTAACTAGGACTTGGGGTACAAGGTCATCGGGGTAACCAGGCCGCCCGACTTCACATTGAGACGTCACTTCCAATTAACCTTCCAAGGGCAGTTTTTCCAAACAGGCTTTGATCATCTTCGGCACAGACACATTTTCGGCCTGTCCGTCGTAGTTGAGCAGTACCCGATGTTGCAGAACTTCCGCTGCGTAGTGTGCGATGTCCTCGAACGCGACGTGCGCCCGGCCCTGCGACAGCGCCCGGACGCGGGCGGCCCGAATCAACGACTGCGCGGCGCGGGGACTGGCTCCCCATTTGACATACTGACGCACATCGTCTGTGGCAAAGTCGGTGCCGGGATGAGTACTCAGCACTAAACGCACCGCATAGTCGCGCAGCGAATCCACCACGACGACTTTATCCAGGACACTCCGCAGTTCCATGATCCGCACTCCATTAAGAATCTTGGCGGGCAATACGGGACGTTTGAGAATGGTCCTGCCAACAACCTCGTTCAATTCCGCACGATTCGGGAACGGCACCTGGACTTTAAACAGAAAGCGATCAAGTTGAGCTTCGGGTAGCGGATAGGTTCCCTCTTGTTCGAGCGGGTTCTGCGTCGCCATCACAAAGAAGGGTTGAGTCAGTGTATACATATTCCCACCCGTCGTGACCGATCCTTCCTGCATCGTTTCCAGCAGGGCAGACTGCGTTTTGGGCGAGGCGCGATTGATTTCGTCGGCCAGCAGCAATTGCGTAAAGATCGGACCACGGCGAAATTCAAAACGATATTTGCCGGTCTCGTCGGTGGACATAATATTCGTGCCGATGATGTCCGCGGGCATCAGGTCGGGGGTAAACTGAATACGGCGGAATTCGAGGTCCAGCACTCGCGAGAGGGCCTTCACAAGTTCCGTTTTGCCCAGTCCGGGGACTCCTTCTAACAGTATATTTCCGCCACAGAACAGCGATGTGAGCGTCGCTTCGACAACGCGCTCCTGACCAACGATGACTTGGCTGACTTCCTGCCGGACGGCGGCGAAAGTCGCTTTAAAGTCATCGGCCTCGGCTTGCAGTACTGTTGTGTCAGAGACAGTTGCTGTAGACATATTCAACGCCTGGTGCGAAGTATTGTTGAAGCCGCGAAACATGCTCGCAGCGAGTGTTTGACTAGAGGCTGTAACTGCTTATTCAGCATCCTTCTTCTTTTCAGCCTCACGTTGACGTTTCAGTTCCTTCAAGCGCCCCGTGGTACTGGTATCGGCGGGTGGCTTCGGAGGCGGCGCGGCTTCCGTCGGACCACTTGTCGCTGAAGCTGCAACAGGCGGTGTCGGTGTTCGTTTCGCCAATCGCTCTCGCAGATCTGCTGGCGGCGGCTCGATCGCACGCCGGGTTTCGATTTGCGTCACCACCTTCTGTCGACGCTGCAGGAGCGCGCTCATCGTCGCAGTGGAGGGTTCAGGAGCTGAACGCTTCCAGCTGAACCAACTGCGCAGCAACAGCCAATCGATCTGGATCCGACGCAGCGCAACATCGAATGGAATGAGACAGGCGAGAACGATCAGCCAGGCGTCGAAAATTGGCTGCGAACTGCGCTGCGGCTGGCGGCGGGTCATGTAGATCTCGTCCGCCGTTGAGTTCTTGGTCAGGATCTGCCCGCCCGTCCGCTGGACAATGTCGTTAATTGCCTGGGGATTGGAACGGAACCGCAGATACTCGGGCGAGTATGATACGATCATTCGGCCAAACGCATTCTCCTTGCGACCGCTGCCTGCCCCCGCAGCCGTTACGTGATAACGGCCGGCTCCCCACAGGGGAATTGACGCCTGATAACGCCGCGGACTGACTTGCTTCAATTGGACCTGCTGCGATTTGTTGTGCGGTCCGGAAACGCGAGCCTGCACCTCTAAGAAACCCTCTTCGGGATGAAAGTCCTCGACAACAACAACTCCCTCACCACCTGAAATATAGGTTGACATTCTCAGGTAACCCTCTTTGCGGACGCGGGCAATTTCGGTCAGCATTTGCTTAATAAACGGCGTAAACTGCTCCCATTCCAGCCAGTCTGCCCCCCACTGCGGTGAGAAGTCAGAAGTAAAGGCAGCGGTCGCCCCCAGACCATAGCGCCATACGGCAAGAATTGGATCGACCTCGGGAGAAGATTCATCTTCGGGTGGAGCTCGCAGGATCAGCTGCGAATTCCTTTTTGCTGAAGTCAACACATAGCCGTGCAGGGGAGGCAGTCCATTCAGGCCTTTCAGGATCGGCGACACGAACTGGACTTCGGGAATAAAGTCCTTCTCTTGAATCATGTTGCGGCGCAGCGTTTTGGCCTCTTTGATGAAAATGGCCGGCAGCTGATCGGGATCGGTGGGGAAATAATAACGGCCATTGGTCACGGCAGAGATCATGCGCATCTTCGAGATCTCCTGTCCGCCATGCGGTTCAATCGCCACCATGGAAACGCTGACCTGATTGTCAACAAACTCCTGGATCAACATGGGATCGGGCGGTTGAGGATCGCCGTCCGAAATAATAATCATGTGCTTGGTCGCGGAATCGTTGCGTTTGAGGGCATCCAGGCCCTTTCGCATGGTTCCGACAAAGCTGGGCATATCTCCTGGAGCCGCCGCATTAATCTTGGTAACCAGTTCGTCGTAATTCCTGGCGGGAGTGATCTGAAAGACCCAGTGCTCTCCCCCCTCGTAGTCCAGCACACCGACTTCATCTTGCGGACTGAGAACCTTGATCGCCTGCTTGGTGATGCGTTTTGCCCAGGTATTTCCTTCGGGGAATTCGCAAGTATGCAGAACGATCACCAACGCCCCCTTGGGCAGGACCTTCTTTTGCGACACATCCATGGAGACCGGCAGAGCAGCTTCAATCGGGGTCTTGTGATAGCCTCCTGGACCGAAACTGTTGTTGCCACCTATCATCGCGAAGCCCACACCTAAATCGTAAATCGCATCGTGCACAGCCTGCATCTGCACAGCGTCAAACGAGTCGGTACCAACATTGACAAACAGGATGGCGTCATACGGCTGCAATGCCGCAGGTTCGCGCGGCAATTCATAGGCCGGCTTAATCTCGACCGCTCGTTGCGACGCGCGGATTACCGACACCAGTCGCTGCCAGTCACGCTGATCACCTTGTGAATCGGTCACAACAAGTACGCGGCCTTCGCCCTCCAGGTACAAGTCGTTCAACACCGTATTGTTCTGTAACAACTGGTCCTGCGTGCGCGGGACGATGATGGAGGCGGTGTACTCGTAGTAGCCGGCTTCGGTCAGGGTTACAGGGAATGCAAACCGGTTCTTCCCTGCCTGATATTTCACATCCAACTGGCGGATCGGCTGACCGTTCTGCTTGAGGATCAACGTGCCGTCGCCAGGGGTCAGCGACGACAACACGGTCGTTGCTTCGAAGGCCTGGCCAATCTTGACTGCGCTCGGCAATTCCAGACGCTCTAACCACACTTCGTTGGAATAGTTGTATTGGACCGGCAGGAAATCGACCGCGATATTGCGTGACTTGAGCTCGTCCAGAACTCGACTGAGATTGCCGTCCGTCGCCGTTCCATCGCTGATCAGGACGATGCGTCCCTGATTTTCTTCGGGGACGAGAGCGGCGGCCAGACTGAGAGTTTGTTCGAGATTTGTGGCATCTTTATCAACTTGCGAGTTAATTGCTTCGAACGGAAAAGACATCCGTGGAGGGAGCTCCACGGACGCATCGCGGCCGAATACAACCAGCCCGGCCTCGTCGCGCTCGGGCTTGCCGGTCGCCGTTTTAGTCACAAACTCCAGGGCCGCGGTCGAAGAGCGATCGCCGATCGAATCGGACAAATCCACCGCGTAGACAACCGACATCACATCGCGGGTGCGCACCATCCGCGGCTCTGCCAGCAGCATCACAAACAGGCCGATAATCGTCAGCCTCAAAAACAACGCACAATTCGCCCGCCCCCGGCCGAGCCCCGCATATCCAACCAGCGACAGCCACCACACCCAAGGACACAGATTCAACCAGACCAGCGCGCGGGGCCGGGCGAACAACAGCGTATTCGTCCATTCCAGTGACACCCACGCTCCGCAAAACAGGGCCAGGAAGAGTACCAGCGGCGCAGCATCCCACCACCGCACCGGGCGTCGCGCCGGCGGTATGAGGTTATTCAAGATGCGCTGGAAGACACTCACAATTGCCACTCGACTATCCGGCGATTGCCGGTATCGGCTACCCAGATTCGGGAATGTTCGTCGACAGAAATGCCCCAGGGTGTATCTAACTGTTTGGCCCCGTGACCGGTGCCTCCCGTGCGGCCAACAAGTTTTCCATGTTGATCAAACTTGGAAATCCGGCCGGCTCCGTATTCCACAACGTAAAAGTCACCCCTGGGAGACCGGGTCAAATCATAGGGATAGTTCAGCTCGGCTGCGGCACTATTCCCGAAGACGCCAAGGTACTCGCCGGAGTCCGCGAAATACTGAATCCGATTATTGAAGGCGTCCACCACGTAAATCTTGTGATCGTGCCAAACAATCCCACTGGGACGCATGAATTGACCGGGTTGCGTTCCGAAGCTGCCAAACTGCATCAGGTACTCACCACTGGGTGAGAACTTCTGAACGCGGTCATTGTCCCCGTATTCACACACATAAAGGTTGTCTTGATCATCTTGAGCCAGTGCCACGGGATAGACGAACTGGCTGGGCCCCCGGCCAAAGCTGCCCAGCATGCCGACGAGCTTGCCGGCAGTATCGAAGAACACGACGCGGTGGTAGTGAGTATCGGCGACAGCCAGCCGACCATCGCGAAGCAGGCAGATTTTCTCCGGCTTCCCGACCGAGTATTCCGGCATCCACCATTGGCGACGCAATTTGCCCTGGGGATCAAACACCAGCACGCGACCGGCATTATCCAGTACATATAGTTCGCCATTTTTTGCGGCATGCACTGCGCGAGGAGCCGGTACTCGAGCCCCCTCAGACGGTAGCATCCAATGCCGCATTTCGCTGACCGCCAGCTGTTGGTTGCTGGCCGTCCCTTCGCACCCGACTGTAGCGAAAAGTGCTGCCAATACTACTGCGCTGAACAGCGAGGATGCTGCCCGATACCAGACAGGCACGGAACAACTGCACGTACGCGACTCGATCGCGGCTCCGGTGCCGGATAATACTGCATTCGACCTCAAGATTCTCCGACGTAACAAGACGGTCATAATCCCTGGTTTCATCTCATTTTGCCTGGCGCCGTGTGTCTTAGATCAGGCAGAGCACCATATTTGTTTCGATACGTGCTAAGTTTTCGCCGACTGGCGGCGGTAATCCAGGATTCGGTTCAGCAGCTCACCAGCCTCACCCGAGGGGCGCAGTTCAGAATCTGGGTCCAACGGTCCCGAATAGTCCACGCGGCCCGTTTCGAGAATCAGCAAGTGTTCCGCTTCGCGCGCGACGGTTTCCAGGTCATGCGACGCAATTACCAATGATATCTGTTGTTGCGCCGCGAGATCGCGGACGATTTGCCAGTACGTCGGCTGCTTGAGAATGCTGGTATGCACCAGCGGTTCATCGAGCACCAACACCTTTGCCTGGCTGGCCAGGGCGCGCGCCATCGCGAGACGGGCGCGCTCACCCTGCGACAAATGGCCCGGGCGAGCCTCACGGAACTGATCTAAGTCGAATTTCGCTAGAAGCAGATCGATCACAGCGGATGCGTCCGCAGTTTGCGCTCGGACTGTTTCCAGATGCTGCTGAACGGTGAGATGACTCCACAGTCCATCTCCGGGAGGCAGCCAGTAGACACCCAATTGTCCACGAGCGGCCACATAATGGCAATTGATCCTACCCACATCCGGACGTTCAAATCCCACCAGCAAATTGAGCAGTGAACTTTTGCCGGCCCCGGAACTCCCGACGATCGCCGTTACGCCTGATTGAACCTCGCAGGAAATGTCGGCAAGCCGCGGTCGGCGAAGACCCCGCAACGTAACATTTCTCAGAGTCCAGAGGGGCTCGCTCATGATGCTGAATGGTCTGGTTTAGGAGAGGCGAATACAGACGTCCACACTGAGCCTGACGTTAAGTTATACCACACTCTTCTTGAGCCAGGGCCAGCTGATTGCAATCAGCAGCAACGGAGCAATCAGTGTCATCCCGGCCTTCGCGGTCAGCACGGCATTGCGACCAAAGTGCATATCGATATACAGCCGCACGGGTGCGGTCACAAGGCCGGCTGGTGCCAGGATGTCTGGTAATGTCAGCTCCCAATAAGCCCAATGGCACAGCAGAAGCCGCACCGTGATCGCGTTACGGCCATGAATGTGCCAGAGAATATCGCGGCCTGACTTCGATCTATGGGGATCATCCGCGGCCAACAGCAGTCGCGCCGAGTGTTCCGCGACAGGCGATCGGATCGACTGCAACAGGCCTTGCAGTAAGATCGCCCTGGGCAGCAGCCAGAATATTAATCCCCCGAGCAAAGGCAACGGCGTGTCATAGAGAGGTCGTAACCAGGGCGTCTGAAACAATGCCACGAGCAGGAGACTGATGATCAATGAGCCACACAATCCAAATCCCGAGAAGAGGATCGTCAGCTGGGCCCAGCGGCGTTGTCGCATGTTGCACAGCAACCAATGCGCCAACAGGTCGGCGATCACCCCGGAAATCAACGCATTCCCTGCAGCAACCAAAATGCCTTGTGCCAACCCCCGCATTTGAACCGTATTCGACAACAACGCCAACATGCCAGGCAAAGTCTCGCGTCCAATGAGCAGCCCGGGATATAGCACCAGCAGCCCCCAGCTGAGCGTCAGATAGCACCAGCAACCCAGGTTCCCAGTAACTGACAGTGGCCGCTGATCCGCAGAGCTATCGGCACTGAGCAGTGGCTTGGCGGCGAACATCCAGGGAAGACTTCCGCACACGAGCCATGTGCAGCAGGCGGGACCAATACAGCACTTCAAGGAGTCGCTCAATGATAGCCCGCCGCCTTGAGCATCAAACAGCCATACCGTCCACGAAGTCGTGCCCAGCAGCGATGCAAGCTCGAACTCAGAGAACAGAACCAGGAACAGACCACTTCCCGCGAACAAGCCGTTACGGGCAGGACCTTGCAGCCAATACCAGGTTATAATGCCGAACTGTTGCCATAACGCTTCACTGGAACGCATCGCCAGCCGGCGCGCATACCAGGCTTCACGCGAAAGAGGGGACGGAGGCGAGAAGTACCACAACAGGGTTCCAATGGGGATCACTCGCAACAGGAGCAGCAGATCAAACCAGATTTCACGCATCCACCAGTCCGTAATCAGCAGACGGGTCATCTGGCTATAGGCATATCCGGTCAATAGCAAAGGAAAAAGAATCGGCAGGGCCAGCAGTCCCAACTGCCGGCGTCGCAGCTGAAGTGACGACGTTCGGATCCAGTGAACCAGCCAACCGCACAATGGTAAGGCGATCCCTGTTAAGACCAGGCTGCGTAGTAACGTCCACAGCCAGACTGCCGTAAACGTCATGGAGAGGGTGCTCGGGTCGGAGTATCTGCAGAGTCGCTCGGTGAAACCTGAAGATACTCTCTGGTTAGCCACGCCACACAATCTCGACGGGCGGACAACAGTGGTCGCAAGTCGAGTCCGTCCTGAGCCCAGTCCGCCAGTTCACGAACCTCGGCAGGTAATGTTGACCTGTCCCCCGTGCCCAATGGAATTTGCCGGGACCGGGACTGCGCGAGCTTGAATTCAGTCTCGGCAGACAGCAGAAAATCCACTAACTGGCGAGCCTCAGCGGCGTGCCGGGTTCCGCGAATGATGGCCACACAATTGGGGATACAGATCGTCTGATTGTCCCCCACTCGCACCGGCAACATCGCCACTGGCAGCCCGGCATCCTTAGCAACAAAAAAGTCATCCGTATCCGTCAGCCCCGCGCTGCAAGCCCCCTGCGCAACAAGATTCTTCACGGTGGCATTTCCGTTGACTTCGTGCAGCCCCTGCTCGCGGGTGAGTCGATGCCAGGACTGCAATTGTTCCAACCCCCACACCTGCGATAGCACGGCATAGTGGGCAAGCGTGCTTCCATAGAGAGGCTTTGCGATCGCCAGTTGCTCCAGCTTGCCCGACCGCCACAGCTGGTCGACAGCTTCGGGCTCCGGTTTCAGTCGGGATGTATTCACAATGTGAACGCGCAAGCGAGCGGCAAACCCGGTCCAGTGTCCCTCCGGATCTTTATATCGATCAGGGATCCGCTCATAGCCCTGCCCCCGGTAAGCCTCCAGTACACCTTGCGATTGCAGCTCCAGCATGCCCAACAACTCGTTGTTCCAGAAGACATCGCAGCGCGACTGCGATTTCTCGTGGATCAACAGATTAACCAGTCCCAGCGATTTCGTGGCTTCTGTATCAAAGCGGATCAGAACTGGAATACCGGTGCGACGTTCAAACTCCTTGAGGAGTGGCTCGGAATACTCGGCGTCATGGGAGCAATATACTACCAATGCCTGTTGCGGCGATGACCAGACAGTCCGTTTCGACAGCCAGGCAGCGATCCCCAGCAGTAAGGCCCCCAAGAGAATGACGACTACAGATTTTGAGAGACGCATAGTTGGGGCACGTGTATTGATGACTTGATCAAAACTCCTGGTCAGTTCCGCAATAAACGCCGTTCATTTCTTAAGCGGCAAGGTTGAAGGCACTTCATCCAGCGAATTGAAATAGTTCTTGATACCGTCGTGATAGCCCGGCGGAATCTGCTCCTGTTGAATCGCTTCCTCCGCACTATTTTTGACGGAGCGGACCAAGTCACGATATTGTGTTTTCACTTCTTCGGCGGCCGCGTCGCTGGGAGGTACTCCCTTGGTGTTGATAGTCAACAGCATCTTGCCCGCTTTCACCGCCGACTTTGATTGTTCGGGTTTGAACCTGGTTTTAAGCGAATCATCTTCCTTCTCGGGCTCTCCCCCTCCCTGCCCCTCACCGTCACCCGGAGACCCCTCTTCACTCATCTCCGCCATCAGCTGCTCATAGAGTTCCTGATACTCTTCCATCGTGCTGAATCCCTCGTCGGCTTCAGATTCCAGCTTACCTTCTTCATTGAGCTGCCGGGCCATCTGAATTGTTTTCAGGGCCTCTTGCAGCTGTTGCATTTCCTGGGCAGACATTTCTATCTGCTGAAGTTCCTGCTTAGCCAGCTCCAGCGACTCTTTCAGTCCTTCCAGCGCCTCTTTTTCGAGTCGCTCCTGTTTGGACGATTCGAGTTGTTCCAGCGCCCGGTCAAGCGCGGCCTTCAGCGCTTTATTCTGAATTTTCTCGGCGGCAAATTCCTTCAGCTGCTGGGTCCTCTTTTTGAGCTCGGATTGCAATTCGGCCTTTTCGATCGGATCCCTGGCCTTCCTGATTCTCTCGGCGAGATCCTGCATCTCAGCAACTTCTTTCCGCAGGCTTTCCGCTTTACCCTGCTGCAGTTCATTCGCCCATTTCTGCAATGACTCTTTACCGGTTTCACCAAAGGCCTGATCCGACGTGGACTTCATCAACATTTCCGCCATCTTCTCGGCGCTAAGTTTTCGCCAGAGCGCTCCGAGTTTCTTTTGCTCACCTGCCAGTGCCGCCTGATTCTCAGTGGGCTTGTTTTTCTCCAATTTCGAAAGAACTTGCTTGAGCTTTTCTAGCGCCTTGTTGACTTCGGCATTCTTTGAATCAGCGTCCTCTGCCGATTTCAGCTCTTCCATCCTGTCCTTGGTCGCACGTCGAGCCGCAGCGAGCTTTTCGATGCGTTGCTCGGCCTCTCTGGCCTCGGCGACCTTTCCAAATGGATCGAACTGAGGAACCAGCGCAATACCGCTCCAAACGATCAGAGAGGCGAATGCGGCCTGGAGCGAAGGCTTCTGCCACGGGAATTGCACCACTTGCGAAGGCTGAAACTTCTGAGCAGCCGCTTCTGCTGACTGGATCACGAGAGGTTGGAACTCACCGGCCGAGTTGCCGAGCATTGTAATAGTCAGAAACAAATCTCGGGTCTGGCCATAGAGATCAACTTTCCGAGCTGCGTCGGCAGACGTGGGACGACCGTGAAAGAGACCACTTACGGCCAATGCGACGACAGCGAGGATTGGCAGATGTAGTGGCAAGAATTGTTCCGGGCCCCACCCTGTCGCGCGGCTGACCAGCAATGCCACCGTATAAAGTGCACACAGGCTTAGGAACACCCAGCGCCACTGGCGGCCCAGATTCACCAGGCGCATTCGAGCGGCAACGCCTCGCAAGAGTTTCTCGGTATGAATCAGTTGGGACATGTCCGCGGACCTCAGCCTGCTAAAAAACTTGAACTTGTGTTTGCGTGTCTGTCTTTTGGCCCGCTGGCCGTTCGGTTCCCCGACAACTCCGGACTTCGTCGAAGCGTGTGCGGTTTTCTATTTCCCAGCTTCCTCGGTGCTGATTAGACCATCACCATCACGATCCCATTTTCGAAACGCGGCTGCATTGCCGATGAACTCGCGCCGTGAGATGTCTCCATCTACATTACGATCCATTCCCCGGAACCAGGCGGGGGCGGACGAGGCCTGCGAGTTAATCAGCGGTTCACCAGTCATCGCTCCTTGTGGTACGAGAGCATTTTGAAAGAGTCGTGGCTTGGCTGATTCGACCGTCAATCGCATTTTGCCCGACAATTCAGATCGGGCCAGTTGTCCGTCTTGATTCTTATCGCTCGCCCTCCAAGCCTCATTAGAGTACAGGCATTCTCGCGGAGATAATCGATTGTCTTTATTCAGATCGAGTAATGCGAATAGCGATTGCTCATTGTGGTCATAGGTCACCACGATATGCGCCTGATCCACAAACTGCTCTTGATTGAGAAAGTCCTCGATCTCACGGTCAAATACTTGGCCGTTTCCATCGGCGTCGACGGCCTCAAAGGTGGCTCCTGGCAGATTGAATGAGCCAAATTCCGTATTGTCCAGATACTTATTCTTGTCGCGGTCGCTTTTGCGAAACTGCAATTTATAAAAGGCAACATTATCGGCCTGCGATGCCCGACTGGTGGAAACTTGAAGCTGCAACGGTTGCCCGGCAATCTCGGCTTCCAGACCCTTTGGCGACAAACGCTCGGGACGCGCAGGGCCGGCCAACGGTGCCGCTGGCGAACTCACCGACGCATTAGTCCATGTTAAGTTCGTCAGCCGTGTTTTCCCTATGGGCAGGTTCACCTTCAATCGATAGTGGGGAGGTACCGTCGGCAGCGACTTTTGCAGTTCCTGCAGATTGAGCGCACCATCGTGATCAGTGTCTCCCACGCGTATCAGTTCCTCGGAGAATCCCAATTCGCTGGAATTCAGAGCGTGCTTTGGGGGCTGCTTGTCAAATCGCTTCAGCAGGATTTCAGCGGCCGTGTCCATGACAATCCAGGGCGCGTCTTCAGCGGTCCCAGCGCTGGGGCCAGTTCGCGGGCTGAATGGATTGCGAAATGGCTCGACTTCAACAACAGAAAAAGACTCGTCTCCATCTGCGTCCAGTTTCTGTAACCGACTGGAAAGGGCTGCGAATTCGGCGTCGCTGAGGATCTGGTCCTGGTTGCCGTCGAGCAAATCGAAGAGTTCCACGGCCTGCCCGGACCGCCGCACACCTTTCGGACGCGGACCAAGAACCACTGGCGGACCGAACAATCGATCGGCAAACACAGTCAATTCGGAAACCGACAATCGATTGTCTCTGGGATCGTTGTCGAGAGATGGAAGCAGATCTTGCCACTGCCCCCGAATTCCCAACTCTCGAAGTGCCTGATGACCAACTTCACTCTCAGCCTGGTCAACTGTCCCATCACCGTTGGCATCCAAGGCCTTAAACGCACGAGTGACTCGCTGCGAACGAAGTTCGCGAAGTTCCTGTCCGTCGAGCAACACTGTTAGTTGAACGAAGACGGGATATTCAGATCGCAGAAAAATCAGGGTCTGCGTACTGGCCTCAGTACCACCGGTATCGGCCACTTGAGCACAAACTTGCTGCGCTGGCAGAAGAGACGCAAGTATCCCGCCTAAAGTCAGCAGCCAGAGTTGAAGAGAATATGAGGGACGCGGCATAGACAGGTTCCGCAGTCTGTCGCGATTCCATTCATGAAGTGGCCAGATCGGCATAAACCGCCACAATATAACGACTTATTGTCACCCAAAAGTGAGCAGGACACAAGTCCGCTGGAGGGGAGATCCGGCTCGCAAGCCGATTTGTCTAATTGACAGGGGCAAAACAGTGGCAAAATAGAGCGTCTGGCCACGGGGCTGGAATACTGACTGCCCTTGAACTTTCGCGGAGCCGAACGGACGATGACACATCAGAATTTTTAATTATGTGACGAAGACCATCGGCCAGCATGGGACTTCGTCTTGATGGCAATGGGAGCATGGAATGAAGAGCAATCCGACATGGAACATCGGCCTATCTGGACTGCTGATCCTTATCTGCACAGCCGTCTTCGCTGAAGATGTTCTGCTGAAGCAACCTGATCCCAACAGTGCAGGGCAACCCGAGAGCAAGGCAACCCCAGACCCATTCGCCTTGCCCGCCGACTTGTCGCCCCAAAAATTGATCAGTTTCATCGACAATCTGATCAATATGGAGCAGCCGCTCCTGTTAACAGAGGAAGCGCGAACGGCTCACTACCAAAAAATGGCGGCCACCTTGCTTTCGGCAACCGAAAAGGTGCTTGCCGCCGACGGAGTGAACGAAGTCCTGCTCCACAAAGCACTGGATGCCCGCTTCATCGCCTTGGCACTCCAGGCGAGATTGGGCGACAAGAAAGCCAATCAGCGACGAGTCGAACTCGCCGAGCAATATCTAAAAGATCCTCGAAAGTCACTGGCCCGCCTGGCCGCGGAGCAACGACTTTATGCGAATTTGCAGCAGTTTGACGATCTTCAGCCACAACAACAGGCGAAGTTGCTCAGTGACGCCGTCGAGTTCATCAAATCAACACCGGTCCTCAACGATCAAGCGATGAAACGTGTCCTGACCATCGGTCGTGTTTTCGAAAGCTCGAAGGTGGAAGGACTGGCCGCTAAAGCATACGACCAGTTCGCGGAAGTGCTATCGCATTCGCAACTTCCGGAGATGACGCAGATCTCCCGGCAGTTCGGACGTATGGCCAATCGCATGCGGTTGGTCGGACAACCATTTGAACTCGAGGGTCAATTGGCCACGAAGGAACCTATCGACTGGACAGCCTATCGCGGAAAGATTGTGTTGATCGACTTCTGGGCGACCTGGTGCGGTCCTTGTATCACTGAGTTGCCGAACTTGAAGAGTCTGTACCAGGGCTTTTCGTCAAAAGGGTTCGACATCATCGGGGTCAGCAAGGACACCAATAAGATGGCTTTAGATCGGTTCCTGTCCACGAACAAGATCCCCTGGGCCAATCTCTTCAATTTCGATGAAGAGGCCGAAGACCATCCGCTCGCCGAAAAATACGGTATCCTGACTATTCCCTATACCGTCCTGGTCGACAAAGATGGAAAAGTCCTCAAGATCAATCCCAGCAGCACCGAACTGCGCGAGACGCTGACAGAATTACTTGGAAATCCAGTGATTTCGGAGAGCAAATCAGAGCAAAAGCTCTCTGAAAATGAGGAGCAAAAGTAAGGAGGTAAACCGCGAATTACCGCGATTGCTGCAGTTTCTGACTGGGCAATTCTCCTCGTTGGTTCTCAAATTGAACTAGAATTCGCAATCAGGCAGGTGCCACAATATCTCGATGATGGTTTTTCGCCCCAGAAGTTCGCGGTGATCCCAATATTTTGCCCCAACGAGCCCCCCCAAGCTTCCACAATAAGCCCCTGACTGCCAAATTCCACTATGCCCCGATTGAGGCTGTTATGTTGCGTCGCTACGTCTATTTGATTCTGGTCGGCTGCGCGCTGACGAGTACCTCAGTTGCTGAAGAGGCCGCGCCGGCTGCCGCCAAACCAGAAGCCCCCGGGGCCACACCTCCCGCGGCCGCTCAGCCGGCGATTCAGCCCGGGCACTCATTGCATGGCGAGGTATTTGACGAGGGGCCTCGGCAGAAAGCCTATCTGATGTCGAATACGGGGAAGGTGAACTTTCCCGTAACGACCAAGGTTCCCGAGTGTCAGCAGTTCATCAACCAGGGTATCGGGCAGCTGCACGGCTTCTGGTACTTCGAAGCCGAGCGTTCCTTCCGCCAGGCGGCAGCACTGGATCCGAACTGTGCCATCGCATACTGGGGCATGGCCATGGCCAATACCAACAATGAGAAACGCGCGAAGGCATTTATCAGCGAAGCAGTCAAACGCAAGAAGGAATTGACCCCACGCGAAAATCAGTACATCGAATCCCTCGAGAACTTCTACAAGGAAGACCCGAAGAACAAAAAAGAGAAAGGGAATAAGGAGAAGCACGAGAAGTACACCAAGGCACTGGAACGCATTTATCTGGACCATCCGGAGGACCTGGAAGCGAAGGCATTTCTGTGCTATCAGTTGTGGGACAATCGCAGTAACGACGTGCCGATCACCAGCCATCTGGCGGTGAGCGCGTTGATTAAAGAAGTGCTGGCAGTCGAGCCGCTCCATCCGGCCCATCACTATATGATTCACCTGTGGGATTACGAGAAAGCGGAATTGGCATTGGATTCGGCAGCCAAGTGTGGTCAGGCAGCACCGGGCATTGCCCATATGTGGCACATGTCGGGACATATTTTTTCACGCGTCGAACGTTATGCCGACGCAGCATGGCAACAGGAAGCATCAGCTCGCGTCGATCACGCCTACATGCAGCGGGATCGGATCCTGCCCGACCAGATTCACAACTTCGCACATAATAATGAATGGTTGATTCGCGACTTGAGTTTCGTAGGCCGGGTGCGCGACGCGGTCGACCTCGCTAAGAACATGTCGGAACTACCCCGCCATCCGAAGTACAACACCATGCAAAAGCATGGCAGCAGCTATTACGGCCGACTGCGATTGATTGAGGAGTTGAATCGCTATGAGTTATGGGACGAATTCGTGACGCTGGCCGACACGAGCTATCTCGAGCCGACCGAGATTCCTCTCGAACAGATCAAACGCTTGAGGTATCTGGCGGTGGCTAAAGTCCGCCGGGGTGATGTCGAAGGCGGCCAGGCGCAACTCGCAGTGCTGGACGAGCGTTTGAAAGAAGAAAGCCGCAAGCAAGCCGAGATCGACATGGCCAAGGCCAAACGGGAAGCGGAAGACAAGGCCAAAGCCGAAGCAGCCAAACCGGCACCGGCCAGCCCCGCTGCTCCGTCGCTTCCAGAAGACGCCGCGGAGAAAAAGCCGACTAATCCTCAGATACAGGCACTGGAGAAGGCTATGGCCGAAGTCCAGGGGCATCTCGCAGTCGCCGGGCGGGACTTCAAGGCTGGTCTGGTCAAGTTGCGAGAAGCGGGTGATGTAGATCCGATTTATGTCGCAAAAGTGCAGCTCCAGGCAGGCGAGAAGGATGCGGCTTTGAAGGCAGGACGGGATGCCGTCAGCTCACGAAAAAATCAGACGCAACCGCTGGCCTCACTGGTGGACTTGCTGATCCAGGCTGGCGAACCAAAAGAAGCCAAGGAGACCTTCGATAAACTGCGCGCGATTTCGACGCATATTGATATCAAAGCCTCACCGATTTTTTCGCGACTGACCCCTTTTGCGATGCAGCAGGGACTGCCTGAGGACTGGCGCGACGTCAAACCGCCTGAAAAGGACGTCGGGAACAGGCCTGCATTGGACACCCTCGGCCCCTTCCGCTGGCAGCCGCAGGCGGCCCCGGAATGGATTGCGGAAAATGTCACCGGCGAGAAAGTTGGGCTGACGCAGTTGCGTGGCAAACCATTGGTGCTGATTTTCTTCCTGGGGCATGGCTGCCTGCATTGCAGCGAACAATTGCAGGCATTTGCACCGAAGACTGCGGAGTTCGGCAAGCAGGGCATCACGCTCGTGGGGATCAGCACAGATGGTCGCGAAGGACTGGAAAAATCATTGAAGTCCTACGGCAATCAACCGTTCCCGTTCGCCTTGTTAAGCAACCCGGGATTGGAAGCGTTTAAGTCCAATCGGGCCTTCGACGACTTCGAGAACCGCCCTCTGCATGCGACATTATTGATTGACTCCCAAGGCCTGGTTCGCTGGCAGGACATCAGCCACGAGCCTTTTCGAGATATTGACTTCCTGCTGCAGGAAGCGAAGCGGCTGTTGCCCATGACACCGGCATCACCGGGGGCAGCACCAGCAGTTGCGGCCAAACCGTAAACGATGTGACCAGTCACTCCTGACAAAACCGATTGCGAGAAGCTCAGAACTGCGGTAATTCAAGCGGTTCTGAACTGTCGCAGAGGTTTTGTTCGCGTCTATCAGAAGAATAGCCGCGAAATGTTTGGCAACTCGACTCACCGATTCACGACTATCGGCGGAACTTGTACTGTGCGTTTGCCTGATCGAATTCGGCCTCGCCCAGTCGCGACTGATATCGCAGCCCCGTGAAGGCATAGAACTCGATCAGCGTGTCGTCGGTGAGTTTATCGTCGGCCGATTCGGGAGCTCCGCAGCGTTCTGACCAGCCATAATTCTTGACGCACAAAGGAAGTGCGGTCGCCTTATCGACGAAGATCAGGGAGGTACGATATTCGGGATCGACTTCGGCACAATCGTAGTCGGTACGAATCACGTAGCACATGCGGCCGTCAATCTTCTGCTCCGGCAGAAACTGGCAGGCTACCCCTTCGTCCAGTTTCGCATCACGGCTGCTGAACTCAAGAATTTTTTCAACCAGCTTCAACAGGCCTGACGTTGTGACGGGATAGCGCGATTCCTTCATAGCCAGATCGCTGGTCGGATCCACTTTGAAGGTGGGCAGCATTTCGCCAACCTGCCCCCCCTTCTTCACCAGCATTCGATTGTTATTTAATCCTTCGACATACAACAGTTCGCGGCCGATGTCGCTGCCTTCATTCCACTTCATATAGACACTGAAAGGGGCATGTCGCACCTTCAAGTCGGTCGACTCGCGGGTCAGCAATTTACCGCCCACGCGTTCCTGTCGAGTGAACGTCGCGACATAGTCGGGGATGGTCTGCAATTTTGACCTGGCATCCAGCATCAAAGCTTGCTTCAGCCGCATGGCCAATTTGCCATCAATCTTGGGGGTCGAAGCCACCGCGGCCGACTGGGGTGCCGTCGAGTTTCCGCTGGCTGCTGCTGGAGCGTGAACGGCCAATTCTGGAATCTGCGGCGGCACAGCCCCGCGGTACGCACCCGCCGACTTGGCGTGTGTGTTCCAGTTGATGACTCCCAAAGTCAGGGAAAAGAGGCAGAGCACCCACCCATTAGCTCGGGTACAGGGAGAGACGGATGGCAAAGCAATCCGCAGGCGAGGAAGTCGAGTTAGCCGCATCAAACCCTCTGTCCAGCGGTAGTAGGCATCGCCAGCTGGCGACAACCAGAATTCTGGGTAGACTTTTCCGATTACTGCAGGCGTACCGCCTGTTTGCCGACGGAATCGATCTGTAGGGGAGGGAAAAACTCGGGAGCTATGTCCCGGAAATGGCCTCCGGACAGAGAACTAGTCGGCAAGATATTTTCGGCATCCTCGCGCCTGTCGTTTCATTCTTCCTGATCTGGCCGGTGCAGCTAGCACGACCCAGTCATCAGGCGAGAAAGTCAAAGTCTCCGTTCCATGCCAGAGCGGGCTAATCGCTCCGAATTAACACAATCTGATTCTTCACCTGCGAAGTTTGGGAAAAGTTGAGGGGTAAATCCTGCACGGCCACCATCGCGTCCAGTGCCGGCGACTGGGTATGCTACGTGGGGCATTACCACCCGATAAATCTGGTTGCTGGATCGCCTGAATTCCGATCGCGGTCATCGGTTCCCCTACGAGCAACTTCGGCCATCGACAGAACGACCGTTGGAAGCAAACCGAGGATGCTGGCGACTCGCTGTAAGATTAATCTGAGAATCCGAATTGAGCGCACCGATGAATTACAGATTTCAGTCATTGTTAATCGTGATCATGGGGGCCACCTGCCTGGCCTGCCCTCCCTTCACGATTGCCGAATTGCCGGCAATCCGATTCGACCGGATTCAGCCGTTGGGATTGAGTGCCGGGACGACTCTCGAATTCGAAGTCCAGGGTCGCGATACTGAAGATGTCCAGGCACTCCGGTTTGACCACGCGGGGCTGACAGCCGAATTGGTAAAGCCGGGACGTTTTAAGATCGTCGCCCAAGCTGGCGTGCCGGCCGGAACTTACGAAGTTCGCATGGTCGGAAAATACGGCATCAGTAATCCCCGGATTCTCTCGGTGACCAATGGCCTGGCGGACATCGCAGAAACCGAACCGAACAACGAATTGTCGCAAGCGCAAGCCGTCAATCTCAATTCAGCAATTAATGGCACTTCCGACGGCAACGGCCAGGACGTATTCAAGTTCACTTTGAAAAAGGGGCAGCGTGTCGTCGTTGACTGCCAGGCGATGAAGCTCGAATCGCAACTTGACGCCAACCTGATCCTGGAAAGTGCCTCCGGACAAAGCCTGGCATCGAGCGGTGATTATCACGGCCGCGATCCGTTTATTGATTTTGCCGCGCCGGCAGACGGCGAGTATTTCGCGGTCGTCCACGATTTGATTTATCGCGGCGGCTTACCGTACCGTCTGGTCATTACCACTCTTCCCCACGTGGAGAACATTTTCCCGCGTGCCGTGCAGGCCGGACAAACAGTCCAGATGACTGCATATGGTCGTTCGCTGAAAGAGGGTCCAGGAGCGGTTTCGCCGCCGCAACTGGATGAATTCACCTTTCCATTGAGCGTCCCTTCGGACTTGGCACGCACGCGTCAGTTTACATTTCTGGAGCATCCGATTGATCACACGGTGGCTCCGACTGCGGCAACATTCGCACTGAATGGTTATCAGGTACGTGTCCCCGTTGGCGCTGGAGCACTGCATCCGGCCTGCGTCATGGTCACCGATTTGCCCGTGATCCCGGATTCGGAACCGAACGACGAACGAAGGCAGCCACAGAAATTGACCCTTCCGGCAGTCGTCAGCGGTCGTTTTGATAAGCCACGCGATGCCGACTGGTTCGAGGTTGAGATTCCGGAGAATGCGGGGGGCGAGTACAGCTTTGAAGTCTACTCGGAACGGATCGGCGGGCAGTCTGATCCTTACGTCAGCGTTTACGATGACAAGGAGATGACGCTGGGCGAACTGGACGATTCGGGACCGCGGACGAATGCCTTCGACGCTCACATTCGCGATCCAATCGGTGTCTTTAATCTGCAGGCGAAGCGCAAATATCATCTCGTCGTACAGGATCGATATAGCCGCGGCGGACCACGGTATCAGTATGTCCTGGCCGTTCGCAAACCCGTTCCAGACTTCGACATCGCCGCCATCCATTCAGAGAACCCCGGTCCTGCGGGGAATACTGTGTGGGCGGGCGGTGCGACATTTATGGATGTGATCGCCTATCGCCATCAAGGATTCGCGGGAGCGATTACATTGACAGCGGAAGGTTTGCCGCCGGGTGTGCATGCAGCGCCGACCAGTCTCTTCAACACAGATCGGACGACTTTCGTCTTCTGGGCAGACGAGAACGCACCGGTCGGCGCGGCGGCCATCAAACTGGTGGCGACTGCAACCGTCGAAGGACAGACCTTGAGACACGAAGTTCGACCCTATACCCGAGTTTGGGCGGACGCCAATCCCGGTAGCAGCGCCCCAATGCGTGACTTGGTTCTGGGAGTGCGCGAAAAAGCACCCTATGTCCTGAAGCTGCAACCCGAACGTGTCTCGGTTGAAGCCGGCAAAGAAGTCTCGGTAAAGATCACCGCGACGCGCCTCTGGGCCGATTTCAAAGACAAGATCACAGTGATTCCACTTGCCTTTCCGGGGGTGATCCAGATGCCCACTGTGGAAATTGCCGCTGGAGCGAATGAGACGACGGCCAAATTTACCATTCAAAACGGGGCTCGCCCGGGCGATTACACAATCTCGGTGTTAGGGCAGGCACAAGTTCCCTTTAACAAGGATCCTCAAGCGAAAGACCGCCCCAACACCCTTGTTTCCACCCCCAGCTTGCCCCTGACCATAACAATTACAGAACCACCGAAAAAGTAACCAGCACGATCCACCCGAGACCCACGGAGTCCGTTCTACAACTGTTCGCGGCAGGCAGTACCGTCCCGAATCAGCAGTCCATCAACGCAACATACTTCAAATATAGTACCATAGTACCTTTAAGGAGAATTCCATTTGTCTTCCCAACCCCCAGTATCGTTTTCACTGGCCGACCTGCAGGCCCTGATCGCCAAGATGTATTCGTCCAAGGACGAAGCTCGCGGAGTCGATGGAACCTTCATGTGGTTGATGGAAGAGATCGGCGAACTGGCGGCCGCGTTGCGCGAAGGAACCCCCGAGGAACTGGCCATGGAATTTGCGGATGTCCTGGCATGGTTGGCAACAATTGCCAATGTGGCAAAAGTCGATTTGCAGGCTGCGGTACTCAAAAAATACGGCCAGGGGTGCCCCGGATGCGGTCAGCTCGTATGCACCTGCGACCTCAGCGAAAAGCCTTAATGGAACGGGGTTTAAGTACCGATCCCACTTCTCTCTCCGGGAATTGTTTGACGTTTTCCGTCGCATTAGCGTACTGGAGTGGCGATACGAGTGCTTCATTTTGAGGTTGCTGGCGCAATGCCTTCCGGTGAAGCCGTGCAGATTGTATGGCCCGCTTCGATCCTGTAGAGTATCTGCGTCTCGCGGATGTGTCACAGGTCATTAGCGGGTTTCAGTTTAGGATGCCTGCGGCGTTAAGCGTCGGGATGCATCGAGTCGCTGGAATGTTCCGCCACAGGCAATAGGCTGAGTCGAAATTGGCTTTGTTCGGAATCACTTTGAATCGGCATTTTGTGCAGCTGAGAATCTGGTGTCTTATCGTCGCGGTGTGTCTCGGCACTCACCCGGTCTGGGCGTCCGCGCCTTTACCGCTGGACATCAAACGGGTCCAGGTGGGGTTGGCTGGCCGCTTTCAGGTGGGAAGTTGGACTCCTGTCGCTGTATCTGTCGTCGCCAGCGGCAACGCGCCGGTGACGGTCAAACTCGTCGTGATTGCCGCCGATCCGGACGGCCAGTTCGTCCATACATCGAGCGCCGAACAGTCCCTGACGCCCGGTCAGTCACAGACCCTGCATACTCGCGTTATGCCAGGACGGATGACCGGGGAATTCGTCATTCGGGTGGAGTCGAAAGACGGCGCGTTCGTCGAGCAAAAAATTCACCCCGAAGGCACATCCAAAGGGGAATCAGATCTCAGGCCCGGTTTTCGTCAGGATGTCCCCTTCTGGGGACTCACGGGAGTGGACCCGAGTGCTTTTAAAATCACCAATACATTGAGCCCCGATGTCGAACTGGCACCAGCCGCCACCGGCGACGAACCGTCGGCCGAGTTGATTTCGCTCACTCCGGGTGAACTGCCTGCCGATGCCGCCGACTATGCGGCAATGGACGTGTTGGTGCTCGCAGCAACTGCGCAAGTGCCGGGGACATCCAAGTCAACGTTGTCGCAACTGAGCGCGGCACAACAACTGGCGCTGCGCGATTGGGTGGAAATCCGGGGGGGCCATCTGGTTCTCTCGCTAGGCTCTGAGCTCGCGGAATTCGAAAAGACCGAGCTGGCGAAGTGGCTGAAATTGCCCTTGCAGTCCGAGACCGAAATCCGGCAGCTGGATGGCCTGGAAAGCTACTCGCCACACCCGGCTGAGTTGCGAGTGGACGGCACTGTCCCCTCCATTCGGGTGGGCGCCACCTCCGGAAATATCCTGGCCAGGTCATTGGACGGCCCGTTAATCGTGCAACAACCCTACGGCTTTGGGCGGGTCTCTTTTATTGCTCTGAATATCGATCAACCCCCGTTGAAGCAATGGGAAGGCTTGAGTCATCTGCTCCGAAAGCTGCTGAGCACCGAGCGTGACCAGGTCCGTGGGGTGCGGGTCAAAGGGACTCAACTTGCCAAGTCGACAATTAACGACTTGTCATCGCAAATGTTTGCCTCACTGGAAGTCTTTCCGCAGGTCGTGCGCCTGTCACTATGGTCGGTCATGGGACTTCTCGGCGTCTACATCCTGATCGTCGGGCCTCTGGATTATTTAATCGTTCATCGCTGGTTGAAACGCCCGCACTGGACTTGGATCACACTATCAGTCTGGGTGTTTGGCGGTTCCGCGTTGATCATCGCGCTCTCAAATTCGCTAAACGGCACCCAGACCCGCGCCACTCAATTGGAGATTGTCGACCTGGATCAATCTTCGAAGTTGCTGCGTGGTCAAAGCTGGCTGACTTTATACAGCCCCCGCACGGCGAAGACAGCGGTCGAGCTTTCAAGCGTTGTGCCGACCTGGTCAGGAAGTGGCAAGATTGAGGCCGCGACACCGTTGGTCTCCTGGTCAGCTCCTGCGGAGAATCGGGTGGGTGGCCTGTACCGCGAAGGCGGTGTGCAACTGACACAACGCGATTATCACATGCTCGGAACGACATCCAATGCGGGGTTTGCGGATTACCCGTTGCAGGTCTGGTCGACGGGCCATCTATGCGGTGAATGGTCGGCGAAGACGCCCGAACTGGTCGAGTCCAAACTGGTCAGCTCGGGACTGGGCCGCTTAAGCGGCACGGTGTCGCACCACCTGCCAGACACTCTGGAAGATTGCCTGCTGGCCTATGCCAATCGGGTCTATTTTCCCGTTATCCGTCGCAGTCAGGGAGCAGGACAGGCAGACTTAGTACCGCACTTCACTTGGGAAATCGGCGGTTCACAGCCAGTTGAACAACGCGATTTGCGAAGTTTTCTGACACAGGTTTACATGAAAGAAATTCGCCGCGACAGCTCGAAGACAAATCCCGAGTTGCTCGATATGCAGACGCCTTATGACCCGGCGCGACGCGATCAAGAATATATTGTGCGGATGCTGACCTTCCATCAGGCAGCGGGCGGGCGCGACTATACCGGAATGAGGCACGATGTTCTGGGGAATTTCGACCTTTCATCGCATTTACGACTGGGGCGAGCTGTCCTGTTAGGGCGATTGAAGACCGCGTCTGCGGAGTGGAAAGTTGATGGCACTGCCATCACGCCACCCAATTCGCAAACTTTTGTAAGAATTGTACTCCCCGTCGATCGAGCTCGTGAAGAAGAGGTCAAGGCCCTGCCTAAGATCGAGTAGAAATCTCCAGGTACTCCGGCACTCGGGGTCGGCAGTTTTGAAATGCGAAGCATACGGCTCGGAGAATCAGGCTACAGTTCGGCAGGAGCTTTATCAGCCAGTCGCCGTGATCCTGATGTGTAGGTTCTGCAGAGCCACTTAGAAGCGGTAGGCCGACAGTGATTGAAACGAACAAGCTGACGAAGCGATACGGCGATCTGATTGCCGCGAACGAGATCACCCTTAAGCTCAATGAGGGTGATGTGTTTGGATTTATCGGACCGAATGGTTCCGGTAAGACGACCACCATGCGCATGCTGGCGACCTTGCTCAATCCCGACTACGGCGAAGCATACGTCTGCGGTAAATCGATCTATACGCACCCGCAAGAGATCCGCCGCCTGGTCGGCTTCATGCCCGACTTCTTTGGCGTCTATGACGACATGAAGGTCATTGAGTACCTCGAGTTCTTCGCCGCCGCCTATCGGATTGATGGCCCCGCCCGTCGTAAAGTATGCGAAGAAAAGCTGGAACTCGTGGACATGACGTACAAGCGCGACGCCATGGTCAATCAGCTGTCACGCGGTCAAACTCAGCGTATCGGACTGGCTCGCGTATTGCTGCACGAACCACAAGTCCTGCTGCTGGACGAGCCTGCCAGCGGTCTCGATCCGCGCGTCCGCATTGAGATCCGCAATCTTCTGAAACGATTAGGACAGTTGAAGAAGACTATTATCGTCTCCAGCCACATTCTGCCCGAACTGGCTGACGTCTGTAATAAGGTCGGCATCATTGAGAAAGGCATCATGTACGTTAACGGGCTGGTGAGCGACGTCATGAAGCAGGTGCGTCAGGCAATCATCCTCAATATCCGAGTCCAGTCCGAAACCGACCGTGCAGCCAGGCTTCTTGAACAACACGATCAGGTGGCCAGTTTAAAGATCGAAGACGGAACCCTGATCGTCACCCTGAAGCCCGGGATTCTGGACTACAGCGACATTCCGACGCAAATCATCGCCGCAAACTTCAAGCTGACTCTGTTCCGGGAAGAAGAGCTGAATCTGGAGACGGCATTTATGGAATTGACCAAGGGCCTGGTGCAGTAGACTACCGCAACGAGTGCCCCCTCTTTCAGATCCGACGGAATCCGCAAAAGTGAATTCCGACTCTTGATCAGTCAAATTCGATTCGCGGTGGCTGCGGATTTTGCCTCTTTGGGGATTCGTTCCGCCACGCGCTTGGGTCTCTACTCGTCATCGGGTAAAATGCCGGTACGACCGTCGGATCAGCCT
Source organism: uncultured Planctomicrobium sp. (assembly GCA_964596215.1). Lineage (GTDB taxonomy): Bacteria > Planctomycetota > Planctomycetia > Planctomycetales > Planctomycetaceae > JAKFVC01. Next base: position 2,058 of record CAZQUW010000015.1, on the reverse strand, counting down.
TTTGCTATGGGTAGCCCAATCTTCGCTCCCAGGCTGATCTGTGTCTGAGGGACCGGCCGCAAAGGATGGAATTGGTCATGGCTGAAGCCGCTGCTCGCCCGTTTACTCACCTGCATTGCCATACTCAATACAGCCTGCTCGATGGAGCCAACCGCATTCCCGAATTGGTCAAGAAGACCAAGGAACTGGGGATGAACTCGCTGGCAATTACCGACCACGGCAACCTCTATGGTGCGCTGGAATTCTATTCCAAGTGCAAAGATGGCGGGATCAATCCGATCCTGGGCTACGAGGCCTACATCGCACCGGGAAGCCGTTTTGATAAGGGGGGAGCTTCGCGTCAAAAGGAAGCCAGCTTCCACCTGACGCTGCTGGCCAAGAACCGCGTTGGTTTTCAAAACCTGATCAAGCTGGCCTCACAGGCCTTCCTGGAAGGGTTTTACTACAAGCCGCGAATTGACAAGGAAATCCTCGAAAAGTATCACGAGGGGATCATCTGCCTGTCGGGCTGTTGCTCGGCCGAGTTGTCATCAATGATTCTCGAAGAAAAGATGGACGACGCGCGGCGAGTTATCGGCTGGTATCGCAAGCTCTTCGGCGACGACTATTACCTCGAGATTCAGAACTGCGGTCTGGAGATTCAACGACTCTGTGCCGAGGGAACGATTGATCTCTCCAATCAGCTGGGTGTGCCCCTGGTGGCGACCAGCGATACCCATTATCTCACCCAGGAAGATGCGGCTGCGCACGACGTGTTGCTGTGCGTTAATACGCATACCAGCCGTGCCGATACCAAGCGCATGCGGATGGACACGGACCAGTTCTTCCTGCGCTCTCCCGAGCAGATGTATGCGGCTTTCCCTGGACATGCTGATGCGGTGGCCCGCAGCCAGGAAATCGCCAACAAGATCGACATTCAACTCGACCTGAAAACGCGGCACTTCCCCGTCTTTGCACCGCCGCCTGGCCGCACCGATATCCAATACCTCTCTGAATTATGCGACGAAGGATTGATCTGGCGCTATGGCAAAGATGGCATTCAGGACAAGCACCGCGAACGGTTGAAGTTTGAACTGAACGTCATCGGCAAGATGGGATTTTCCAGTTACTTCCTGATCGTCTGGGACTTTGCCCGTTTCGCGCGCGAAAATGGAATTCCCTGTCTGGCACGCGGTTCGGCGTGCGGTGCTCTGGTGGCCTATTGCCTGGGTCTCAGCAATGTCTGTCCCCTGGAATACGATCTGCTGTTTGAACGCTTCCTCGATCCCAATCGCGCGGAAGCACCAGATATCGATATCGACTTTTGTCGCGATCGTCGCGAAATGGTCATCAATTATGTGAAGCAGAAATACGGCAGTGAGAACGTCGCGCAGATTGGAACTTTCGGTACCCTGAAAGCCCGGGCTGTGATCCGCGACGTGGCCCGCGCGCTGCAAATTCCGCTGGATCGCGTCGATGAAATCGCCAAGGCGGTTCCGGAGACTCTCAACATCAAGTTGAAGGATGCCATTCAGGAAAGTGCCGATCTGCTGGAAGCCTATAACAACGATCCGCAGATCCACGAAGTGCTGGATATCGGCATGAAGCTGGAGGGGCTGGCCCGTAGCTGTGGTACCCACGCGGCCGGCGTGGTGATCGGTGATAAGCCCCTGGTGGAATACGTACCGTTGCAACGGATTACCGGAAAAGAGGAAATCATTACGCAGTGGACCGAGGTCGAAAAGGCCGGTCTGCTGAAGATGGACTTCCTTGGTCTACGCAATCTGACGATTCTCGACAAGGCAGTGCTGAATGTAAAGAAGCATCGCGGCAGGGACATCGATCCAGCCAAGTTTCCGATGGATGACAAGGCAACCTTTGCCCTGCTCCAGCGAGGCGAAACTAAAGGTATCTTCCAGCTGGAAAGCGGCGGCATGCGCGACCTGCTGCAGAAGATGCGGCCGGACAGCTTCTTGGACATTATCGCGACATCCGCACTCTATCGCCCCGGTCCGCTCGAAGGGGGCATGGTGATGACGTACGTCAACGTCAAGAACAAGAAGGAACCGCATCCCAAGG
>CAZQUW010000014.1:25095-42536 GCA_964596215.1 uncultured Planctomicrobium sp. | reverse complement strand
CCAATCGGTGGCTCGCTGCGACTCCGGCACGTTCGGGTTCAGCTCTGCGGAATAGTGCGCAAGTCGCTCTGCCAGGCTAGAGTGCGCCAGCTGATAGCCGGTCCACCCCCTGTCTGCTGCGGACGTTTGGCGGGCAGCCAGCTCTTGCCCACGCGTGGCCAGCAGGCTCCGAATTCCGTCACGGATCAACGGGTCCGAGCAAAACAGCAGCGGTGGTAGCGCCAGGATCCCTTCCGAGCTGACCTCATGCTCGGTGATTTGCACAGCCGGCGCCGGATCACCCGTCAGAATCCGGCGGACATTGTACGAATGAACCAGCCAGTCGACGGGAGTGACCACATAGAGATATCCCGCCAGCGTGACCGTCAAGATTTCGCGTCGCAGCAGCCACACAATGCCGCGGTTCTGCGCGATCTTCCATAAAACTAACAGGAAGCCGACAACGACCGACGAGATGCCGAACAGGGCGACGACACGCATCCGGGTCATGCCGTTGAAACCCACGTAAATCCACAACCGGTTATAGACCGCCAGCGCCAGTACGAAGTTCTCGACCGACCAGATCCACGCCCAGCGGCGGAGCGTGGGTAGCCGTGGATCCCGCAATGTGCTCCCGCGGAAAATCAGGGAGAGCAAGATGGTGGCTAATGCCAGGGCCACAGTCAGCCAGAAGGCCCCTTCGTGCGCGTACCCCGAGTAATGAAACCCCTTCGGAAACTTGCGAAACCACAAGGTCTGAAACTCGAACACCAGGTACACCGCAAACAACAGACTGACCGCAACGATCGTGTTGCGGTAAGCGCTGAACAGCGACGAATCTCGGGCCGCAGTGGTTTCGGTGACCTCCACGGGTGCCGGCGGCAAAGCAAATGCAGCCAACTCCTGCCCCCAGTCGCAGGGGCGTAAAATTCCCATGACATACCAGCCGACCGCGACGCAAAACAGAACTTCCAGCGGACTGGAAGAGAATGTTTCCAGCCACCGCAGACTCCCCTCCAGCAATTGCCGGAGCGTCTCCTGGACAGTTCGCGCCAAGTCGGGATTGGCCGCCACAAACAACCCGCCGAAGACGAGGACCGCAATCAGCGGCAGGATCCATTGCAGCGAAAACACTTTGGGAAAGTAGCGGAACCGGTGTTTCAACCATTGGTCGTATGCGCCCAGCACATCGATCGCATCAATCCACGCTTTGCAGACGAATCCCAACAGTTCGAGGACAAACGGCGTTCTGCCCGACAAGGCCATCGCGAATGCAGTCACTACCAGGAATCCCGCCAGGCTACTCGCCGGTGATCCCTGCCAGACCAGCCGTGCCGCGGTAACCCAGGCCATCAGTCCCAGCGCACCTAAAACGGCAGAAAACTTGGGGGCAGGGCTCCCCAGTACCAGCAGCAGCGGGGCGACAAGCAGGAATAATGCGCCCCCGGCGAAGCCAGTGCCGCGAAAAATTGTCATGTCGGCCATGACCACCAAGGTCGTGATCGCGACGATCTCGCGCCAGCGAACGACAGGCTGACGGGCCGCAGGCGCACCTTCCCAGCCCGGGGGAATGGCGGCCGTATTGATCGCCGGACTTGCCGGGGGCAGGCCAGCTCCGTCGCCACCGGCCGCGGGCGGTTCGAAATGTTCCGTCATCGATGCGATCCTTCGACAGTGAAAACCATCCGCGGTGGCGAGTGTCTTCACTCTCGTCACTGTATGTTTACGTAGAATCTCGACGAAACGTGAAAAGTGATTCGCAAGACCGCGCGCGTTGGCAAGCCCCAAGCAACAATCTGCGCGGACTGCTAACTGGAGATCCCCTGGCCAGGAGAACTTGTTTGAAAATATCGAGCGAAATTCCCGTGCGTCACGACGAATCAGTCACCCGAGCTTTGTTCCCCAGCTACTCCAGGTGGTGCGGCGCAAAGTATTTTACGACGGCGGCAGTGACTGTGGCATCAGCGCGCAGCAATGTGGCCCTCGCGCGGAGCAGAGCAGGCCACGCAGGAGAAGACGACTAGCACACAAGACAAAAACGGTGGTGGGAAGTTCAGAACCGCCGTGTATCAAGCGGTTCTGAACTGATGCCGAGATCTTGTTGGCGACTATTTAGTGACCAATCCCGACCGAGGAGAGATTTCCCGCCGCATCGAACTGCAGATCTTGCGGTTCCGAAATGATCTCCAGGTCGGGACGCTGCTGGATTTCGGGCAGATAGGCTTCAGAAACCAGGACCTCGGCGAGGTGCAGGGTATCGGGAATCTGGATGACTTTGGCTCGCTCCGAAGTCGCCAGGCCAATCGTCGTCAACGCATTTTCTACGACTTCCCGGTCAGTGTCGTACCAGATCGGAATGGCAGCGGCTGGAGCATGGCCGCCCGTAATCGAATTGATCGCGGTAATCCGACGATCAATTGAGTCGACCGTGCGCGTATTGGTGAACTCGGCGATCCCGATGCCGCAGGCGTTACCGTGTGTGGCCTCGGTCAAGCCGCGAACGAAAATGGTTCTCACGGACGTGTCGTCGCGGTCGGTCGCCCGGTGATCGTTGTATTTCCGGCCAATGACATTGGTGTCCATCCCGGTCCCGCTGATGTTTTTGCCGATCTCATCAATGATCAGTAAATGGACCTGCCGGAAGGGTAACCGCGGCAGCCATTGCTTGGCGAGTACCAGCAATTCCTTCTCGCGTTGAAAGAACTCTTCAGGCGCCACCGCGGCAATCAGGCCCGTTTCGTCGTAAGCGTTCTCGACAATCCCCAGTCCCGCGACGACCTTGCAGTTGCGAATCACGGCGTCGGCCACGGAGCGCACGATTTCGATCCAGCTGTAATCCATGATGGCGCGATGGTAAATCTTCGCCCCATTATGTTTGCCGAGCCCGATCAGCATCATCTTGTGCAGACCGCTCTCGATATCACCCACAAAGTTGGTGTGCGGCTTCACCCGGCCACACACAAAGACGTGATCGGCCTGGGAAGCATGTTTGTCGAAGTGGACCGGAATGCCCTGCGGAGTTTCCGCGACGATGACCGTCTCCATAGAAGCCTTGATCGGGCACCCGCAGTACTCTTCGGTGACACCGTAGCCTTCAATGATCTCGCGCTGCCCCTCGGCCGTACCGCCGCCATGACTGCCCATCGCCGGGACAATGAAGGGCTGAGCCCCCAACTTCTGGAAATGCTGCACGGCCGCCTTGATAATGACCGCAATATTGGCGATCCCCCGGCTGCCGGCGGTGATCGCGACGGTCTGTCCCGGTTTGATCTTGGCCTGCAGCTTCAGCGTGGCGAGCTGGCGTTCCACCTCGGCCGGAATGTCCGTGACCCGGGGAGCGTCAAACTTTTGCCGAATTCGGAGCATCCGAGGAAACGCCATGCTGTCAACTCCCCACCAATTTCACCCAATTTAGCCGCCAAAACAGATGTCGCATCAACCAGAGTTTGCGCTGTCTCCGGTACTGAGTTTATATCTTCGGAACGAATCAAACCACTGAGCTTTGACAAATGGGGCACGTCGTGGTGGGACCGGTATTCCGATTCGCGAAACCTGACGTTCCCAGGTCGCCAAATCACCCCACCCCGGCGGAATTGTGAGACACCAGAGATAGACGAGAACTCGTGCGGCTGGTATGACTTGGGAAAATCTGCAACATCTTCGGAATCTGGTCGCCAAGTCTCAATGCCAGTATTTCAGGCGTGGTGCTTTTTTTCGAGGCAGAGGCATCGAGTTCTGCCGTTGAAGTCCTAATCCTTCAGGCGGGTCATGGATCGCAAAATTCCCGACGTTAGTTACTGGTAAGCAGAGATTTACAAAAACAGCAACAGATACCTGCAGGGTGTTGAAAGTCCCCTCTCAACAATCTGGTTGTTGGCATGAGGGTTGCTTCCAGTTCGGGCAGACCCTGCCTTTTGTGATGACTTATTCAGCAGTCCGCAACCAGAAGTGGGTGTGTCATGCAGCTCGAGACGTATCAAACTGATGGTTTCTTCGATGAAATGTTTCATGCCAACGGGGCTCCGCGCGGCCCCGTGCAGGCTTTGGCGAGCCGCCTGGCCGCATTATCTGACGGCGAGTTAATTCAGCGGCAGAAGGCTGCCGACCTGACGTTGCTCAACATGGGCATCACGTTCGCCGTGTACGGACACGAAGCGGGAACAGAGAAAGTCTGGCCCTTCGATATCGTGCCGCGTGTCGTGGAAGCCCACGAATGGACGCGGATCGAACGTGGACTGAAACAGCGTATTACCGCCCTGAATCTCTTCCTGGACGACGTCTACAATGACGGCAAGATCATCAAGGACAAGGTCGTTCCCGAAGAGCTGTTGCTCTCGGCCCCCTGCTTCCTGAGTGAATGCAAGGGTCTGAAACCGCCGGGGGGAGTGTGGTGTCATGTCACCGGAACCGATCTGGTCCGGCACGGTGACGGCGAATTCTATGTTCTGGAAGACAATCTGCGGTGTCCCTCGGGAGTCTCGTATGTGATCGAGAACCGTGAGGTCATGAAACGCACGTTCCCGCATTTGTTCGGTGGACTGCGCATTCAGCCGGTCGAGGACTATCCCGAGCGGTTGCTGGAGACGCTGCTGCACGTCGCCCCGCCCACCTCCAGCACTCCTTGCGTCGTCGTGCTGACTCCGGGCATCTACAACTCAGCCTATTTCGAACACAGTTTCCTCGCCCAGCAGATGGGTGTCGAACTGGTCGAAGGCTCGGATCTGGTGGTTTCCAACGGTTTCGTCTGGATGCGCACCACCCGCGGCCTGAAGCGCGTCGATGTGATTTATCGCCGCATCGACGATACGTTCCTCGATCCGCTGCACTTCAATCCGGATTCCATGCTGGGCGTACCGGGCCTGATCGATGTTTACCGCCAGGGTCGAGTCACTCTCGCCAACGCACCGGGCACCGGTGTTTCCGACGATAAGGCGGTCTATGCCTATGTTCCGAAGATCATTCAGTACTACCTGAAGCAGGACCCCATTCTGCCAAACGTGCCGACTTATGTGTGCTGGGAACCGGAACAGCGCGAGTATGTGCTGTCACATCTGGCCGAACTGGTGGTCAAGCCCACGAATGAATCGGGGGGCTACGGTATCCTGATCGGTCCGCGGGCTTCACAGCAGGAACTGACGATGTATGCTCGTCAGATCAAGATGAATCCGCGGAATTACATTGCCCAACCGGTGCTGGCCTTGTCGCGCGTCCCCACGATCGTGGACGATCACCTCGAAGGCCGGCATGTCGATTTGCGGCCGTATATTTTGTACGGAAAAGATGTGTTCGTGCTGCCGGGTGGCCTGACCCGGGTCGCCTTGAAGAAGGGTTCGCTGATTGTGAACTCGTCACAAGGTGGCGGCAGCAAAGACACGTGGGTGCTGACCGATGAATCGATCGACGAGCCCATCCAGAACACCAGCGCTGCAGTCCAGTCGTCTCAATCTCAGTCACAGTCTCAAACCCAGGTTACGCAACCCGTTGAAATGGCTTGAATGCTGCGATTCGCGAGTGAAAACTTTCCGCGCATTCCCTTTCCGAGAATTCAACACGAGATTTCAACATGCTAAGCCGCGAGGCTGATTCGGTTTTCTGGCTGAGCCGCTACGTCGAGCGTGCCGAGAACGTCGCGCGGTTCATTGAAGTCAACATGCACTTGACGCTGGATCTCGGCGACAGCATCGACCAGCAATGGGAACCGCTCGTCGCCACCACTGGCGATCACGACGAATTCGAAACCAGCTATGGCGTACCGACCCGCGAGAATGTCTGGCAATTCCTGACTTTCAATCGCAAGAACCCCAATTCGATCTTATCGTGCCTGTCGGCGGCCCGCGAAAATGCGCGGACGATCCGCGGCGCGCTCCCCTCGGTCTTGTGGGAAGAACTCAATAAGTTCTACCTGTTCGTCCGCGGTGCAGCGACCGAAAATACCTTCGACAATGCCTCGATGTTCCTCGAGCAAGTGAAGATTTCCAGCCACCTGATTGTCGGTATCACCGAATCGATCATGTCGCAGACCGAGGCCTGGCATTTCGCCCGCCTGGGACGCATGCTGGAACGGGCTGACAAGACATCCCGCATCCTGGATGTGAAATATTTTATCCTGCTGCCGACGACACAGGATGTCGGCACGCCGATCGATATCATTCAATGGTCGGCTCTGTTGAAATCGGCCAGCGCCCTGGAAATGTACCGCCGGGTCCGCGGCCGCATCACCCCGACGCATGTCGTCGATTTCCTGATGCTGGATCGCGAGTTTCCCCGGTCGGTCCGGGCCTGTCTGACCAAGGCGGAGGAGTCTCTGCGAGCGATTTCCGGGGCTCCGGACGGAACGTTCCAGAATCGCGCAGAGAAGTTGCTGGGTCGTCTCCGGGCGGAGTTTGATTTTACTCACGCCAGTGACATCATGCATTCGGGGCTGCACGAGTTCATCGATCAGTTCCAGATCAGCCTGAACAACGTCGACAAAGCGATTTTCGAAACATTCTTCGCGACGAAGAGCGTGCTGCCGGAACAAGAGACCACGAAAACGGCCCAATAGATACCATCCCGCTAACGCATTCGCCACAGATCGAGTTCTTCAATTCCCAATTGCGCCTGGAGCAGGGCGATATCGGCTTTGAAGCGTTTCGCGTCCTGCGGATAGCCTTTGGTGGCCTTTAATTCGGGATGATGGCGCTGCCAGAACTGGTTGAACAGGGTCATCGTCGATTCGCGCCAGTACTTGCTGACCATCGACGCCAACGCCACCGGCAGATGGGCCTCGGCGCGGGTCTGGAAGCAGACTTCCGTTTTGCCGATGCGATAGCGGCTCCGTTCTGTCCCTTCTTCCAGCCGACTGATAAACGTCTCACCCGCGATGTCCTGCAACAGTTCGTCATAGCGATTGCGGCCGCCGTGTTTATCACACCAGACCAGCGTCGGCTGCCCGTCGGTCAGCGGCAGGACTTCCTGCAACAGCCGCATGCTGATTCCCGACAACGCCAGCCCCTTGCTGTCGTGTTGTGTCGTCAACTCATTAAAGCGTCGCGTCAACACAATATCAGAACGAATGGCACGCAGTCGGATCTTTTGTGCCGTGCACCGCTCGGCCCACAGCCTGGAGAGCTGCTGCACTTCATCCAGCGGAGTCTGCTGGGGCACCGTGAGATCACTGTCGTGAAACCATGGCTCATTATGGGGTTGCCTGGAAGAACTGAGCGTCAGCGGATGGGTGGCGATGCGCTCCCACCAGGCCTTCAGGCTGGTCGGCAATTGCTCGATCAGTCCCCACGCCGCGAGAACACCGCGTTCGAGGGGGCCCACCCCCCGGGCGATATCGTGCACGACCTTGGAATCGGCAATCTGAATTTCCACCTCCGAGCGCGGGGCGTGCTGGACCACCAGACCTTCGAACTGGTCCCAGAAGGTTGTCGCCTTGGGAGCCCCGGGCACTTCCCAAACCGTCGCCGTCACGACCAGCGGCCCCAGATTCGGACCGTAGCCCGCCTCATCCATGCCAATTACGAATCCCATAGTCGCATCCTGAACGCGGTATTGGCCGATGTGAGATCCGAATCGAGCTCACCACCAGACTCATTGCTGACTGGAGATTATCGAAAAGGGTGGGGGGAAAACAGGGCGGCCCAGTCCTGGCAGGAGCTGTCGCCGGTCCCGCAGCAGCGCGGTCCCGTTTGACATTCTGTCAGTTGCGCAAGATGGAACGGTCAGGGTCGCCGCGGACGACTGCAACGAATAGATCTCGCCCTTCCCGGAATCGTCCGGCTCTTGGCCAGCTCGACTGAAGCCCCCTTCTCAAGTTGGCCGAAGATACTTCAGGTACGAAGCAATTCTGGTTGCCAGAACGATGTCGTATTGGTTCCCTGGGGATGTTCCTCCCGTGAAGGTCAGGAAGGCGACTCGATAGGACGCGAGCCCCCTTCGTCGCAAGGAGATGGATTGTGATGGACTTGTTCCAGCATGCGTCAGACGATGCGATCGCTTTGGCTTGTTGCTGTGGTGCGTTGTTGCTCTCAGGCAGCATCATGTTCTTCAGCAAGTACTTGAATCCGGCCGCACAACAGGCTCAGAAGATGGCCGACAAGCCGCACTTGCGGTTAGCACGACCAGATTTTGTGGAACACACAGTGTCTGCTCAGGAGAAGGCGGCTTAGACCAGTTGGCGACCCTGGTTGACCCGTCTGCCATTTCAAGTCAGCATCTAATGAGAAAGTCTCTCGACTTGTCTCAGACACAGCCTGCTTTCCCCCAAAGCGGGCTGTGTTCTTTTGCGCTGAGCGAAATGTGACTCACCTCCCCACAGCGGGTTCTGCTACAGTGCCTGGCACGCACTCGAGTGCGTAAATGCCGCGTTCAAAGACGACCTTAGATCTGATGTGACTCTCCGGAGTTACACGTCTGCTCGTCACGAATTCGCCTGACTCTGGAGAGTCAGGCTACGAACTCCAACTCCCGACGGCGATCACGGTCTGATCGCAGTGCCATCAACGACTCACTGTGACATGGAACTTCACGACCGACGCGTGACGGTAATGGGGCTGGGCAGCTTCGGGGGGGGCCTGGGAGCGGTCCAGTTCCTGGCCCAACAGGGTGCACGGATCACGGTGACCGATCTCCGCACGGCCTCTCAGCTGGCTGAACCTCTGGCGGAATTGGCCCAGATTCCAAACATTGAATATCACCTCGGCGGCCATCAGCCAGCGGATTTTACTGATACTGACTTGCTGGTCGTCAGCCCCGCAGTCCCCAAGGAGAATCCCTGCCTGCAACTGGCGATCGATGCGGGCGTACCGGTCACCAGCGAGATGAATCTGTTCTGGGAATTGAATCCCGCCCCGGTTATTGCGGTCACCGGCAGCAATGGCAAGTCGACTACCACCGCCATGACCCATGCCATCCTGCGCGCGACCGGCCGGACTTGCTGGCTGGGTGGCAATATCGGCCACAGCCTGTTGCCACGGGTCGGCGAAATCGGTCCCCAGGATCTCGTGGTGCTGGAACTGAGCAGCTTTCAGCTGGAGGATCTCGACCGGCTGAAACGCAGTCCGCACGTGGCGATCGTCACCAATTTCTCGGCCAATCACCTTGACCGGCACGGCACACTGGCGAATTACCGTAACGCCAAACAAACCATCCTGCGCTGGCAGACGCCCCGCGACTTCGCCATTCTCAATCAGGATGATCCGGATGTGGCGAGCTGGCCCACTGTCGGACGGCCCCTGTATTTCGGACTGTCCGATACGGGCCGGGAGGGACTGTTTCTGCTGCCCGGTAAACGCTCGGCGGTCGCTCGAATGGGCCGGGAGGAACAAGAGCTCGCAGTGCCCGCATGGCTGAGCTTGCCGGGTTCGCACAACCTGCAGAATGCACTGGCGGCCGCGTGCGCCGCGTGTGCCCTGGATGTTTCCGCAACGGCCATTGAAGCTGGCCTGCGGGGCTACCAGGCGCTGCCGCATCGCCTGGAACGGGTTGCGGAAGTCGCTGGCCGCTGCTTCTATAACGACTCGCTGGCGACGACCCCGGAATCGGCGATTGTCGCACTGGCCGCGTTCGAGCAACCCATCATTCTGTTTGCCGGGGGCTATGACAAAGGGAGTGATCTCCTCGAGATGGCGCGGGCCATCGTCTTCAAACAAACCAAAGCGGTGGCGTTGATGGGCACCACAGGGCCCCGCTTGAACGAGCTGCTGGACCAGCTCGACCCTGAACGGCGGGTTCAGCGCCAGGTCTGCGAAAACTTCAATTCCGCCTTCAACTGGGCGGTTTCGCAGTCGGAACCGGGCGATATTCTGTTGTTATCGCCGGGTTGCGCGAGTTACGACTGGTTCCGCAATTTCGTTGATCGCGGCACGCAGTTTCGTGAGCTGGCACTCAAGTCCGGCGATCTGATGTCGGATCTATAAAGTCAGACTGAAACACCAAGTCGCGAGATGCCTGTGGTCCCGTTGCGATGAGGCCGTGGACCGGGTCGACGCGATCAGCAGTGTGCAGTCCACGGGAATCCGGGGGCCCGACAGGCACCCGGTTCACCTGCACAACGCACGAACTGCGATTCGTAGCAATTCTTAGAAGCCCAACCCGTCGCCATCCAGCGCGGCTGTTCCCACCGTGCCGTCCTTGATGTCGAACATCGTGGGATAGCGGGGCTTCCAAGCCCGATTCGCGCCGGGGCAGTACTGGCGACCGTTGCCTTCAATCGCGGCAACAGTGGGAATGCGTGCCGCCAGGCTGGCCGAATGGAGGAAGGAAAATCCGGGGCAGGTCAGATCCTGCACACAGAGGAACATCCCGAATTTCTGAGCGGCAGCCCCCAGCAGCAGGGCGTCTGTATGCCCCTTGCAGGCCTTCAACGCCACGCCCGAGTAACCCAGTTCACGGCTCAGCAGCAGGCTTTCATAGTCGATCAGCGACTCATCAATCACGACCGGCTTCAACTTGGCCGCGGCATGCATCTTGTTTTCAGGATGTGCCTTGAGATCGCGATTTGTGGGTTGCTCGATGTACTGAATCCGGTCGTAGGCCGCCGGTGACTGGTCCTGAATCTTCTTCAGAAACTCCAGCACATATTCCACATTCGCGCACTTCTCATTGAAGTCGAGCGAATAGAACCACTGGGTACACCCGCGCTTGCCCTGCGCTTCGGTCGCCACCCGATCCACCGCCAGCACGCGATCGATATCCCATTGCAGATTGTCGCCGGCCAGCTTGATCTTCAAATGCGTCAGGCCGTCGGCAGCAATCCATTGGCCCAGGGTTTCGGGAAGCTTATCCCCCACCGGATTCTGCACATCATCACTGGTCAACGGGTCAACCGCCCCCACCAGGTGGTACAGCGGCAGCTTGGCTTTCGGTGTGCGCAACGTGTATTTGTCGAGATACTCGCCGGCAAATTGCTCGTCCAGGTACTCGGACAAATCGCAGTTCACAAACTCTTTGGACAACGCGTTGTAACTGTTGATCCCCAGAACTCGACCGTACGCGTCGTGCACGGCCGCATCCAGTGGGCTGGCAGCTACCAGTTCGGCCAGCGGCGGCATCACCTCGGGGAGTTTTAACTGCCGCGAAATCTTCTGCCCCAAGTGGGCATACTCGCCCGAGATGCGATAAATAATGTCCAGCGGATGATCAAAATCGGGATAGGCCGCCAGCATATCGGTCGCTTCAAGAGCAAATTGCTTCATCGCTGAAGCCGCTTGATCGGGCGACACGGTCGATGAAGGCCACGCCCAGATCTGGCCGAGCGGCATGCTGCCCAGCCCCACTGCGTGACGCCCGTTACGGGTCTCGACCTTGATCTCAACGTTGATTAACTCGGAGCTTTCAATAGTCCGGCCGCCGAATTTCAGCGGGGTACGGAACTTGATCGGCTCAAACGAGCAAACAGCGTCGACAATGCGAATATCGGTGACTTTCGACATGATCAGCGTGCGAGAGACTTTTCCTGGGTGAGATTGAAGTAACCAGTTTGTGGCTTGGATCTTACTCGGAGTCCGTAAAACGATCAAGAACGACTAAGCAGAACCTGGCACAAGGCGCGAAATCAAAGAAAAAAACGAAAGGATGATAAAGGATGATAGAGTCACGACCTGGCCGGGGAACGAGGCAATCGTGCCAGTGGTGGCCAAGGTGGCCCCGGTCATGTCCGCATCTCCGTTGACGACCACTTGGTCGGCCTCAGTTCCTGGCGTGGCTCCATTCAGTTCCGCTGCGAAGGTCGAACCAGCCCCCAGGGTCAGGTTGCCGGTCGTGATGATTCCCGGGCTGTTTTCCCCGGTGCCAGCGTACCGCCGCCGGCCACGGTGACGGACCCGCGATTGTTCCACTTCCCCCCAGGGTCGCACCGGAGTTCACGGCGATCGATACGGGCAACTGCACGCCCGGAGTCACGGGATCGCTGTCGGGGTTGTAGATCAACCAGGGAGCGAACTTCGTTTTTATCTATTGCATGAAAACTACAGTGCAACATCGCGGCGCATCCGGTTGATGGAAGTCTCAAATTCCAGCTTTGACCGGCCAGTAACAGTTTAGTGAACGTCAGGATACACTTCAGCGTGGTCTCCAGACCAGACTGCCGTCCACAGGAATTGATCACTGGTTGCCGTAACCGCTCGTACGGACCATTGATGCCCAGGGAACCCCAGGCACCCGACGTGGGAGCCCCGTCAGGATGGTCCCCCGCTGCGAAAACGAGCGCCACCGTAACCTCGGTGTGCGCGATCACACCGACCGGTGTCGCATCCGGGACTCTGCGTCCCGCGAGCTGCTGTCAGTTAACTTTGGCCCGACAGACTCAGGACCCCGCCGGCATGCAAGCAGCCCAAAGTGAGATCGTCCATCGGCCCGTCAGAATGACATGCGCCAAACGACTCGCAACTCCACTTCTCACCGGTTCACGTCACCGGCTCACGAACACACTCAGAAGATCCGATACATCCTGGGTTGCCCTACTCGTGTCGCGAGAAGGCCGAACACCAGAGTACGATTCCGGATCAACGTTTCATTCGCCGGCGACAAGTTCAACGAGCGTATCTATATGATCTCTCAGCGTTCTCAAGCAAAATTATAGGACATTACCAGAGTTTTCTTCGTTTTGTCTTCACGCCTGCATCCAAGAGTTTACACACAGCCAGGAGCGTCCACTTTCGCTATCAGTTTACTCTTGGATCATTGACGCGGCGCATGACGGTTGCGAGAACAGGTAAAACAGAGTCAACCCGAACACCCCAGTTCCCCAAATCTTACCCCCAGGCCACGCCATCAAACTCAACGGCAAATGAGTGAGGCTGAAGACTTGGCCTACGCTTTGAAAAGCGTTTCAGAATGGAACACCCAGGCAATTTAAGTTCTTTAGAGAATGGAATCAGCGTGAGCCCCCAGGCATCGTCAACAACTGACTTGCATCACCGTGTGGTCATCGTGGGTGGAGGTGTGGTCGGTGCCGCTTGTGCCTACTACCTCGCGCGCGATGGGCGACAGGTCACCATCGTCGACCGCCAGGAATTTGGTCGCGGCTGCTCGCACGGGAACTGCGGGTTCGTCAGTCCCAGCCACGTCCTGCCGTTAACATCACCCGGAGCCATTGGGACCGCTCTGCGATCTCTCTTCAAGCCCACCGCTCCGTTTCGGATCAAACCACGCGTCGACCCCACGCTCTGGTGGTGGCTGCTGCAATTTGCCCGGCGCTGCAACAATAGTCAGATGTTGCGGGGAGCGGGGCCCATCCACGCCTTGCTGCAATCTTCGCGGCGGCTGTATGACCAGTTATTCAGCTCAGAACCGTTTCAGTGTGACTGGGAAACCCGCGGTCTGCTGTTTGTCTTTCAGACCGCTGCCGGCCTGCACCACCATGCCGACACTGCGACGTTATTACGAGAGCAATTCGGCCTGACGATTGAACGCTACGACGGAGCCAGCCTGAATGAGCTTGAGCCCACCCTGGTACCTGGACTGGCAGGGGGCTTCCTCTACCCCGACGATGCCCACTTGCGACCGGACAAGCTGATGTCTTCCTGGCGGTCAATTCTGCTGGAGAAGGGGGTCACGCTACGGGAAAACTGCATCGTTGAGCACCTGGTCCGCGATCAGGATCGTACGGTGGCAGTCAAGACATCACAGGGAGAGATTCCCGCCGATGCGTTTGTCGTCGCCACAGGCGCGTGGACCCCGCAACTCAATCGCGAACTCGGCTGCCGGATTCCCATTCAACCGGGAAAAGGCTATTCGATCACCATGTCGCGGCCGGCAACTTGCCCGACGTACCCGCTGATGTTTGAAGAACATCGCGTCGCCGTCACTCCATTTCAGGCCGGCTATCGCCTCGGGTCTACCATGGAATTCGCCGGTTACGACAGCACGCTCGACCGCCGTCGCCTGGATTATCTGCGTGAGGGCGCAAGTCACTACCTGCAGGCAGCGCCGACTCAAGCGGTTGAAGAGGAATGGTGCGGCTGGCGTCCGATGACCTACGACAGCCTGCCGATTATCGACCGCAGCCCCCTTTCGCGCAATGTCTGGGTGGCCGCCGGACATAACATGTTGGGCGTGTCCATGTCGCCGGCAACCGGCCAGATGATCGCGGACATGGTCGCCGGTCGCCCCACGTCATTGCCCGCCGAACCGTATTCACTCCGCAGATTTGCTTAAATCCCTTACCAAGACCAGTTGTGGGCGTTTCAGATATGGAGCATTTCAAGCGCTTCTGAACTGCCCCAGAGGTATTATCAGCGTAAATTTGATCTGCAGATTGCAAACCGTTTCCTTTCACGTCTCCGATACTTCCGATTCGCGCAACAGGGATCACTCACATGGGCCGTCGCGTGCAGGAAGATGACGACTGGGACGACGATGAGAACGAGTCCTCCTGGGACCCCGAAGACTACGGCGATGAGTCCGACGACACGATCCCTTGCCCTTTTTGCCGGCGCGAGATTCACGAGGACGCTGAACGTTGTCCGTACTGCGAACGCTACCTGTCCGACGAAGACGCACCCCCCGCTGCGAAGCCCTGGTGGTTTGTCATTGGATTCCTGCTGTGCAGTTATGTCGTCTATCGCTGGATCGCCGGATAGCACGCGACCAGTCCGCAGTGTCAGCGAGTAGCCCCCAGAGATCGAGTCGATCCGCCTGCGGGTCGGCAGGCCGGCAGGGCGACCGATTATTGCCGGTCGATCAACTTCGATTCTGAGCATCAATCGGTTACGATATTCACCACCTGTGGCGAAGTGCCATCGTCCAGGTAGTCTCCAGTCTCATGGCATTCAAGACCACCTGAAATTCTGTGAGCACGGGAAATCCCATGTCTGACGAGCCATTGATTGCCGTATTTATCGACTTCGAGAACCTGGCAATCGGGGTTCGACACATGCAGAGCGGCAGATTTCAGATTCCGCTCGTTCTAAAACGTCTGCTCGAAAAAGGCCGCATCGTCTACAAGCGCGCCTACTGCGACTGGCGCAACTACGAAGATTCGGTCCGCGAATTTCACACGCAGGGAATTGAACTAATCGACATTCCCCAAAGCAAAATGAGCGGCAAGAACAGTGCCGACATCCGCATGGTCGTCGATGCGCTCGACCTGTGTTATTCCAAACAACACATCGACATGTTCGCCCTGATCTCCGGCGACAGCGATTTTTCGCCACTGGTGTCCAAGCTGAAAGAGAACAACAAGCGTGTCGTCGGTTGCGGAGTCAAGAGTTCCACTTCAGACCTGCTGATCGGCAACTGCGACGAATTCATTTACTACGACGATCTGATCCGCGTCGCCAAAAAGACGCTGGCCACCCAGGTCCCGCCGAAAGTCGGCCCCGCCAAGGAAGACAAAAAGCAGCAAGCGATCGATCAGGTACTGGAAGTGCTGCATTCGGTCGAGCAGGATTACGATCCGCTGTGGGGTTCGCTCCTGAAACAGGCAATTCGCCGCGTCTTCCCCGGCTTCAGCGAAGGCTATTTCGGCTATCACAGCTTCTCAGATCTGCTGGAAGATATCGAAGAAATGGGCCTGATCGAGCTCGATTACGACGAAGCCCGCGGCAACTACAAAGTGCGTCCTGCGAAGGATGCCGGTTCCGACCGCGGTGCCGCCGCGAGTAAAATCGTCAAACCACCCCGGCGAACACGCTGACGCGGGGCTGCCCTCAGACCCGCGCTTCACAGATAAAGATTCAATTGACATCCGATAAATAGCCGTTTATATCTTGTGGATACCAATTGCGCCACCGCGATCCCCAAGAGAGCATCCCTTGAAGTTGAATCACTGCCCCGGTCCGTTGTCTCGTCGGGACTTTCTGCAAGTGGGGGCCCTCGCGCTGGGTGGCCTGACCTTGCCGCAAGTCCTGGCAGGCCGCGCTGCCGCAGGGACGCCGAACCTGAATACTTCGGTCATCATGCTCTATCTGCATGGCGGCCCGTCGCAGCTTGAGACCTACGACCTCAAACCCCAAGCGCCCAGCGAATACCGCAGCCTGTTTCAACCGATCGCCACCAACGTTCCGGGAATGGAGATCTGCGAGCATTTCCCGCTGCAGGCCCAACTCGCCGACAAGTTCTCACTCGTTCGATCACTGCATCACGACATCGGAATCCACAGCGACGGCGGGATTATCGTCCTGACCGGCAAACGCCCCAGCAAACTCGATCCGACCTCCGGATCAAAGAGTGAACATCCCGACTTTGGCTCCGTTGCCAGCAAGGTCCGCGGGTATGGCCACAGTGCGATGCCGCCCTACGTGGCGATCCCCAGTAAACCGTATATGACGTTGCCCGCATATCTGGGGCTCAGCCACAGCCCGTTCGAAGCGGGCGATCCTGCTGCCGCGAAGTATCAACTGCCGCAGATAAAGCTGGCTGCCGGCAAGGATGGGCATGGCCTGGCCGATCGTCGCCGACTGCTGCAGCAGTTTGACCGGTTGCGTTCGGGATCGGATCAACGTGGCTCACTGACGGCCATGGACGACTTTCAAGCGGTTGCCTTCCGGATGTTGACCAGTCCGGAGATCGCCGACGCGTTCGACCTGTCGCGCGAAGATGCGGCCTTGCGAGACCGCTACGGCCGGCACCACTGGGGACAAAGTTGCCTGATGGCGCGGCGCCTGGCGGAGGCCGGAACCGCCGTGGTCAACGTCTACATTAATGAACCCAAGTCGGGTCCCGAGTTCACCAACTGGGACGACCACATCGGCAACGCCGGTCGCCCGGGCCACTTCGCCGGGTACATGAAGACGCGGCTGCCGTATCTCGATCAGGCGTTGTCAGCACTGATTGAGGATATTTTCACGAAGTCGCTCGACCGCCGCATCCTGGTCGTCGTAGTCGGTGAGTTCGGTCGGACGCCCCGCATCAGCCACAATGCCCAGGGGACCGGCCGCGACCACTGGCCTCAAGCCTATACCGCGTTGTTCTCCGGCGGCGGCCTGAAAATGGGGCAGGTCGTCGGTGCCACCAACTCGAAAGCCGAATACCCGACGGCCAGCCCCTACACGCCGTTCGACATGCTGGCAACCATCTATCGCCACCTGGGAATCGATCGCCACGCGGCTTTCCCCGACTTCGCCGGTCGGCCAATTCCCATCCTGAATGATGGTGAACCGATCCGCGAATTGGTTTAGCCGCGCGAGATCCGCAGAGGATCGCGATCAATCAGGTGAGACCACACATCGAGGCCATCGTGGCTAGTCCTCGCTCAAAAAGCGCGTAATCACATTCGCGGTAATCCTGGAGACAGCATCATCTACCAGGATGCACGGCACGTAGGTGATGGACCCGACGGAGAATACCGCGCCCTTGCTGGCAGTCTCGTAATAGACGATTTCAGCGCCCCCCTCATCCTGATTGGTCCCCTTGGCCAGCAGCACAGTGCCTGCGGGAGAATGGGGGCTCATCTTGTCCGTTTCGTGGCCTGACGCGCCGCCGTTGATCCGTTCCTGAAGACTCTTCTCGCCAAAGAGATCGCCGTTCTTCAG
>CAZQUW010000014.1:1745-24995 GCA_964596215.1 uncultured Planctomicrobium sp. | reverse complement strand
CGCCGTTGATCCGTTCCTGAAGACTCTTCTCGCCAAAGAGATCGCCGTTCTTCAGATTGGTCCCGGCAAACACCCAATGGTCCGCATTGAGTACCTTATACGGCGCCGCGGTCATGATGCCGGTCTCCGTACACACCACGCCTAACAGGTTAGCCTCGGACTCCAATGTGCGGGCCATGCGGCTATCGAGGTAAACGTCAGGATTCTTCGGGTCAGGCATGCCCAGCGCACCGCCGGTGGTGGGGGCCAGGTATGTCTTGAAACGCAGCCGGTCCTGATCGACGAATTCCACTTCGCAATTCAGGCCGTTGCCTCCCAGATACATCAGCTTGCCGCCCCGGTTGTGGACCCAATCCTTAACGCTCTGATACATCTCACGCGACCAGTATTCCGGGTGGATACTGATCATCAGGATCTTATACGCATCCAGGTCCAGGGTCCCATCGTGAAGTTGCCCTTCCGAGTAATAGTCGTAGGCAAACCCTTCTCGCTCCATCCAGCCCAGCAGTCGCCATTCGGCCGGTGCCATGCCGCATGGCAGGCGACCTTCGATGGGGTCAGTCACCTCTTCATGCTCGCGAACCACATTACCCGGTTCCGGACGCTCGAAGGACAGGGGAAGATACTCGTCATCCTGAAAACCCCAGACATTGAACGAGCCAGCCTTGGTATAGCGAATCAGATCCTGCCGGGCATTGACCACAGGTTCCGGAGGCAGGCAATTCGCGTTGATGTAGTTACTGCGGCCGCCAAAGTTGTTATAGGCCAGCCAGGTATTCGTCGACGCCAGAATCGCGATCCTGGCCGTGGGCTGCGCGGGTGCGACCACCCACGGGAATGAAAAAAACTCGCCCGACTTTTCCCCTTTGGCGTGCAGATAGTACAGCCCCGAACGTTCCGGCCCCGTCACAAACTGCGTGTGATGCGCGCTGCCGTAACCGATCTTGTTCCAGTTCACTCCAGTCTGGGTGTAGTCACCATCGGGAGTAATCTGCATGACGGCCCGCGGTCCGTGTTCATCGAACCACCCCAGCAGCTTGACCATCTCGCGTTTCCAGCCATAACGCCAGAGACTCAGCCGATAAGGTTCGGCAGAGTGCACACGAAACTCGGAACGTTCACCGGTCTTCACCGACCGCGGCCACACGTAGCCCAGAATGCAATCCGACAGGAGCCGGAATTGATACGGTTCGCCACCGGAAGTGACCGTCAGATTCACGCTCTTCGAACCATACCCGTCCTTCACCAGCGTGACCTGATAGTCCCCCGGCGGCACATCAGCATAGACCGCTCCACGCGGAGTCGAGCGAACAACCGCGGCCAGTTGCCCGGCATATTGAAATTCCAGCATTACATCCGCCAAGGCGACAAAACGCTCGTCACTGACATACCCGATTAACACGCGTCACTCCTCATTGTCACAAAAGGAAAGTTCCAGGAGCAAATTCGCCCCTGGAACTCATGAACGTCATGCAGCACTTGCCAGACCAGCAGTTCCACATCACGGGTGCGAATGGCGGTGGCGGAGCCTACACAGGCACCCCGAGCAATTCTTTGGCCGCAGCGGCAATCGCGGGGATTTCGGCGCTGTCGACTGGAGACAACGGCGGCAGAATGGGACCGCTGTCGCACACGCCGGCCAACTGCACCGCCGCATGCAGCACGCGTACGGGGTTGATCGAATCGCGCAAGTTCTCCAGCGGCCGAAACTGAGTCCGAATGCGTTCGGCAGTCGAAAAATCTTTCGACTGAATTGCTCGCAGCATGTCGGTCGACAACTGCGGCGCAACGCACACACAACCCGATGTAAATCCGGGCAAACCGAAATCACGCAGATGAATGATCGCGGGCTGCTCACCCATGCCGCTGACAAGCTGCGTGGGGCCGATGGCCTGGATGATGTCGCGCAAGAAGGGATCTTGTTCCGGATTCTTACGGACGATCGCGTACTTGATCCAAGAAACCAACCCGTCCTGCACCAGACGCTGGATAGTGTCAACGTCAACGGTGCCATCGTACTTCAGATACAACACGATGGGCCGGCCGAAACGTTCGGCAAACTTGCGAGTCGCAGTCGCAATCCCCGCGGGAGTGGTCGTATCCTTCGTCGGCAGCAACATCGCCGTGGGAAATTCAAAGTCACGCAGGATGCGGGCCTGGTCCATCATCATCCCGAACCCCGGTCCAACCGACGGCACCACCAGGGTGTCCTTGGCGGCCGCGTCACGAAGCATCGTCAGCAATTCCGCATACTCGCTGAGCGACACATGATTGAGCACCGCGTTGCCGCCATACAGCAACGTCGTCACTTCACCCGCTTCCAGGTAACGGATAAGACGCGTATTTTCGGCGTGATTCAAACTGAGGTCGGCGTTACGGGCCAGCGGCGGAACCGCAATCACCGCGCCGGCCAGCGTGGCAGGCGTTATCGGTCTCGTGTCCATGGTGGTAGTGGCTCTTAGGTTGAAGTTCGCGGAACGGAACACTCATAAACAACGTCTTATAGACTCTTCTACAGGACTACTTCTTGCGCCGCAACCGCCAGACGTCTGATTCCATATTGTTACCGGCGACCATCCACAGGGCATCCTGGAACTCGTACAAGCTGGCGGCGTGCCGGGGCTTCCACGGGGTGTTCGGAATCTCGGTCCACTTCACGCCATCGGGGCTATACCAGACATCCTTCCGATTGCCGCCGTCCTTGTAATAACCTTCCATGACCCACAACTGTCCGTCCCAGACTGCCACATCATGATACTGACGCGGATTCCACGGTGCCGCAGACGTGTGTTCCTTCCAATGGATGCCGTCGGCCGAACTCCAGACATCATTGTGGAATTTGCGAGACGGAATCATCGGCGTGTCATAAGTACCACCGCCCAGGATCCAAATGCGGCCATCCTTCACGGCCGAGCCACCAATCATGCCGCGGGCCGAGTAGCAAGGCTCAACGGGGACGACTTCTTTCCATTCGATCCCATCTGTCGTGGTCCACACATCGCGATAGAAATTTTGATCTGCCTTGGCGAAGGCCGGCATCGTCTGCCCACCCATCACCCAGATCTTGCCATCGTGCACCACCGTATATTGCAGTGCCCGATTGGCCCAGGGGACCGACTTGCCTTTGTTGACCAGGGTCCAGGTCTTGCCGTCCTCTGAGTTCCAGACGTCGTTCTGATAATGGCCCTGATTGCAGTCGCCACCAATGATCCACATTTTGTCTTTGTAGACGACATATCCGGCGGTATGTCGGCCTTCCCAGTCCGACGTCGGATCGAACGACTTATCCTTGAACGTATTGGGCTTGATCAGCGACCAGTCGGCACCGTTCTCAGAGGACCAGACTTCGTTGTTACAGATCAGCGGGAAGAACTGCCGTTGCGACGGCGACGGATTCCAGCCTCCCAGGAACCACATTTTTCCCTTATAGGTCAGGGCCCCCGCGCCGTCACGCGGCGCGAACGCCGCCTTCATCGTGATCAGTTCCCACTCGTAGGCAGGCGCAGGATCTGCAGCCGTCGCACACGGAATGAAGACCGCAAATCCCAGGAGGCAGGCAACAAGTTTCTTCAAGCTGGCAAGCATGTCAGGCCTTTCAGGTAGAGCAGGGAACCATGAACATTCGAAAATGATTTGTGTACTACAACGTCGTTTCTCAGAATTCAGTCAGCGCGATGTATCTGGAAGGTCTCGCCAATCACACGTATTCCGGCAAGAACCGCTTCCAATTTTCGTAGATGATGTTGTGAATGATCTCGTCCGAAATCCGCGGGAACTTGGTTCCTTCCAGAATGTCATTGACCTTGCGCTGGCCGGCAATCACCTGGGGCAACGTCGCCGACGGGAAATCGGACCCCATGATCAGCTTGTGTTCGACGCCGTACTCAATCGCCGTCATCAGCGCCTGATAGTGCCGCAGCGGCCGGTAGTGCAGCGCCGATATATTAGTATACAAATTGGGATGTTTGCGAATCAGCACGACGCACTCGTCTTCCCAGGGATGGCCCATATGTGCGATCACGATCCGCAGGTTCGGGCAGGCGATCGCGATATCTTCCAGCTGGATGGGGTTGGCATACTTCAACGGCCCGGGCCTGACGAATGACGTGCCCTGGTGAATGTTGACCGGAATCCCCAGCGCCTCGGCCTTCTTAAACAGGGGCAGGTGCTTCGGGTCCTGTGGATCCCAATTCTGATAGATGGGTGAGCATTTCAAACCGCGCAGCCCCAGGTGCTCGACATAATACGTCAATTGCTCCACGCAATCGGCATCGTTCGGGTCGACCGAGCACCAGCCAATAAAGCGATCGGAATGTTCCTTCACAAACTTGGCAATCAGCTCCTGGTCGGCATTGATCCCGCAGAAGGGGGCCTTGATACCAAAGACGATGACCTTATCCGCATCTTTGGTGGCTTCGATCAACTGTTCCGGGCGCGAATCAAACGCATTCTGCTGCTTGCTGTCCCCTCCGGCAAAATACACATCCTGCGAGAGCTTCATCTTCGCCCGCTTCGCCTCCCAGGCGAATTCGACGAACTCGTCGGAATAATGATCCGGGTACCACATCAGATTCGTATGCGTATCAACCAGCATTGTTATTCTCCCGCGGATTGAGCGTTCGTTCCGGATTAACCATCAGCCAGCACAGCGCGGCGATCAGATAAAAAGCAGCATGCAGGTGGATGACCCAATTCCAGTTTCCCTGCGTCAACTTGATGTAATCAATCAGTCGTCCCACCAGTGGGGAAATCAAGATCCCGGCCACGGCGCCCCCCATATTCAAGAACCCCATGACGACCGCGGTATTCTTGCCACCGATATCGATCGTGGCCGCCCACGCACATGGATTCGCCAACCCCATGATCAGCGACGAGACCGCAATTACGAGCGCCATCTCAGTCGCATTTCCCGTGAAGGTTGCCCCCCACATGATGCCGGCCGTCAGGGTCAGTGACACGCCGCCGACACCACAGCGGCTGATCCACTTACTGCCGGTCGTACGTTGCAGGACATCAATACACCTGCCCGCCGCCAGCGATCCGAAGATGACTGCCATCAAGGACCAGGAGGTCAAACGGCCCGCATCTTCTTTAGAAATCTTGTAGGCCAGCTCCAGATACGCCGGAAAGAATGTGACTAACAAGTTGTAGCCCGCGGCCTTGAAAATCATCTGGACGAACATCGCCCAGAAACTCTGGTTGAGCAGAATGTCCTTCATCGACAGCCCCGGCAACGGCGCTTCCGGCGGCAGATCGGCCCGCGTCTCCGGCAGGCCATCCGACTCCGTTCCGTGCAGCCATTTCACATCCTTCGGGGACGTTCGGAACGCCAAATAGAAAAAGGCCGACCAGGCCATGCCCACCAGCGAATAGCTCAGCAGCAGCGTCCGCCAATGACAGAATCCCAGCAACCATGAAGTCAGCCACAAACTCCCCACGCTGCCGACGGACATCGCGGTCACGACCACGGCACTCGCAGTACCACGACTCTCGGTGGGGAACCAATCCTTGAGCACCTGGGCCTGGTTAGGAATCAGTCCCGCCTGCATCAACCCAAATCCAAACCGGGCCGAGAGCAACAGCGGAAACGCCCAGACGACGGCAGTCACCAGCGTCATACAGGACCACAGCAGGCTCAGCAGCGGCACGGTCAAGCGAGTCCCGAAACGCTGTCCCAGCCAGCCGCCGGGGACCTGGCAGATCAAATAACCGACAGAAAAAGCGCTGTATAAATAGCCAAATTGTTCGTTGTTGAAGCCGAGTTCCCGCTGCATCGTCGTGTTGGCGACCGCCAGGCAATGCCGCGTCAGATAGGCACTCGCCACGGTGACCGCCAGGATGCACAGCACTCCATAACGAGCCCACCGCAATCGACGTGCGAGGACGTCGGCGGTCGGGCTCAAGGGGTCCTGAGGCTGCTCAGCATCGTGTGGCAAGGGAAGATCTCGCGAGCGGTGACTATCGCTTCAAGTAACGCTTATCAATCTTCGTTCCGACCGTCCCGCTGGTGTAGTGCCCCACAGAGATCGTCCCGACATGCGTGAGAAGATCGTAGGCCTGCCAGCGGTTCCAGCCATAGTCCGCTTCCATCCACAGAATCAGGCGGGAATAGGCCTCGGCGATGGCCCGTTCAATCGTCCCCTGGGTGCCCACCGTCATCAGGTAGTCGGGAGCCTCCACGCGGACACCGGTTAACGGGCTGCCACGCAGAATATCGACCGTCACGGTTGTTAGAGCAGCCATTTCCAAACCGGTCGCGGAGAGTTCTCCATGCCCCATGGCGGCGTGCGCGTCACCGAGAAAGAGGTAGCCTCCCGGAATGAATACGGGCAGGAAGATCGTATTCCCGGGCGCCACTTCGACCAGATCCATGTTACCGCCGTGTGGTCCCGCAGGCCCCGTCGACGGCACGCCCCAATCGGGTGCGGTACCAATACAGCCCAGCATTGGTGTGTAGGGAATCGGGATCGTGTCACTAAAGAAGATCTGGCCGTCCCGGATCGGGCAAACATGGGCTCCATGCGGCACATCCGCGCCCAGCCATTCAGTCAGCTGCCGCGGTGCGCCCGTGTAGGTCGAACACTGCCCGTCTCGCGACTGAATGTCATGGATAGTGACTGCCAGATAATCACCGCGCTGGGCCCCCTCCACCACAATCGGCCCCGCGACCGGATTGCTGTACGGAACTTTGCTTTTATCACGCCGATCACCCGCCGCGCGAATCTGTCCCGACAGGGCATCCTCTGACTCGACGCGGATGGTCTCGCCCGGCTTAATTGTCGCTCGCGGTGGCAGGTGGCGGTCGAACTCGTAAATCAGCGGTAATGCGGGAATCTGCTGCATGAAGCGCTTTCTACACGGCCAAGTGACAGCAAGACAGTGCTGAACTTCGAAACACACTGTCGCAATAATCGAGATTGCATGGAAAGGATCGTGAGCGGGCGAGCGGCCGCATTGTAGCAAGCTCATTGCCCGAGTGGGAACCATAAACCAAAGTTGATTGATTCCCAGATCACCAGATTCCTGGCGTTCCCGGCTTGAAGCGTCATGCAGCGCATCCCGGGAGACCATTTCCCACGTGTGAATCACCAACTCTAACACGCCAGCAGACTCGGCCGCGGATCTGAAACTACTTCGCCGGAACGACAGAGAGCTTGATCAACTCGGTACACGGCCCGGGCATACCGATGCGAATATCGCTCCGCCAGGTTTGAGCGACAGTGATTCCATACACTCCGGGTGGCAGTTCGGCCCCTAGACTCAAGGGGACTTCCACTTGACCATTCAGAATCGGCAGATTGCGGGGAGTTGTCAGACCACAGGCCACTCCCGCCGTGGCGAGATTGACGACGATCGGCATCTCTTTGAGTTCCGCCGGGGCGCCGTGAACCTTGACCACGATTTTCCCGGCTCCTCCGCGCGGAATCTCAAGTTCTTTCGTGATGGCTTCCAGCCAAGGTCCCTGCGATTTCGCCACAGCTACCCGCGATAGCGGGCTGGCTCGGAAGAAGCCGGTATCGCTGGTGAAGAACAGGTTCAGTGGCTGGGACGCATGTTCGACTTGTGACCCGTCAGCGCGTTGGGATCGGCCCACGATGCGAAACGGAAATGCCGTCCCGGGGACCGCATCGGGGGGAGCGGTCAGGGTCAGGAAGACCTTGAACTGATAGGTGTTATAGGGCCGTTCGGGTGTGGAACCGAGCGAAGTCGCGGACTTGGAAGTCCACCCCGGGGGCAACCCCAGCACAGAGATTTCAACGTCGTCATTGAAACCTGAAAAGCGGTCGATTCGCACCAGGATACCGGCGGTAGAACCTGGTCCCCAGATGGGTACGGCATCGGGGAAATGTGTCACGCGGAAATCAGGTCGATCCTCCTGGACCGTTAAGCGATAGACCGCACGTGGCCCGTGAACTCCGGTCTGATCGGTCACACGCACGAAGTACTCGCCTGCTGCCGGAGCGGTGAATACCAGCTTGCTGTCAGTGGTTTTGAAGTCGTGATACGACTCATAGTTCGGATCGAATGCTTCGTCATCATTCTCAAGCAGCAGCTGCCCCTGGGCATCGTATACCTGGAGCAGCGTATCGACGGGTGACCGCAGAAACCGCTGGGCAACGATTTCGAACTGGACCTTCTGCTGGGCATTCAGACGGACCCGATACCAGTCGACATCTCCCGTCGTCTGGAACCTCGCGTTCAGGGTGCCTGGGATTGCCAGCAGGTTCCCCCGAGTGCGGTCTGCATTGGGCTCAGCCTCCAGCGTTTCCGGCAAGTCTCCGACCAGCAGCGGCACATCCAGACCAGAGCTGAGGTCGCTCTCAAGTGTCGCATGCCGCAACGTGAACGCGGGATCCCACGCCGCCGCTTCCTCTCCGAGCCAGGGGCCCGGCCCCGGTGCGGCCAACTTGTCCAACGCCAGCCCCGACTGCCCCACTGGTACTTGTCCCATGACACGCCTGGTCCCGGGGGGAATATTGGGACCAAAGAACTCGATTTCCGTGGGCGTGCCGCGTCGGTAGCCCGGGGGAAACGCACCCGTGACATAAGGCACCTCACCCAGTGTCAGTCGATAACAGGCCTCGGGAAAGCCCTGGTAATTCAGCAACTGCACGCGTACAAAGTAATCACCATCCTGCGGCAGTTCCTGTTCGATCAGCGGATCAAAGCCGATTGTATCTTCGGCCGCAGCGAGCGTGCGTCCATCGGCAGCGAGCAATTCCAGGCTGAAATCGGCAATCCCATAACTCTTATTTTGCCCGTGAATATCCAAGGCATGTGCGGCCAGCGCCGCAACAAACTTCTGTCCCTTGCGACCCGTAAAGCGGTAGTAATCCAGATCTGCGGCAGGATTGATCCGCCCATTCATGACCAGGGGCAACCGTGTCAATTCGGCGGTCGCCGTCGTATTGTTCGGTTCGACTTCCAGTTGCTCGGGCAAGCTGCCTACGACGAAGTACGCAAAATTTGTCAGGCCGGCCCGTTCGGTCTGCACTCGCAGCCAGCGACGTCCCAGCGGCGCATTCGGAGCGATCTCGAGAGTTGCCTGCAGGTTACGCCCATCAATGGGCTTCAACTCCTTCAGTGTCACCCCGGGGGGACCGTCAATGACGATGTCGCGGGCCAACGTCAAGCCGTTCTCAATCCCCTTGAAATCCAGCTTAACGCTGGTTCCACGCTGACCGCCAATCGGATAGATACTATCCAGGCGGCATTCCTCATAGAGCGGGGCCATCGGCTGCGCCGCCAAATTCGTCGCGCCAGCCAGCACCACCAGCGCTACCCACCCCCAGGAGCGAAGCCGCGTCACGCGAGCACCTCGTCAATCGCATGCCCACCGCCGTTGATCAGCACCGGCCGGCCGTCGTTCGTGGTGTATTCTTTCGTATCGTCGATCCCCATCAGGCGAAAGATCGTCGCGGCGTAGTCAAGTGTCGTGTGTTCCTTGCCGACGACCCGTTCGCACTTCGCGTCGGTACGTCCGACGATTGATCCCGCGCGGATACCGGCACCACTGAATCCGATGGTGTTACACAGCGGATAGTGATCACGGCCCGCCGCTCCATTAACCCGTGGAGTTCGGCCGAACTCACTGGCACATAAGACGACGGTATTGCTCAGCATCCCGCGATCAGACAAGTCAGACAGCAACGCCGACCAGGCTTGATCCAGGGTCGGCAGCAGGGGATTCTTCAGGCGGATAAAATTCTTGTCGTGAGTGTCATACCCACCGAAATCGACTGCGACGAAGCGTACTCCAGACTCCACCAGCCGCCGCGCCAGCAACGTCGCCTGGCCTTCCCGCGTGCGACCATACCGATCGCGCAACGCCTCGGGCTCCTCGTTGATATTAAAGGCTTTCTTCGCAGCCGGCGAAGTCATCAGATCGTAGGCCTGACGATAAAATTCTCCGCGGTTAAACAGCATCTCTGACGACCGATCGATCTGTCGCTGCCAGGCATCCAGGCGGTCCAGAATTCGCCGCCGCCGCTGAGTCCGATCGGCACCCACCTGCGAGGGAATCGAAACATCGTCGACCGAAAAATCCTTGTCAGCCGGGCTGCGCCGCACCATCAATGCATTGTAAGCCGAGCCCAGGTAGCCACCGCCCGAATAACCCATTTCGTTGGACGCACATTGCACATAGGGGGGCAAGCCGTTTTTCCATCCGAGTTCCTTGGATACCACCGAACCAAAACAGGGATAAATCGTCGAACCCACCGGCGCGCCGTTCACGTCCGGAACCTGCGGATAACCGGTCAACATCCAATGGGTGGCTTCAGAATGCTGGCTCCCCTGATGCACAATCGACCGCACCTGGCAGACCTGGTGCATCTGCCGGCTCATGAGTGGCAGATGTTCGCACACGGTCACGCCTGGCAGGCTGGTGGAAATGGGGTGGAACTCGCCACGGTATTCGATCGGAGCATCGGGCTTCATATCCAGCGTGTCCATATTGGCCAGTCCGCCATTGGTCCACAACAGGATGAAGTTCGTGTCCTTGCGAGCGGACGCCGGCTGAGCCGCTTCCGCCTGCAGCAGCTTCGGCAGGGACAGGCCGAACAGAGATAAGCTGCCAACCTGCAACCAGGCACGGCGCGACAGGCCTTCGCAGTTACGAGATCGTCCATTCAGGTGGAACATGGTTTGCATCCTGTAATTTCACGCAGCCAGCCAGATTTCCGTCGACAGATCCACCGTCAAACTAATGCTCTGTCAACGCTCAGAAGTGGTGTGCCACTGACCCTGCCAGTGCTTTTGGCAGTCGAATGACACGCGGCACTGGCAGAGCCAGTGGCACACGACCCCAAACTCAAACTTTGACGAGGTACTAGTGATTGAACACAAATTCAGAACAATTAATCAGCGCCCACAATACGTCCTGCCAGGTCTCCTCGCGAGAGGTCCCATCCGCCAGCGAGTCGCGCACAACCTGACGTTCGAGATCGCTGGGCAATCTGCCTAACGCTCCTAAATATAACTCGTCGACGATCTGATCGTCGGTCTGGCCGGCCTTCAAACTCACCGCCAGCCGTCCTGTGGACGAGACGACCTTCTCATGTACAGCAATGCTGTTTGCCAGGTGCAGTGCCTGTGACAGGTCCAGGGCTGAACCGCGAGCACAATCACAGGGGCTATTGCGCAGCGGTCGTCCAAACGTATTCAGGAAGTGCGAAGCGACAGTCGGGTCGGGCAGGGCGATGGCACGTGTTCCCGTAGGCTGCCCTTCAAACTTTTCCGTCGCGCCGGTCAACTGATTAATGGCATCCAGCAACACTTCAGCCGAGAGACGCCTGGGAAGGCGATGCGTAAAGAGCTGTCCATCGAGGTCGTACTGGGGATTGAGTTCCGGAGCCAGCTGATAGACCCGCGAATTGCAGATCGTCCGCAGGAGATATTTGGCATCGAAATGATGGGCCGCAAAGTCTTTGGCCAGCGCGTCCAGCAATGCCGGGAAAGACGCAGGATTAGTCGCTCGGATGTCGTCCACGGGTTCTACCAGGCCGCGTCCCAGCAGGGCTGCCCAATAACGATTGACAAAATTGCGAGCAAAGAACGGGTTATCGGGCTTTGTAATCCATTCTGCGAGTTGCTGTCGAGGATCTGCCGTTTCCGGCGCCGGTGAGACAGTCTCTCCGAACAAGCGGGGTGCGAAAGTCAGCAGCGGCTTGCGATTCGGATTCTCTTTCGCCGACGGCCTTAAGCTTTTCGGCCCCCCAAATCGAGCCCCCGCTGCGCCGCTATCTTTGGTTTCCAACCGCGTAAAAAATGCGGCCAGACCATAATAGTCCTGCTGGCTCCAGACCTCGTTGGGATGGTGATGGCAACGCGTGCATTGCAGACGCACCCCCAGGAAGACTTGAGATGTCGTCTCGGCCAGATCTTCGACCTTCTCATCGATGAAGTAATAACCGACCGGCCCGTTGGTAAACAGATTCCCCTGGGCCGTCAGCAATTCGCGCGTGAATTGATCAAGGGGCTTATTCTCGCGGACCGATTGACGAATCCATCCGGAAAAGCTCGCCAAACCTTTATCACCCAGATACCGCCGATGTGCGCGCAGCAGATCGGCCATCTTCAGCGACCAATAATCGACATACTCGGGCCGGTTCAGCAATTCATCGATGACTTGCGATCGCTTGGTGGCCGAATTGTCGGCGAGAAATTTCCTGACTTCCGCCGGCGACGGCAGAGTGCCAATCAAGTCGAGATAGACGCGACGCAAAAACGTTGCATCGTCCGCCAGCGGAGCGGGTTTCGCCCCCAGTCGCTGCCATTCGGCAACTGCTAACTCATCGATATAGTTCCGAATAGGGAACTCGAAGGTGGACGGAGCCGCAAAGGGAACCGAGACGCTGACGGCCGCCACCTGGCCCAGATAACGCACTTGCACCGCCGTCTTCCCTGGTCGATGCGCCGTGACCTGCCCCAGGCGACTGACTTCTGCCGTCAACTTTTCGCGAATCTCATACGAAGCCCAGCGCGTCACATCGCGTGTCGTTCCATCCGCGAACGTGGCCAGCACGCGCAGTGCCGCGGGCTGCACCGGGCCACCATCGGGCTGAACATGAAGAATCAGCTCGGAGGGTTCCACTCTCAGACTTAATCCGTGCAGATCTTCGGGACGTGGCCCAGCCATCCCCTGCGAGATCCAGGCCTCAATAACTGCCGCCACTTCCGAATCCGGGGCAATCCGTCGCCCGCCGCCATGCGGTATCGCTCCGGTGGGCTTCTGCAGTAACAGGCTTCGCTCGGGTATCCCCGGGTTGATCCGCCGACCACGGGAGGCCTTCGTCAAGACGTCATAATCGAACGCCGCATCAAACCCGAGAAGCGACAATTGAAAGCCACCCCGTCCCTGGAATGATCCATGGCAGGCCCCTGCGTTGCAGCCCGCCTTGGTCAATGCGGGCAAGACATCGCGAGTGAACTCAATGGGCGCGGAGCGAACATTCCCCACCCTGGACCCGGATTCAGCAGGATCCAGGGACGCACTCTGGGCTTGGGGCGCATGTGTCACGACCATCGCACACAGTGCCAGCAGAATCCGACTTCGTCCGAGCATTCGACCTCATCAATTCTGACCCGAAGTCATTCCTTCGCGAGACGGGGACTGCCAATGGCAAGGTGCCAAGCCGGCGACGAACGTATCAGACGGCAAATCAGGCAGGTCTCATTCTGGGAAAGCTGGCCGTCGAACGTGAGACCGATTCCTGCTGGCCAAAACCTGTGGATGACAATCGAGCACTCACCGAAATCAACACATGCATCTTTCTCGATATTACCAGCTATTGGACCGGACCGCTGATGAGTTGTCAAACAATATAATTTCCTGGGAGGGAAAACCTTTTGGTTCCACCCGAATGCGGTCAGATCGGTATCCAGCGCCCGCTTCACCTCTTGCTTAAGTCCTTCTAATCGGTCTGTACTCCATCAAGTTTAAAGCCGCGTTCCACCGGGGATGCAGGCCCTGTTCGAGATTTGAATTGCATCAACGCTCACCGCCGTATACGATTATCAGACACCACTGGCTTCGATGCGTCTTGATTCACATTCGTCGAGCAAGACAATTTGAATAAAACTGTGTTCGCTTCAGCAATTCGCCCCAACTCTGTTCAGTTGATAACCCGGAATTCTCGTTTTCAATAATACTCCGGGTGAATTTTTTGTGACGTTTCGTAGTGGTCTTTATGGAGACTGATTATGCGCCCAAGACTATCGTGTCGACGCGGATTTACTCTAATCGAACTTCTGGTGGTCATTGCGATCATCGCGGTCCTGATTGCGCTGCTGCTGCCCGCAGTCCAGCAGGCGCGCGAGGCTGCACGTCGCAGTCAGTGTAAGAACAATCTGAAGCAATTGGGCCTGGCGCTGCACAATTACCACGACAGCCTGGGGATGTTCCCCATTGGCACCCTGACCCCGACGGGCGCCCGGTACGGTGGATCACCCGAATGGCCGTATTTGCTGCATTACCTGTATCCCTACATCGATCAGGCCAATGCTTACAACCAGTTGAACTTCACGAAGACGGCTCCCTGGGTGAGTGCCACGGGCTGGGTCGCCGGTATGAACGATCAAGCCATCGCGGTCCTGCAATGCCCCAGTGACGGCCAGGGAGGCAGCACCAAGGTGATTACTGGTACGGTCAAATTCACCACCAGCAACTACCTGGGCCTGTTTTCAGGATTCAATGATTTAGATTCTGAAACTCATGCCGCACCCAATAAAGCCGCATTTGGCATCAATAAGGGGACGCGCATCCGTGACATCACGGACGGCACGTCAAACACCATGCTGATCGCGGAGTACCTGACGGGCGTTGCGGGTGATACCCGCGGCGGTTTCTGGACCAATCGCGCGGGTGGTCAGTTCCTGCACGTCACGAACACACCCAACTCGTCGGCCCCTGACAACATCCTGGACAATCCCGGATTCTGCCCTTCGAATAACGCCAACGGGGCGAACAATCCACTTAATAATCTGCCCTGTACCCCGGGCAGCAACAACACCAATTTTGCATCGCCCCGCAGCCGGCACGTCGGCGGAGTTCACGTACTCCTTGGCGATGGTGCGGTGCGATTCGTCAGTAATAACATCAACCTGACTACCTGGCGCAACCTGGCCTGGGTCGCTGACGGCTCAGTCCTGGGTGAATTCTAACTCGCAGAGCAACCAAACCCACACCACAGGCTGCCAGAAACCAAGTTCCAGGCAGCCTGTTGGTGGCTCTGACGAATCCCCGTCACACGTTCTCGGTGACCTATCCCGCCGTTTCTATTTAGATTGGCAGCGCCGCGCCATGTCTTGTTCTTTGATTATCATCCGGTTCCGATGGATGCTGCTCGGTCTAGCGACCATCGGCTGCCTGCCTGGCTGTGGTCCCGGCGGCCCGGTGCTGCACGGTGTCTCGGGCATCGTTAATCTGGATACCGTGGAGATCAAACAGGGGTCCATCACGTTTGTCCCAATCGCCGGCACGAATGGTCCCAGCGCGGGTTCGGAAATTGTGGATGGCGCGTACGCAATTCCCAAAGAAAAGGGATTGGTCGAGGGCAAGTACCGCGTCGAAGTCCGAGCTTTGAAGAAAACCGGCAAGCGTGTCGAAGTCGGATCCCCCTCGCCTCCGGGCACGATGATGGACGAAGTGGTCGAAGCGGTCGCGCCCCGTTTCAATACTGCCAGCACCCTGGAAGCTGAAATCCCGTCGACGCAGGAGTCACTCGACTTCGACGTTTCGTCGCAATGAGATCTCTCTTACGGCCTTACGGCCAATTCCGCCCCATGAACAAACACAAATATCGATGGAGAACAAGTCTTCCCAAGTCGCTCGGTCGCGGAGGTTCTGAGTGCGGGATATACTGCCTCTTTCGGACACATCGTTCCTGAAGGGGTTCCCGATGAACCAGCAAGCGTGCCGCACCGTTGGATTCCTCGTCGGCTGGCTGACGACGATTGGTTTCGCATCCCTGGCGACAGCGGAGACCAAGCCGCCGCCAAATATTCTCTTTATCTTCTCGGACGATCTGACGTGCCAGGCGATCAGCACGTACGGTGAACGGCGAAAGCTGCTGCAGACACCGCACATGGATCGCATCGCCCAGGAAGGGATGCGGTTCGATCGCTGCCTGGTGACCAACTCGATCTGTGGCCCCAGCCGCGCCACGATCCTGACTGGCAAGTACTCGCACCTGAACGGCTTTTACAACAACTCCAACAGCCGGTTCGATTCGCGTCAGCAGACCTTTCCAAAACTGCTGCAAGCGGCGGGCTATTCGACGGCAGTGATCGGGAAGTGGCATCTCATCAGCGACCCGACAGGGTTTGACCATTGGCATATCCTGCCAGGGCAGGGGATCTACTACAACCCGCCAATGATCAAGAACGGCCAGGCGGTGAAGCATACGGGCTATGTCACAGACATTATCACCGACCTGTCGATCGAGTGGCTCAAGAATCGCGACCAGTCGAAACCGTTTCTCCTGATGAGCCAGCATAAGGCCCCTCATCGCGAATGGGCTCCTCCGCTACGACACCTGGGCTGGGATCAAGATCGCCAGCATGCTGAGCCGGAAACACTGTTCGATGATTATGCCGGCCGGAGCAAGGCCATCAGCGACCACGATATGGGCATCGATCGCACCTTTACTGACCTGGATGCCAAGCTGGTCGCTCCACCAAATTTGAATGCCGAGCAACTCGCAACCTGGAATGCTTATTATGGACCACGCAACGCCAGGTTTCGCGAAGCCAAGCTCACGGGTAAAGACCTGATCCGCTGGCGTTATAACCGCTACATGCACGACTATCTGGCCTGCGTCAAAGCGGTCGATGACAGCGTTGGCCGCTTGCTCGATTTTCTAGAGCAGTCTGGGCTGGCAGAAAATACCGTGGTGATCTGCTCATCGGACCAGGGATTTTATCTCGGTGAGCATGGCTGGTTCGACAAGCGCTGGATCTTCGAAGAATCACTCCGCAGCCCGCTGCTGATACGCTGGCCGGGGGTGACCAAACCCGGCAGCGTGAACCGCAATCTGGCATCACTGCTCGACTTTGCCGAAACGTTTCTCGACATCGCCGGAGCGCCCATTCCTGCCGACATGCAGGGGCGCAGCCTCGTCCCGCTCTGCCGTGGCGCCACCCCCACCGACTGGCGCAAAAGTCTGTACTATCACTACTACGAATTCCCGGTCCCACATCGCGTACGGCCGCACTATGGCGTCATCACCGAGCGTTTCAAGCTGGTCCATTACTACAAACCGGACATCGACGACTGGGAGTTGCTGGATCGAGAGACGGACCCGTTGGAGGTCAAGAATTTTTACCGCGATCCTGCCTACCAGGGCACAGTCAAACAACTCCACGCTGAGTTGGATCGACTGAAAAAAGAAGTCCAGGAGACGGCCGAACCACCACGTTCCGCGTATGGCGCCCGCCCCTTCGCCAATGAGCCCCGTCCGGCGGCCCCCGGCAAGAAAGTCAAATCGCAGTAAGCGGCCAGACGAGACGCCCCGTCTGCCGTACCGCTGAGATAGCCAACCCCGGCAGCGCCGTCTAGAATGCGTCCCGCAACTACATCACAGGCCGCGCTCGCCGCTTGCCACGCACACCAGGAGTAGATTCAGTGCATAAGGAATTGATTGCGCCGGAAAATCATTACGGCGCTGCCGGATTGGGAACTCAAGCCGTCAAAGCGGGGAATCTGATTTTCGTCGGAGGACAAATGTCACTCGACGAGCACGGCCAGATTGTCGGGACTGATATTACCACCCAGGCTCGCAATGCTTTTGAAGCGATGAAACGCGTGCTGGAAGCCGCCGGTGCGACGATGGCGGATGTGGTCAAGCATAATGTCTATTTCTACTGCGATGGCGACGACCAGGCGGTCACGCAATTCTTGAACGACCTCGACGCAGTCCGCCTCGACTATTTCTCCGATCCCGGCCCCACCACCACCGAGACCCGGGTCGGACTCGACCGTGAGGGAGCTCTGATCCTGATCGATGCCTGGGCAGTGGTCGGTGTTGAGAAAGAGCGCCTGATGCCGGAGGGGCACTGGAGCTGGAATAAAGCTTTGCCATTCTCCCACGGCTGGAAAGTCGGCGACATGATCTTCGTCGGCGGTCAGCGTTCGCTCGATCAACACGGGCAAGTTCTGGGAACGGGCGACATTGAGATTCAGACTGATCACGCCTTCCGCAATCTCGACACCTTGCTGCGTGCCGCCGGCGGCGACCGCCACAGCCTGATGCGGCAGAACACGTACTTCCGGTTCTTTGGCGAGGGGCGTCAAGTCACGGACTACTGGGAGAAAATGACCAACGTCCGCCGGCGCTACATGTCGGTCCCGTCAGCCGCTGGTGCCGGACTGCGAATCACCGGCTTCCCGCAGTCGAATGAATTGATTCAGGTCGAAGGCATCGGAGTTCTCGGTACCGACAAACAGCGTTTGCAGCCTGAAAACCACTGGGATTGGAGCATCCCCAATACGCAGTTCACACAAGGCTGGCGGATCGGCAAGCTGGCGTTCATCGGCGGACAGATCTCGGCCGACAACAAGGCCAAAGCTGTCGGCAAGGACATGGCCACACAGACTCGCAATGTGTTCCAGTTCATCCGCAATGTGATGGCCGAAGGTGGTCTCGACGAAACGGATGTTGCCAAGCTTTATATCTACTACTACGCCCCCGATGACTGGGCGCAGATCGCCGAAACCCGCGCCACCATCGCCGCGGTGCAACGCGAATTCTATCCCGAGCCAGGCCCCGCCGTGACGGCCATCCGCGTCTCAGGCTTCGCCTTCGAAGACCTGTTGATTGAAATTGAAGCCATGGCGGTCTGCCGCGACTGACGCATCGCTCACGACCGAACTTGGTCAGTGGATCAATGTGCAACTTCACATCGCTGTGAAGAGCCGGGTGCGCTATCGTACCCGGCTCTTCAAAATCATTTCCCGAGCCGCACTAACCAGGATCGCGCATGTCAAAACACGACTTCTCTGCGGAAGAATTCGCTTCACGCCGGACTCGCGTGCGCGAGGCCATGACCCATGCGGGCTTGGATTGGTTCATCGCCTTTCATCCCGTATCAATTCACTGGCTGACCGGATCAGATGCCAAGAGTTATCAGGAGTTTCAATGCCTGTTGATCTCGGCCGAACCTGGACCGGTGATTGTCCTCACGCGTGAAGGTGAGCGTAATGAATTCGAGATGGATGCGCTGGTCGATCGCGTCTGGACCTATGGCGGCGGCGAACCCGAAGATCCGCTGATCAGCTTCGAACGGCTGGTCGACGGACTGGAGTTACACCGGGCCCGCGTCGGTATGGAAGTACCGGCTTACTATCTGCACCCCCATCACTATGTGCAGATTAAACACGTTCTGCGAGAAGTGGAGATCAGCGAGCAGAGCAATCTGATACACGACCTGAAGCTGGTCAAATCCCCCACCGAACTCCAATACATTCGCCAGGCCAGCCAGATCGCCGACGCGGCAATGGTTACCTTCGTCAAGGGACTGGCGGTCGGACGAACCGAGCTGCAAGTGGCCGCCGACGTCTATCACACCTTGCTATCACAAGGGAGTGGGCTGGCCGCCAGTCCGATCAATTTGGTCTCCGGAGAACGCTCCTGCTACAGCCATGGTGCCCCGACGCATCGCCAGCTTCAACCAGGCGATTACGGCAGCATCGAGTACGGGGCGACCTACCGTCGGTACACCTCGACAATCGGCCGCCAGTTCAGCTTGGGCCAGCCAACCGCACGAATGCGAGAACTCTACGATCTCGTCCGGCGTGCATCTGATGCATGTCTCGCTGAAATCCGGGCCGGAGTTCCCGCTGTCCATCCCCACGAAGCGGCGAAGCGAATCATCGCCGATGCCGGCTTGGATCATGGTCGCGTCCATACCTCCGGCTATGGCCTCGCACCCGGCTTTCCCCCGACCTGGGGGGAACCGCTCCACATGCTCGGCGGCAGCACCTATACGCTGCAAGCGGGGATGGTCGTCACCATCGAGCCCCCGGTGTTTCTCGACGAGGAACTCCTCGGCGCACGAATTATCGACAATGTTCTGGTCACCGAAACCGGGGCAGAACTCCTGTCGCAGTTCAGTCGCGATCTCATTGTGATCGCCTGAAATCATGCGGACGCAGCCCCTGCCTCCAGTTTGTAGACCGCGGGCTGACGGCCTCGATTGCAACGAGTTCCGTCACACTGCCAAATGTCGCAGACCGACCTAAATGGCGGTGACCGAACGTCGGCCCCGGCACGGCTTGGCAGGTGGCGATTCCGTCTGACAGAACTGCAATGCCTGATAGTAATCGAGCACTTCCAGGGGATAATCCTGATCCTGCACAGGCCGGTGCTTGCTGACAAATTCCAGCACGACTTCCGGTGACAAATCTTCGTCCGCAGCGAACAGTATCTGGGCAAATCCAAGAGGGTTGAATTCCGACACGGCGTTCTCCTTAATATTGCTGTTGATCGCAACAAGTCGTGTTTGACCATCCTGACCGCAGCCGCCTCAAGGGCTGTCAGGCAGACATCCCCCCCATTCGCATTTTCGGTGCCGGACCGGCCTGCAACAGCACAAAAAGTCACAACCCGCAATTCAGCTGGCAGTTACGCAACGAAAAGGGATCCCTTGTGGCGACTGAACAGGAGCCGCAAATTGGTCGACCGACAAGCAAATTGCTGCCGACTGTCACTTAATCAGCCGCGCGGGTGTCGAACCATGTACGAAAGCTCCGCAATTTGTTCGGAATGAGCCGCCTGTACTGGCGGCGAACGGATCTAAAATCTACTCCGTTTTTCCGTTGCAATTCTCCCTGCATGATCTTGTGGCTTTCCTTGCTGATCAATCGGCACGCCGTGCCGAATGATATTCGACTCGGTTCAGACTCCGGGCAATAATCAAGGTACGCAGCAGTTCCCCGCTTGAGATCCGACTCACCTATGGGCTGCAAAACAGGCAAAGTCTTCCAGAGTCACGGGAGTAGTGTGATGGTTCAAATC
The DNA here is from genome assembly GCA_964596215.1 of uncultured Planctomicrobium sp. GTDB lineage: Bacteria > Planctomycetota > Planctomycetia > Planctomycetales > Planctomycetaceae > JAKFVC01. The sequence continues at coordinate 4,479 of CAZQUW010000014.1, read as the reverse complement.
GGCACCACCGGCAAACTGCTGAGCACAGCAACCCGAGGTCGAAAACTGGCGCTCCGCATCGGAACCGCATTGGCCTGCCTGTCGATGCTGAGTGACTTGCCGGCACAGGACGAAATCGAGCCCCCGACCGAAGCTGTCTCGGCTGCCGCACCCGCGGTCGGGCTGCGTGGCCTGCTGCCGGAAGATGCTCCAGCCGATATCATCAACACTCTGGACACTTTGCCCGAATCCTGGTTCCCGTGGGGTGAGAGCATTGCCCAGAAGCTGAACGGCTTCTATGCCGAACAACCGTCGGAACTCGCCGATCAGCGCGCGGTCATTAATTTCCTTAAGATCAAACTGGCGACGGTCAAGAAGGCCTTAAACGATCCACAGTACGGGATCATTCAAGCGCAACTGACCAGTCTGCGCGGATCACTCGCCCGTCGCATTGATGTTCTGGAAGCGGTGCTCGATACGGTCCTGGAGAATCCGGTCGCCACTTTGGGACCGGCCGTCGACAAAACGAAACAAGATCTGCTGGCAGCGACCGATGTTCTGGATGGGTACTTGGATTCCATCGACGGGGGCGCCGGCTGGAAGAAGTACCTGCGAACTACGGAAGTCCGTGCTGTCGCGAGCGGCGCGGACCCCGCCGGAATCCTCGCCCAGATTAATCCAGTGTTTGCCAAGCTGGAGGCGGCCTCGAAATCTGACGACGCAGCCATCCGTGCATTTGCCGCGGCACCTGCATTGCAGACCTACCATCGCGATCTCGGTCGTGCCGTCGGCATTCTCACGAGGGTCGCCGGCGGTACCAATCAGGATGAAGTCCGTAACCAGTTACAGAAGCTGATAACCGGCCTGGAAACCTACGAAGCAGGAAGTAATACCGCAGCTGCGGTCCAGGTCCGGCAGGCGTACGACGCACTGCGCTCGCTGACGGCCGACAATGGTGAGCGACTGACGATCGCCTTGCGGCAGCACTACTTCAACTCCAATGTGCAGTTTGCTCTCTCGGAAGGATTCTTCAACCGAGTACTGGCCAAGAGCCAGACCGAAGACGGCAACGTGCGGGACTTCGTTCTGGGAGCGGACGTCTACGGTTCGCAGACGACAACCACATTCTCCAGCTTCGACCTGCTGCCGAGCGAGCACAACGCGGTGATCCGCATCAACTTGACCGGTAATGTGAATACGAACACCGAAGCCTACAAATCCAGCGTCATCATTTACTCCAATGGACACAATGAGTTCTTCGCCAACAAAGATATCTTCTTTGACGGCGTATCCTTCTCGACGCAGCCAGCCAGCATTCAGGTCAGTGCCTCAAGCCAGCCAGTCGGTGCCTCCACCAAAGCCGATCGCATCCCGCTCCTCGGTGGTATCGCGCGTAACCTGGCGATGGACGGAGCCTTGAAAAAACAACCCGAGGCGGAAGCGATCGCGGCGGAACGTGTTTCATCACGCGTGGCGCCAGAATTCGACAGCGCGGTCGACAGTCAATTTTACGAACTCAACAATAAGTTGCAGGAAAAAGTCGTCGGGCCCCTGAAATCCGACAACCTGTACCCGGATTATAAGGCGTCACGTACTACCGACACCGAGCTGCAACTCTTCAGCCGCCTGATGGCCGACAACGAACTCGCTGGCGACGCGAACCCTGCGGCATCGATCGCAGACGGCGAAGTGGCATTGCGAGTCCATGAAAGCCTGATCAACAACGCCCTGGATCGGCTGCAACTCGCAGGCAAGATGATGAGCGACGAAGAGTTCCATCTCTTCCTGGAGGGGAAACTCAGTAAGCTCCGCAAAAAGCCGGTCAACCTGGCCGAACCGCCCCCGGCGACTGCACCCGATGCAGAATTGTATCCGCAGGCCTTCATCTTCGCCGATCAAGACCCTCTGCGGGTGAAGGTTGCAGACGGGAAGATCACCATGATCATTCGCGCGGGCTTCCATCGCGAGGAGTCCAAAGGTGGCGACATCCCGCCGCAGATCGTCACCGTGCCATTACGACTTACGGTGCAAGGTGAAGAGTTGGTGATTACCCGCGGAGAAGTGACCGTTGACCCGGTTGACCCGGTCACCAACGTGGCCGCGCAGGTGGCGCGTGCGGGTGTCATCAAGGGAAAGATTCAATCTGCATTCCAGGAAAGCCGCCATTCGCGCAAACTCACCCTCGAGAAAGACAGCCCGACGCCGATCAACCTCACGGTAATCGACGTGGTGGGCTTGGATGGCTGGCTGTCATTTCGCTTCCGCTAATTCATCGTCGTTTACTTGTTCCGGCAACCGCCCAATGGGTTGATGCTGGCCGCGTTCAATACGTTCGTCTCGCTCAATCCGAATGTCCGTCATTGGCACTGGAAAACGTTGCGACGCAATCCGTCAGTCTCTGTAAAGGGGCCGCGTGCGGCAGGCCGACCACGCGACGATCGTATTCCACGAATTGAAATACACGACTGGCATCAAGATTTGATGAACACCGAAAGGCAAACGGTCGCCATGCAGCACGCGGCATTTCTGGGACTGGAGTTTAAACTCGCCGGTGCAGGCCAAGGTGTGCGCCGGCAAATTTGGCGTGCCTGACGTCACGTCCCGACTTTCCGATGGGATCAGACCGGAACGGTGGCACGACAAATGACTGTGGAGGCCGGCCTCGTCGTTAGCGACTTCAACCCGTTTGCGGATTCAGTCGGTTTGCGGACTGTCGTTCTCGTGGCGGACTGCAAAGTGATTAGAGTGAGTCCAA
>CAZQUW010000014.1:0-1645 GCA_964596215.1 uncultured Planctomicrobium sp. | reverse complement strand
GGTTTGCGGACTGTCGTTCTCGTGGCGGACTGCAAAGTGATTAGAGTGAGTCCAACGTCACAACATGAGCGGGGAATAAATCCAGCAGCTTCTGATCTGCAGAAATCACCTTACAATTCTCTTCCATGCCTAAAGCCACATACAGACAGTCATACACGCCGATTCTGAAGTCAGACGACAACTGCATCGCGCGCTCGATGAAATCTCCGTACGGATAGAGGAGGGGGCAGGGATCTAAAAAATCCGCGAACAGAGTATGCCCCTGTCCCTTGCGAATCAGACCTCTACGTTCGGCTTTAGTAAGCACATGCGCCATCTCCATGGGCAGAATATCCGGCGCAATCAACTGGTGAATCTGACTTTTGAATTCTTCTCTCAAAGCGAGTGCCAGCGGAGCATCTTCCTCCGTGATGAGGATCATCTTGAGAGCCACTGAAGCATCCAGAACATACTTACTCATCGCGAGCTTCACGAATCAGATCAACCGCAATATTCGTCGTTTCCTTCTGACGAAGCTCCTCACGAATAACATCCGCCCGCGCATGGATTCGCTTCGACACTTCAGGATCAAGCGGTTTGCGTTTGAAAGCGTGCTCGATCACAGCCTGGGCGTCTGCGGCTTCTTGAGACAGCGATTTTCCAAGTTCAATGCTCATAGCTCAATTGTCAGCAGAACGAATACAAAGGTCAATTGGAATTCAATTTAACCGAGGATCGAGTATTAAAGTTAAATAGGTGTGTACGTGGTAGCGACACGTAGCTCACTGGCGATCAGCTGATTCTCATCCACACCATTCAGGATGCAGACACCACTCCCCGCAACTTGCGGCCGGGCATGGCAATGCTTCAAGAACTGTGTTCTTCTGATCAATTTTCAGGCGCTGCGGCGCTGATGAGAGATTTCCGGAGACGTTGTTGTGCAGGGAACAATGCCACCAATCTAGTCGATGTCTCCCCATGCCAGGCCCCGGCCAGTTCCTGACCCGTCTGGCATCTGGCATAGACCAGTGCCCCATATTCTTGGCAGACGACGCCGTGGCACTGGACACGGCAGCCAAGCATCACCTCGGCTTGATCCGCGTCTGATCTAGAGCTATCGTTGAGGTGCGCACGTTGTCGACAACACAACCGGAACATACTGCATGCTGCGATTCTTTGATGAGCGAACCGGTAGTCGAACGGATCTGAGCCGGCATGAGTTTCTGCGCATCGCCAGCTTGGGCGCCCTGACCGCAGGCGGTCTGGGCCGGGCCTTTGCCGCCGATGCTCGCAACGCACGGTCTGCAACATCCCTGAGTGGTGTGCGGCGCGCGAAATCGGTAATTGTCGTGTTCGCCAGCGGCGGACAAAGCCAGTTGGAGATGTGGGACCCGAAGCCCGAAGCACCGCTGGAAGTGCGCGGCGCCTTTTCTTCCATCGCATCGGCCGTTCCCGGCACAATTCTCTCCGAACATCTGCCCCGGATTGCCCGGCTGGCCGACAAGTATACCCTGATTCGGACGATGTCCCACGCTGATCTGGACCATGGATCAGCCGTTTATTTGTCGTTAACGGGTCAATACCACTCCCGGATCACCTCAAACCCCGTTCCCAAGCCGACTGACTTGCCGTCGCTGATGTCGATCTATCAAAGGCTGCGGCCTGG
>CAZQUW010000013.1:31324-42600 GCA_964596215.1 uncultured Planctomicrobium sp. | reverse complement strand
TCAGGCAGCTTCGGGGGGCTCAGCAGCGGAATCCCGGCGTCGCCTGTGGCGGCCTTCTCCTGAATCTCGTTCAAACCGGGGGTGAGGGCCTTGAAGGGATCACCACCCAGGCCACCGGCTTTCGCATCATTCGGCTTCGGCGGGGCGGCCGGCTTGGGATTTTGCTTGCTGAAGAAAGCATAGAATTCTTTGGCTGCCGGCGATTTCAACGCGCGAATTCGTTGTTCGGCTTCACGTTTGAAGATCGTGCCGGGGATTTCTTTGATCAGATTCTCATAGGCTTCGATCGCCGGTTTCACGTCGCCATCGGACGACATTTCCAGGTTACGAGCATAGGCGAAGAGGACTTGCTGCTTGAATTCGACCGGGCCGTTCTGCTTGACCAGTCCTGCCAGAATGTCCTTGGCTTTCTTGAGATCTGTGTTGGCCTTCTCGCGATTTTCGAAGGCATCCCGCAGGTAGGTTTCCAGGTAGGAATTGGCTTCTCGCAGCTTGGCCCAGGCAGCGGCCTTGCTGCTACTGAAGTCGCTGGCAACTTGCGCATAGTCATCTGCTGACTGACTTTGCGACAACTCATTCCATGCGGCCGCTTCCAGGGCGGAGGTCGTACGCCAGTAATAAATCCCGCACGCAATCAGGAAAGCGACACCTATGATCCCCCATTGCAAGGAAGCAGCGTGGCGTTCATAGAACGACTCGACCTTGAGGGTCGCTACTTCGAGATCGTTCGCTTTCAACTCGTGCCGGTGTTCAGTTTTCATCGGATCCGTGGACCAAGCTGGAGTCAGGTGGCAACTGCCACAACGTCAATTGCGGCAAAGAATAAACAACGTCCGGGAACAGTCAGTCCCGCACTGCGCGAGTATAGGTCGCCCGAAAAACACCGTCAAGAGGGGGAACTGCGGGGGATTTTACGCGGGCTGGGGCTCCGGACGCATTCCATCCCGTAAGTGCGGGCTGCAAACAACGCGTTGAGCGGCAGAAACCTCTTCCGCTGCTCCCGTCACTCATCGTCGTCTTCCTCTTCAATCCCCGCCGCCCATTCGGGATAGGGGATCGCGGAGCCCTTGAGCGCGCGCCAGAGGATCCGGTTGAGTACGTCTTCCGGGGCTTTGTCGACTTCCCGGAAATTGAGGCTCGCCGAAAGAATCGCATCCTTCTTCAACAGTTGATCCAGGATCGCAGCGGGATTCGGATTCATCTGGTCGAGGGGCACGCGGTTGGCGACAGACTTGAACGGTGTCAGGTCCGCCTTGTCCGTGAAGCAGTCGAACATCGGCGTCGCACTGGCGTCGAACTGGTTCATCGGGGGCAGTCCCAGGATCTGTTCGATGGTGCGAATCAGGCTGGTCGTGTTGTATTGCGTGCTGATGGTTTGGCCGCGCTTGCTGAAGGGGCTGATGCAATAGGCGGTCGTGCGGTACCCGCTGATGTGGTCCCAACCCGCCTGGGGATCATCCTCGATCGCCAGGATCGCCATCTCTTTCCAGAACTTGGAATGACTGAGTCCTTCTACTATGCGGCCCAGGGCCAGATCGTTGTCGGCCATGCACGAGGCCGGTGTCGGGCAGCCCGCACTGGTACCGCTGGTGTGATCATTGGGAAGACAGATGATCGTCAGCTGGGGAAATTCTCCTCGAGCCTCTAATTCCTTGAGCTCGCGCAGGATGAAGTCGGCTCGGTATTGGTCGGGGACTGACATCTCCCAGCCGACATATCCCGACGGGGAAAATGGACGAATGGACTCGACGGACGGCTCGCTTTCGAAGACGACCTCTTGCGACTCCCCCTTCCACGTCCGATAGCAGGCCAGATACGGGGGCGTTCCCTTCCTGGCTGGATCACTCCAGCGAACTTTGGGGGCCATGAATTCACCGTAGTTGCGGATGGATTTCTTATGGGCAATCGCATTGTCCCACAGAAATCCTGCCGGTGAGTACGCAATCGCGTCAGCTTCGTCTTCACCCATGCCGTCGGGGTAGCTCCGGGGGAATCCGGCGAAGCTCTTTTCCATGTAATCTGTGCTGAAAGCGGTCGTGCTCCATTGATGTCCGTCGGCGCTCAGGATGCCGGCGCAATAGGTATTATCGAGCAGCACAAACTCATCCACCAGTTTGTGCTGGTTGGGTGTAATCTCCTCGCCGAAAATACACAGATCGGCCTGTCCGCGGCCTCGTTTATGAGCTCCAAATACCTGGTCGTAGGTGCGATTTTCTTTGATGATATAGACGACATGCTTGATCAGACTCGGTTCGCCAATCCGTTCGGGAATGGCTCGGGGCGGCTGGCTGGGGCGAGCCGGCAGCGCGGCCTGGGCAATCGATCCGCGGCGGATGTTTTTGGCCGCTCGTTCGGACAACTTGGCCAGATCCGCTTCATTGGGAACGGGCATCAGCGAGACTGATCCGTGGTAGTGATGCGAGTTGAATCCGAGCGCCTTGCCCTGCGGCTTCGGCGTGATGGGCAGCCCCTTGATATTGGCGACGCACAAAGTTTTGCGGCTGGCATCGAACAGGACCGCGCCCGGGAACCAGCCGGCCGGGATCATGCCCCGCAGCCTGGTATCTCCCTTGTCCTTCGGATCGAAATGAAAGACGGCAATCGCGTTGTGCGTGCCATTTGCGACATACAGGGTCCGTCCCGATGCATCAAAGGCCAGGGCGTTGGGTGATGCTCCGAAGAGTTCGGAAGGCTTGTGCTTGGCCCAGATGGTTTCGCTGACGGTTTCGCTGGCGGCATCAATGATGCTGAAGTGATCGCTGCCGGCATTGGCACACACGACATACTTCTTATCGGGAGAAACGGCGAGACCCGAGGCATGTAATCCGGTCAGAATTTCCGTGGCCACCTTGTTCTCTGCCAAGTGAACGACACTGACGGAGCCTTCGCTGGAAATATGCCGCACCGGATCGACCCGGACCAGCGTTCCGCGTCCGGCCGGACCGGTCAGATCACCGGCTGCCGGACGACGACCGGCCCAGTTGCTGACGAAAGCTTTCCCCTCGACCAGCGCGACATCGTACGGTGCCATCCCCACATCCCACGTCCGCAACACCGTCCCCTTCGCCGTATCGATCTCCAGCAGCTTGTTCGACAGATTGCCGCAGACATACAACTTGGTGTCGTCCGCTGACAGCTGGAGGCCGCTGGGAATCTCTGGTTTCCGGCGAGGTGCATTGGCTTCGGGCAGAGAAATCGTGTGCGAAGGAGCTACGACGCCTGCAGCATCCATGGAAAACACCTTGATCGATCCATGGACGTTGCTCAGGTAGATCCGTTTTCCGTCGTGCGAAAAGACCAGTCCGGTAAAACTGACCTGACCCTTGCGATCGGGTTTCAGAATGTTGGGAGAAACAACCGTGGGAGGTTCCTTCTGATCGTCACCGGGGAGCGCGACCCGCTGCGTGACTTCGGCCTTATCAATATCGATTACCAGCAGCTCGCTCGTCTTGCCCGAAACCAGCAGGTGCTTGCCATTGGGGGACAACGCCAGGGCTTGTGGTCGCAGTCCAGCCAGTTCGACCTGCTTTCCATAAGGGGTCAGCAGCTGATTGACGGGAGTGACGATGTACTCTTCGCGTGAGCGGCCGACGAGGTCGGTCGTCGATTCAATTTGTGCTTCCTGCGCCGGGGCTGAGCCAATTCCCCATCCCACAACGAACTGGAAAATTAACCAGACAGAAGTCGAACGCAGCATCGCAGATCCTTTGGCAAGACATGATACGAGTTGGCCGAAATGAGTATCTGATGCTCTGCGGATGACGTCAACCCGCCACAACCGATCCTTCACACAAGTCTCATCAAGGAACGACAGACGCTCAGCGTGCGCGTTGCGCAATCACCGGAACGAGGACCTGGAGCGCCGGACCAAATTGATGAGCGGACATCGGTCACTGCTGTTAACCATCACTCGGGCACCTCGAACCGACTTTGTGGCGCATCAGACGCCGCTGGCCAGCGGCCTGCGAAATGCCACCATTTCACTAGGAATTCCTGGGGAATTCACCGCTTACGCCGCAGTTGCCGGGAGTCGCGACCACCGAAGTCGGCGGGGGGCGTGGAGGTTCATAGCCCCTGTTGGCACCGCAATTGCTTAACGCAATTTCGGCCCTGGAAGTGACGATCGAACCGAACTGTACCACTCAATAATCTCGTAAGGCAGACATCATGCAGAAGCACAACATCGAGAGTGAGAACATCAATCGGGACAATGAGTCGCGATCCGGAAAAGTCAAGTATGCCTTGCTGGGCTGGCTGATCGGGTTGCCGCTCCCCATCATCATCATTCTGCTGTTCGTACGCGGCTGCGACTTCTAGCCGAACGATCTTCCGTGCTGATTGACATCGACTTCAACGATACAACGAACCCGGGTCCGATCGTCACCTGGGACCCAGGTGACGACCAGGTTTCATGGTGCGGTCGATCGTTGATCGGCCAGTCTGCCTGATGTGCGATCTGGGCAAGTTTCGGAATCGCAGTCGCGTGCAACTGGTGCCGGGCCGCAGTCCGCTCGATACTGGATGGCAGAAGTGCCTTTTTTCCGTCGTTTGAGATCATCCAGCAAATGCCTGGGTTAGCCTGGTGCATCTGGATTCGCACTGGAAAAAAGGTGAAGCAGGGTGGCATTAAGTTTGCTTCAGTTCGAAAAGCCGTGGTAGAATGCAGTCGGTTCTGCCCGGCAGCTGGTTCCAGCTGCGTCAGTTCTAACTCCTCATGTCGCACAATTTCGTCACTGACTCATTGATGGGGACGTCTCGTATGCTCAGTACTACCGCGTCTGCAGGTTTCCGTTCCGGTGTCACGTTCGAAGATCGTTTGGCCAGTGATGTCACTGCGGCCTTGCGAAGCACGGGGTATCCCGAGTTTCAAACTCTGGATGTCGCCGTGGATGGTCATGACATCAGTCTCCGCGGCCGGGTCCCGAATTTCTTCCTGCGCCAGAAAGCAGAGTACGTGGTGCTGGGGATTCCCGGTGTCGCGACCCTGCAAAGTGATATCGAAGTCGCGAAGTAACAGCGCGGGTGGGGTACCTCCATACCAGCCCGCAGCGCCAGCCAGTGGATCTAATCCGGGTCTGGATTCACTGGCTGGCGCTGCCAGCTGGTATCGCGGTAAATTGCAATTCCCAACGATGCAGCGTACGCCTTCAAGGCACCGCGAGCAACGACAGGACCGGCAGTTTGAGATCGGGATAGGCGGCTGGACTGAGTTCGTCGTTGAAAGAGAGGGTGCGGATTTCCTGGTAGGCCATCGCTCCCGGTTTGCGAAAGACATACACCAGACAGTCATCCAGATTGACGACCCAGTATTCGGGAACATGGGCTCGCGCGAGGAGCTCCATCTTCCGCCCGCAGTCCTCTTCCAACGTCGATGCATCAGCCACTTCGATGATCAGCTGCACCTCGGGCGGCGTCGGGTGGGCGCGGTAGTAGTTCTTGTCCTGCACCCAGGCGACATCAGGCAGCAGCGGGGTTTCCCAGTCGGGACTTTCAATCGGGCACTGGATCCGAATCCCCACCCGCTTCTGAGCCAGGCTGGAATGGCTCCACTTGTTCAAGCGGGTCAAGATCGAGCAATGCGGGGCACTCGGCAGAGTCATAGCGAGGTACTCGATCTTGTAGCCTGACTCTCCAGAGTCGGGTAAATGGTAATGAACTGCTGAATGTTGCACACAGTGTGACGGCGGAGCAAAAGGAAGACGAATTGCCCCTTCACCCTTCCTTGCCCGTGCCGTAAGTGAGATCGGGTGATTTGAACTGGAAATTCTTGCTTTGGCTGAAGAATTTCAACGGATTGTCGTACACAACCTTCTTGATTTTCGTTTCCGAATGTCCGCGTTTCCGCATCTCCTGGATGAAATCGGGCACGGCCAGCGGATTGGACGGCCCCCAGTCTCCGGCCGAGTTCACCATGATCTGTTCGTCGCCGTAGAGCTCGATGATGTCGGCGGCGCGGGCGGGAGTGCATTTGGTCGTGGGATACAGAGTCATGGCGCACCAGAAGCCATGGTCGCGTGCCAGGCGCACTGTATGTTCTTCAACATGGTCAATCAGGACGCGATGCGGTTGGACCCGTGAGTCACCCCGCAGCATGTCGACGATCATGTGCGTCCCCTTGAACTTGTCCTGCAAGTGCGGGGTGTGGATGAGAATCTGCTGGTTCAACCGGACGGCCAGGTCGACGTGTTCCTGAAAAATCGTCGATTCGTTCAGCGTGTTCTTATTCAAGCCGATTTCGCCGATCCCCAGGACGTTGGGGCTGTCGAGAAACTCAGGAATCAGCTTGATGACTTCCCGGGCCAGCGACACATTTTCAGCCTCTTTGGCGTTGATGCACAGCCACGTGTAATGCTGAATGCCAGACCAGCCAGCCCGCATCGGCTCGAATTCGGTCAACTGCCGGAAGTAGTCATGGAAGCTGGCCGCGCTGCCCCGATCATAGCCCGCCCAGAAGGCCGGTTCGCTGATCGCCACGCACCCCATGCGAGTCATGCGCTCGTAATCATCGGTCGTGCGGGAGATCATATGGACGTGGGGGTCAATGAAGTACATGGCTGATGGAATCTACTTCTAGAATTTGAATTCCTGCCTGAGACATAATTTTCCACCCTGCGGGGCAGAACGAATCAAAGCATTGAGGGACTGGGATCGTCAAACTCTCTGTTAATCAGATGGAATCGATATCCAACGTCAGGATCAGAAAATTCTTCGGGAGTCAGCAACAAGAGAGTAATAATGTCGCCCTGGATTTCCTCGGGAAGCTGCGCCAAGTAAGGTTCAACGAGTCGATCCCGTTCGTCGATATCAATGCCTTTGAATTTGGGATCAATGACCCTCACTCGGATTGAGGCAGAATTGTATCGATAGGCGTCAGCTTGCTGAAATCCGCCTTGTTTCAGGACATCCTCTATCTGGCGGGACTCATTGGTACGCTTGGTTTCCCAGCGAGATGCGGTAACTTCAGTCATAGCGACTTCTCCACCCATTCATAGGTTTCCTGGTCCGTTTTCAGGAATGCACGCGTTTCACCTTTGTCCCGACGCCCAGTTTCATATCGCAAATCCGTTGACCAGCTGAATCGTCGAAATCGCTGCACCAGACTCAAGGGCATTCGGATTCCCTTCGTCCTCAAAATGTCGAGCAATACTTCCGGCCGGTGCATTTTGGCACCCGAGCACATTTTGTCGAGTTGATCTGACCTGTCTGCGGCGGGAGTGGTCTCTAGAATCAGGGCCTTCAATGAACATTCCACCGTGTACCCCGCCGGATACTGAGCATCCAGCGTATACGTATTGGCGAGCAGGAACTCAGCAGTGGCAAAACGTTGTGCGGCAGCCCTTTGAAAATCGCGACTGGTCGTTGGTGGCATCAGACATCCTTCCGTCCAACTTACTTAACCGGATGCGGTGATCATCGGCTGGAATCAATTCGGCTGGAGACATTGCGCACGTCATCCCGTTATTTCTTCATCCAATTCTGGACATAGGCGTCGCTGAACAGCATCTGCACCTGTTCGGCGCGGTCGGTCCCGGAGGTCAGCAGCAGTTCGATGCCGCTGCGTAGTTTGGCCAGGCGCGGATCGTCTTGCACGCTGCTGGTGTCCGCGGCGCGGTCGACGCGGTCCAGGCTGGCGGCGAGGTCGAGAATCTTGCTGCGGATTTCCAGATAGTGCCGGTCCAGGATCTGGCGGGCGGTCTGCGGACTCGACATCGAAGGGGGCTCCAAGCGGGTTATGCGGTGACAGTAGTCCTGTCCTTTCATTTTCGTGGGGCTGACCGGTGGAATCAAGGCGTGTGAATGTGTGCGGACCGCGGTTTCGGGTGCAATAGAGAAATCAACAGCCAGAATTGCCGGTTTCCATACCAGCTCGAACCGTCAGCCAGTGCATTTACCTGTCGTCAAGACATGCACTCGCCGGCGCTTCGATCCGGTATTTTGCAGCGAACGCATGGGAAACAACCATGACGAGCACGACCGGAATTAAGGGCTGTCGCCGCCAACACCGTCTGTGACAACGCTCGTTTGACCGAACCTTCTTGACGACTTGACCTTCTGTTCGGTATCACAGGTGCGGGTTAATGCGTGGCCGCGAGAGAACTTCGCCCTTGGTTCGGGTGGCTCTTCGGGCACGGGACCCGTCCGGTTTACGTAAGGACAATGTGCTCCATGATTTCTGTTGAACTCCCCGATGGTTCTGTGAAAGAGTACGCCGACGGCAGCAGCGCCTGGGACGTGGCCTCGAGTATTGGTCAGCGTCTGGCGAATGCGTGTGTTGCGGCGGAAGTAAATGGCAAAGTCGTCGACTTGAAGCTGCCGCTGCCCGAAGGTGCTCCGGTCAAACTGAAGCTGCTCACCGAGAAAGATGCAGCCGCGTTGGCCGTTCTGCGGCACTCCACCGCCCACGTCATGGCCCGCGCGGTGATGCGGTTGTGGCCTGATGTGAATCTGGCTTTCGGTCCGACGACCGGGCATGGCTTCTACTACGACTTTGACCTGTCACACAAAATCAGCGAAGAAGATTTCCCCAAGATCGAGGCCGAAATGGCCCAGATCGTGAAAGACGCCGAACCCTTCGAGCGGTTCTCACTGGGCCGCGACGAATCGGTGCGATTTTGCGGTGATCTGAAGCAGGGGCTCAAAGTCGAGCACATTCAGACGGGTCTCGCCGAGCACCCCGCGATGAGTTTCTATCGCCAGGGGGAGTTCGTCGACCTCTGCCGGGGACCGCATATTCCCGATGCCGGACGCATCAAGGCGTTCAAACTCTTGTCGGTGGCCGGTTCCTATTGGAAGGGTGACGCCAGCAATAAGCAGTTACAGCGACTGTACGGCACTGCCTGGTTCAGCAAGTCCGACATGGATGCCTATCTGACTCAGATTGAAGAGGCCAAGCGCCGTGATCATCGCGTGCTGGGCAAGCAATTGGGGTTGTTCGCCATCAGCAACGAAGTGGGGCCGGGCCTCAGCCTGTGGCTGCCCAAGGGGGCCACCATCCGGGCGACCCTGGAAGATTTCATCAAGAAGGAGCTGCTGCGACTGGGATACACCCCGGTCTACTCGCCCCATATCGGGCGGGTCGAAATGTACGAGACCAGCGGTCACTTCCCGTACTATCGCGAGTCGCAATTCGCCCCGATTTTCGGGCATGATGCGGGGGCGCTGGTCGACTTCTGGATTCGCCGCCTGCGGGACAACAACCTGCCGGAAGTAGAAGAGGCCAAACTCCTCGAAGCGGCCGCGTTGATGGGGGCGCAGTTTGCGACCTACAAGGCGCTCGCCACCGTCGAGGCCAAGATTGACTTGCTGCGTGAGTGGGAGCATTCGCAGGAACGCTACCTCCTCAAACCGATGAACTGCCCGCATCACGTGCAGATGTATGCCGCCCAGCCGCGCAGCTACCGCGACTTGCCGGTCCGGTTGGCCGAATTCGGTACCGTCTATCGCCACGAGCAATCGGGCGAACTGAACGGCCTGTTGCGTGTCCGCGGGTTGACTCAGGATGACGCCCACCTGTTCTGTACTGCGGAGCAAGTCGAAGAGGAATTCCGCCAGACCTTGAACCTTGTCCGCTTCGTGCTGGGCAGCGTCGGGTTGACGAACTACCGGGTGCAATTGTCGTTGCGTGATTCGAAGAACAAATCGAAATACGTGGGCAGCGAAGATAACTGGCAGAAGGCCGAAGACACGCTGCGCAACGTGCTGACCGACATGGGCCTGCCGTTCACCGCGATGGAGGGCGAGGCAGCCTTCTATGGTCCCAAGACCGACTTCATGGTCCGCGACTGCATCGGCCGCGAATGGCAGCTGGGAACTGTGCAGCTCGACTTCAACCTGCCCGAACGGTTCAAGCTGGAGTACGTCGGGGCCGACAACAAGCCGCATCGTCCGGTGATGATCCACCGGGCCCCGTTTGGTTCGATGGAACGCTTCGTCGGCATGCTGATCGAGCACTTCGCCGGGGCGTTCCCGCTGTGGCTGGCTCCCGAGCAAGTCCGGGTCATGCCGATCGGCGAGAAGTTCGACGACTACGCCAGGCAGGTGGCTCAACAGTTTCGCGACGCGGGTTTCCGCGTCACGACCGATCTGCGGAGTGCCAAGGTCAACGCGAAAATTCGCGATGCCCAGCTGGAACTGATCCCCTACATGATGGTTGTCGGTGGCCGCGATCAAGAGGCGGGAACCGTTGCCGTCCGCGATCGACTGGAAGGGGACCTGGGTGCCATTCCGGTGGCCGAAGCCATCGCCCGGTTGAAGGCCGAAGTGGATGAACGGCGGATTCGCAAGGTGGCCGAATCGGATTTCTCGGGATTCGACGCCGGCCAGGAAGAAGAAGCCAGCGACTATTAGTTCTCGATAATGCGAATTGGCGATAATGCGTCGATCCGGGCTGGTATTGCTGGCTCGGATCAGGCTGCTCGCCGTTTGTGTTTTGGGATCTCATAGAGCCACGCGTGCCCCTGTTTTCCGGCGGTCTGAATGGCCTCGGTTTTTCTCAGGCAATAGGCGACCTTCTGGGCCAGCCAGCGGGGAATCTTCGCGCACCTGGCAAGGTCCTCGGTGGTAAAGGTTGCCGGCAGAGTGGCTGGCAAAAGTTTTTGCAGATCCTTGATCGTCCGCAGCTCGTGCCGCTGTTCCACCGAGCGCAGTGAGCGATCCGCCACGCGGTAGTTTTTTCCCTTCCAGCGTTTGGCCGGTTTGGAGATGCGCTGTTCTTCCTGGATGGTCAGCAGCACTTCCAGGGTGAGCTGGGGATGCGGGAAGATTTCGACGAAATGGACGAGTTCCAGGAACAGGGTATACAACGTTTCGCGCGTGGGGCTCCAGCGCTGCGAAATGATTTCGACACCCGCCTTGTCGCGCGTGATGAGATACTTGCGGGCTGCCAGGGGTTTCACGATCCAGACGTGATGACCGTCGGCCAGCAACTGCCGCGTCTTGGACCGCAGTGCCGCCAGGGCCGCAGATTGGATTTCGATCAGCCGGGGATGCTCATGATCGACGACATCAATCCGATATTCGCCGACCCACGCTTCCGTTTCGGAACTGGCGTTCTCATAGAGCGCCTTCAATTGGCGATGCAGCGACGTTTCCATGCGAGAACCATCCGTGGCAACGCGCGGTCGAATACGTGGAGTGGGCTGAAGGGGTTACTGAGTCGGGCGGGATGGTAGGACAAGCAGCCAGATGTGTCGAGAGTGGATTGGCTGCCAGCTCGGCGACTCAGCGCCGCTGCGTGAGGTTTCTCAAGGCACACGCAGAGGCGCTGAGGCGCGGAT
>CAZQUW010000013.1:0-31224 GCA_964596215.1 uncultured Planctomicrobium sp. | reverse complement strand
CGTTTAAAGGCGCGGGTCGGTCACCAATGAAATCAGCATCGAGTTCTTCCAGCGACAGCCGCACATCGCGTTGCGTATAGCACGAACTGGCAGTCCAGGCCCGCGGCGACGAATGCCCCGAGACAAAATACGACTGATTGAGGCTGCGTACGGCATGGCTGAGATCGCGGAACTCACCTTCGACAGACGTCGACAGCATGTTCAGACCCACAGTACCACCCATCACACCCAGCGTCGATACGGCAATTAACTCGGCCGACACGATCGCACCCGATTCATCTCTCCAAAAGCTGCGCCACAGGGGCATGATTGCACTCCTTGGAACGGCCGGAAGCCGAGACAGATGCCAAATCCGCCGCGATCTCCGGTGTATAAAACAATTAACACATCGTTCCAATTGTAGGAGCTGTAGCGATTACTCACAATTCCCACTTTGCGCAGTCTTTTCATTTTGTAAAGGATTTGAAACACGAGACATTCTGTCGCGGGTCTGCGAGCTTCACCCCAAACGTGGACTTTTTAGCGGGTCTGGTGCTGCCCGCTGCTGGAAATCGTTGAGACGTTCCAATTACGGACCGAAGCGGAACACAGAGCGTCGGGGGACTTGAATCTGGACGACGTAACCCTTTGCAGTATATCGAGTAATACCCGAATGTACCGCGACGCACCGGGAGCCTGAGTAGGCTCCGAAGACGGCTATGGTGCTCGAAGAAGATCCCGTAATGCTGGTCCGGGAAATGCCTTAATGCCGCATCCGTCCCGCGCGGCTGGCGAGGAAGCTGGAGAGGGCGATGTCCAGCGGGCTGTCTGTCCGCAGCAGCACATGGTCAATCCGCATGTCGCGGCAACCACGGCGCAGTTCGGTCAGAAAGTGCTCGAATTCGGCTTGATAGGCCGCCTTCAGTGTTCGCGGGTCGGTCATCATCTCGGGCCAGTTCTCCAACCCCTTGAACAGGGTCGGATCCCGAAACGGAAAGTCCTGCTCGGCAGGGTCAATTACCTGCATGACGACCACTTCGTGCCGCTTGTGGCGGAAGTGTTTCAAGCCCATCAGGATTTGATCGACATTGTCAAACAGATCGCTGACGATCAGGATCAGGCCGCGTTTCTTGATCCGTTCGGCCAGGTCATCGAAAATCGGGCCCATCGCCGATTCGCCGGCAGCGGGAGATTCCTCCATCACGTGGCACAGCTGCTTCAAGTGTGACGGCTGACTGGAGGCCCGGACGAAATTCCGTACGCCATTATCGAACGTAGCCAGCCCTACGGCGTCCTGTTGCCGCAGGACCAGATACGACACGGCCGCGGCCACGAACTGCGCGTACTGCAGCTTGGTCACTGACGCCGAGTCGGACTTGTAAAGCATCGATTCGCTGGTATCGAGCAACACATGGCACGAGAAATTCGTTTCTTCCTCGTACTGCTTCAGATAGAAACGGTCGGTTTTACCGAAGACTTTCCAGTCCACATACCGCAGATCGTCACCGGGGGCGTACTCGCGATGTTCGGCGAATTCGATGGAGAAGCCGTGATAGGGACTTTGATGCAAACCCGCGACGAACCCTTCGACGATCTGGCGGGCCTGCAGTTCAAGTCCTGCCAGCCGCGCCAGAGTCTCGGGATTGAAATACTTCTGGTAGCTTTCCACGGGAATTCCCCTGTCCGGAATCGGGGACGATCGATTCGGCGAGACGACGGACGATGTCATCTGACCGAATCCCTTCGGCCTCTGCATTGAAGTTTGTGATGATGCGGTGTCGCAGCACAGGCAGGGCTACCGCTTTGACATCGTCAGTACTGACGTATTCGCGACCGTGCAGCATGGCCCGCGCTTTGGCCCCCAGGATCAAATACTGGCTGGCCCGGGGACCAGCCCCCCAGGTGACGTACTTTTGCACAAAGTCGGGGACCTGCCCCTGTTCACGCCGCGTCATGCGGGTGAACTGCATGGCGTAGCGAATGACGTGATCGGCCACCGGCACCTTGCGGACGATGTGCTGCAAGGCCACGACTTCTTCGCGTCCCAGGACCCGCGCGACTTCCGGACGATTGTCCGATGTCGTCTGCCGGACGATTTGAAACTCTTCATCTTCACTGGGGTATTCCACCAGCACATTGAACATGAAGCGATCCAGCTGCGCTTCCGGCAGGGGATAGGTCCCTTCCTGTTCAATCGGGTTCTGCGTAGCCAGTACGAAGAACGGTTCAGGCAACGGGTGCCGTTGACCGCCGACCGTGACCTGATGCTCCTGCATCGCTTCCAGCAGCGCGGCCTGAGTCTTGGGGGGCGTGCGGTTGATTTCGTCGGCGAGGATGATATTGGCAAAAATTGGACCGGGCAGAAACTTGAAGTTGCGGGTCCCGGTCAGCTTGTCTTCCTGGATGACTTCCGTCCCGGTGATGTCGGCGGGCATCAAATCGGGGGTGAACTGCACGCGGCTGAAAGACATGTCCAGCACCTGTGCGAGGGTGTGGATCATTAACGTCTTCGCCAGCCCCGGGACACCGACCAGCAGGCAGTGTCCGCCCGCGAACAGGGAAATCAGCAATTGCTCAACAACGTCGTTCTGGCCCACAATAATGCGGCCCAGTTCCGAGGTGACGCGACGATAACTGGCAGCCATCCGTTCGACGGCATCCAGATCGGCCTGTGAGGCTCCGGATTCGGAGTCTGAAACTTTTTGCGACACGCTGGAGGCTCTCCTGAGAATCAGAATTCACACGGCCGGTCTACTCGATCGGTCACTGCAGTGTGACGAGCCACACGGCCAGTTGTCAAACCTCGCGCCGACCGCAGCGTGACCATACCCTACTCGCAGGAGCACACCGATTTGAGATAAACCAAATTCTTGTTGCACACGGCGAGACGGTGGAGCGAAACGAAGTGGAAGACGAAATGCCCTTCACCCTTAACTCTTCAGATCCGCCCGACTCTGGAGAGTCAGGCTGCGGGGTTACCATTTCACATAGACCTCATCCCCGACCGACACCTGCAAGGTCTCAGCGGCATTGCCCAGGTTCTGGGCCACTTCCAGACGCCCCGAGCTGCCAATCAGGGCGAGTAATGCGCCCGGTGGATGTTCGGAATAGTAGCTGCTCAGCCGATTCAGCTGCTGACCGGCGATGTGCGTGAAGATTGTCGCGGGGAATTCCAGCGGCAGATCGGATCCGCTGATGTTGGAGGTGATGTTTCCAAACCGGTCGATCGCCAGGACTTCTCCCAGGATTTCACGCTCCTGCTTGTCGACCCTCGGAACGCGCAGTTCCGCCAGCGGTGCGGTGACCGGATCTCCGAACTGGGTGATGTCGGCCCCCAGGCTCCAGTGTGCGGCCACGGGCGAGAACAGATCACGACCGTGAAACGTGGCGCACATCGGATGCCGATGAAACTGCGTCGAATTTAAATGATGGACGCGTTGAATGGCATGACGTCGCGACAAAAATGTCAGCAGCCCGTTATCCGGACCGACAAACCGTTGACTCCCGACTTCTGCAGCAATCCGGCGACGAGTCGTTCCCACGTCAGGATCGACGATCACCACGTGAATCGTGCCGGCCGGGAATGCATCGAACGCCTCATCCAGGCACATCGCACCCTGCATAATCGCCTGTGGTTCGATGTCGTGCGAAATATCAACGATCAAGGCTCGCGGATTGATCCCCAGGATCACGCCTTTCATCTGGGCGGCATAGCTGTCGCGAGTCCCGAAATCGGTCAACAATGTGATGATAGGTTGAGTCATATTTTTGAAATCAATTCGCACAGATCGAACTCGGTTGCCCTGACTGCCGCCCGGCACCCGAGGCTTTGGTAGAGATCATCTGTGTCATCGCTAAAGAATCCAGGGGGCCTGACACTCGGCCCACCCGAGGAGTTACGGAGCAAGGCACTCGTTTAATGCCGAGTCAGCGCTTCATCAAGGTTCAGCAGCAGGCTGCAAAGGGTGGTCCAGGCAGCGAGTTCGGGGGCCGAGATATCCTTCACCTGGGGGGCGTTACCGACCCGTAATAATTCGTCGGCAGCAGCCGGTTGTTTCGCAAACTGGTTGATAGCGCTCGTCAACAATTCCAGCAGGAGGGATTTCTCGGCAGGAGTGGGGCCCCGGCTGAGGCTGGCTCGACAGGCCAATGCCAAGCGGCCTTCGGCCGTCGGTCCACCTTCCCGAATAATGCGGACCGCCAATTGTCTCGCTGCCTCCACGTATGTCGGGTCGTTTAATAAAACCAAGGCCTGCAGGGGAGTGTTCGTACGGGCTCGACGGACAAGGCAGGTCTCACGATCAGGGGCGTCCAGAGTCGACATCGACGGGGGCGGGCAGGTCCGTTTCCAGAACGTATACATACTACGCCGGTATGCTCCGTCACCCTGGTCTGGAACATACTTGAACCGGCGTTCGACCGAGACTTCCTCCCACAATCCCGCAGGCTGATAGGGTTTGACACTCGGTCCACCGAGACTTTCCCGGAGCAGGCCAGAGACCGATAACGCGCTGTCGCGCAAGGTCTCCGCAGGGAGTCGATAACGCGAACCTCGCCCCAGCAGGCGATTGTGTGGATCCTGCGCGATCTGCTGCGGCGTCGCGGACGAGGATTGGCGGTAGGTAGCCGACAGCACGATCTGTTTGAGAACCGCACGCACGTCCCAACGTTGAGCAATCAACTGGGTTGCCAGGTAGTCGAGCAATTCCGGATGACTGGGGAATGCGCCTTGTGTCCCGAAGTCCTCGACCGTTTCCACCAGCCCAATACCGAAGATACCGGCCCACCAGCGATTGACGGCCACGCGGGCGGTTAAAGGATGGTCGGGAGACGTCAGCCACTGCGCCAGGCCCAGTCGATTCACGGAGGCATTGGCCGGCAGAGCCCCCAAAAACGTCGGCACACCCGCGACGACCTTGTCCCCCGGCTGATCATACTGGCCGCGCGCCAGCAGATGCGTTTCCCGCGGTTGCGCGAGTTCGGCCATCACCATTGTCCTGGGAATTGCCCCCTCCAACTTCTGCTGCCGCTGTGTCAGTTCTCCGAGTTCCGCTTTCCAGCGTCGCGAATCTGCATCAATAACTTCCAGGAAATAATTCCGCAGCTGTTCTCGCTGCTGATCAGTCCGATTGGCAGCGGGGACTTCAAAGACATCAGCCAGCGTGGACAGCGATTTGCTCTCTGCCAGCCGCTTCGCATCTTCTGCAGTCAGCTCTCCCTGGAAAAATCGCACGTCGTCAATCAGTCCCTGGAAAGCCACTGACGTGCTGCGTTGTCCGATGCGTAACGGCTGTTCGGTTTTAATCGAGTCCTTCAATTGATCCGTGGTGACATCCAGTACCTGGACTTCGCCATCCACATAGATCTTCACGCCGCTCGCCGGTCCAGCGCCGTTCCAGGTCACCAGCACATGATGCCACGCATTCAACGACATCGGCTGCCTGGCAATGACTTTCAGGGCATTGTCGGGCCAATGATGGATCAGGTGAACGGCAGGCTTTCCCCCTTCGATGATCAAATCGTAACCCCGATTCGCCTGGGCATCGTCCATCTTGGAAAGCACCGTGCTCGGGCTGGCCGAGGTCGGAAAAATCCACGCCCCGAACGAGACGCGATCGGTCTTATCGAAGACACCGTGCTGGCCACAATCAATCAGGGTCTGGCCGTCAAATTCCAAGGCCCCCAGCAGTTTTCCGGGCTTCCACGTCGCCTTGCCACGCACCTTGCCCGCAACGGCCTCCTGCGGCGCAACACCCTCCGCCGATTTCGCAATCGTCAACCTGGCCTGGTCGCCAGTGGTTTCATCCAGGGCAATCACCAGCGTCTGTCCGGCCGGGGTGGTGACCCGTTTCTCCTCTGCCGACAGTGAACGTTCCCACTTCTCAACGGCGGGTTGAATCCCGGCGATGTGCGCCGCGAGTTGCTTCTCAACCGACTGCCGCGCCATCTGAATCTGGGCCGCTTCGGCCTGCTGCAATGCCGACGGGGCTGACACAAATGGCTCCGCGGGAGTCCCCTTGTTGTACCCCAGGACCTTGTCAGAAACGTTGTTGAAGTAGGCGAAGAAGCGATAGTAATCCCGCTGCGTCAGCGGATCGAACTTATGGTCGTGGCAGCGTGCACACTGAAAAGAAAGCCCCAGAAATACGGTCGAAGTCGTCTGTACGCGATCAGCGACGTACTCGACCCGATACTCTTCCTCGACAATTCCACCTTCGGTGGTCAACACATGGTTGCGATTAAAACCGGTGGCCACCTGCTGGGCGAGAGTTGGCTGGGGCAACAAGTCGCCCGCCAACTGTTCGATCAGGAAGCGGTCATAGGGCAGGTTGTCGGCAAACGCCTTGATCACCCAATCCCGCCACGGCCACATCGTCCGATCTTCGTCATTGTTGTAGCCGTTCGTGTCGGCGTAGCGCGCCGCATCCAGCCACTGTAACGCCATCCGTTCGGCCGCACGCGGGGACGACAGCAGCCGGTCGACCACCCGTTCATAAGCGCCGGGGGAATCATCCGCCAGGAAGGCATCGAGTTCCTCGACTGACGGCGGCACCCCAGTGAGATCCAGGGTTACGCGGCGCAGCAGTGTCGCTCGATCAGCCGTCGGATTCGGACGTAACCCGGCCGCCTCCAGCTTCTGCAGCACAAAGTAATCGAGCGTCTCGCGAGGCCAGGCAGTCTCCTTGACGGCCGGCAGCGGGGGCCTGACCGGCGGTATGAATGCCCAATGCTGCGCAAACTTGGCTCCCTGCCTCACCCAGCGCCGCAGTAATTCGACCTGAGCGGGCGCCAGAGGCTTTTTGAAAGCGGGAGGCGGCATGATCTCCGCCTCATCAGTCGAACCGATACGCACCAGCAATTCGCTGTCGGCCAGGTGCCCGATGTCAATCGCAACAGTGCCCGATTCCAGCTTCGCGGTTGCCCCGGCCCGCAAATCAAGCCTTAACCCGGCCTGGCGCGACTGTTCGTCGGGACCGTGACAACTCCAGCAATGATTGGCCAGAATCGGTCGAATATCACGCGCAAAGTCGACTGCGGCGTCGGGTTTGACTTGCGGTTCGTCGGCGCGAGATCTCTCGGCGGTCAACACAACCAGACTCAGCAACCCAGCAGCGATCTGACCCGCGTTACCAAGGCAAAATCGAAACTGCATCTGTCACCATCCCACGCACATGTTCCCGGTACGTATTCTTCTACGAGTCTTCCGTACGATGCATTGTAGCGGGTGGGACAGGTTTGTCGCAGAGTGTCCTTGATCGCGGAGCAATCAAGGACGCTTATTCCTCGTCGTCAACTTCACTGAATTGCTCGGCGACATGTAATGAGTTCAACTCAGTAAGGCGTTTCACGAAGATCGTGGCATAGGATCCACGGGGCAGATCGAAGCCCAGCCGGATCTTCTGCCGGCCGGGATCCAGATCGTCCGGCGCGACCAGATGTTCGACCTTGTCGACCAGAATGACGGCCCGGCGTTCGCCTTTGGAGAAGAAACTGTCACGGGGATACTTCACACGGATCTGGCGCAGTTCCATCCCGAAGTCGCTCAGCACTCGATCCATGACCGTGGCGATGGGCCCCGCTTCTAGCTTGATGCGTGCCGAGGGTAACGGTAAGTCGGTCGCTTGCAACTGAACCCGTTGATCGGGCTCCAGTTCGAGGAAGAAGGGGACCGCCCCCAATTTCAGCGGGACCGCCACCAGTTGCTCCGGGCGGCAGACCGTTTGCAGCCAGGCTGCCAGCAGCCGATTCCAGAGTGCACTCTGAAAGGCTGCCAGGTAGATCCCCCGCAGGTCGACTCGCAACCGCGACACCGCCCCCCGGAAGTCGCCGGGGCGATCGTCCATATAAGTAATAATGCTGCGGCGATTCGACTGCGAAAGCTTCTGCTTGCAGACGTTCCAGTTCCCCCACAGGTCGCGCAAAATCTGTTTTTCAGCCCGCTCATCGGGGCGATCATGCTCATTGGGATCGGCTAATGCCAACCACAAAGTCCGTTCGTAGTCTCCCATGCACCAGGGGTGCGCAACAAATTCACCCGAGAACCCGACCGAGCCAAACCGCTGATCGTCAAAATAATTCGGAATGCCGTGCTGCTTGACCTGGCGAATGGCTTCCACGATGGGCTCGATCGATTCCGATTTGAGCGACCGCAACGTCACCAGAAAC
The DNA here is from genome assembly GCA_964596215.1 of uncultured Planctomicrobium sp. GTDB lineage: Bacteria > Planctomycetota > Planctomycetia > Planctomycetales > Planctomycetaceae > JAKFVC01. The sequence continues at coordinate 23,079 of CAZQUW010000013.1, read as the reverse complement.
CGGTTGCCGGCGATATCATGGGGAGTGAAGGGGCGATCAGCCTGCCCCAGATAAACGAGTTCGAAGGCCTTCTCACGCAGGTCGCGCCGCGGTCCCTGAAAAATGGTCACGAACTGGGTCGTGAGCGCGTGCTTGTCCTTCAGCCCGCCATAAGACACCCGATCGCGCGGCAGCTTCCAGCGCCGTAAAATCTCCTCGACGACCTCGGGAGTGCCCATCGAGCGTTTCGTCAGACGGTAGAGGGCGAAGATCCCTCCGGAGGTGGGGAACTGCGAGAGTTCTTCAACCTGAAAATCTTCGGGTTGTCGTTTGAGCTTCACTGGTAATGCCCCATCCTGACTCTAATTACACCGGCCGCGAAATTCGTTGGCGTGACGTTTGCGTTAGACGATTGGCCTGTGGCAAACGAGGTGCCTGCTGATGAACCTGCCGCTCGCTTGAACGACAAAGACATCTCAGCAAAATGCTGTATCGTTTTGCAACACTCGTCTCGCTTTGCCACACAGGCGAAAGCCATCAGACAGCAAATTACCAGCAAAACCACGATCAGTGAGCGACAGAAACGAAATGTGCGTTTTGGCACAGTGCATGCAGTATCAAGGCTCTAAGTCAGGATGACAGGCGTTGGCCCGCACTTGTCATCCACGATGATGAAAGCGTTCCGAGGAACTTTACGTTGCTCGGAACGCTTTTTTTGTTAGTGCAGATGGCATTCGCTGTTGGTATCGATACAGGCGTAAAGTGCGAGCAAGTGCCGTATCGTCAACGTAGGAGCTGCACTCGCTGACGCCTCGAGCTTGTATGGGGGCCAAAAAACCTCACCGCGCATAAAACAAAACACGGGTTCGACAATGCATCGAACCCGTGTCCTGAATTTCAAACTGCGCTGAGCAGAATCCGGTTTATGGATTCTTGGCGTTCCGGCGGCGACGCAGGAGCTGGCGCCGTTTGGCTCGATCACGCAAAGTTCGTTTTTGTTTTGCTGTCCGCTTCATGACACTGCAACCTTCTGATGCCAAGCTTGAGACCGACATCAAATCAGTCTCGCAACGTTAGATAGACTATTGGCTGTCGACCAAATCGAGTCCGCAAGTGTACCTCGGGCCGATACTTCGATCAAGTCAGCGATACTTACCCGGCTTGCCAAACGTTTGTCCGGCAAGAGACGACGCCATAAGAACCTATGGAGAAAAGTGTTACGGTCAATCGATCCATCGAACATCGAACCCCGGTTCGATGGCCCAAACTGCCCATCATCTTCATGGATCGCAGAATTTCGGCGAATCGGCGGAGGAAGCCGCCGGGCGAACCGAGAACCAGTGGCAGTTGTGCACAATCCCTGCTAACGGACCTTGACGCCCCCCCTTACGCACGGACCTCAGGGTGACCGGATTGGCATGTGGAAACCGCCTCTGCAACTGGCTAGACTGAGCCGCAGAATCAGGTAACACCCACCAGACCTGTCGCGGGACCGTAACCTTGTCCTGCGGTTCTCGTGAAATGCTCACACGCTGAAATGCGAAGTGGCTGGTTGACGCCAATTGGACGCTCCACTTGGCATGGCTGGGACGGCGCCGCTCCAGTCTGATTGATGACTCAGTTGATGTCCGGGGAGGGATTCTCAGGACGTTGACCGCGAAGAAAACTTGACTTGATGAACCACCCAGAGAAGACCATTTCCAAGTTGCTCGTGGCGAATCGAAGTGAAATTGCGATTCGCGTGTTTCGCAGTGCGCATGAGCTTGGGATTCGCACCGTGGCGATCTACGCGTGGGAAGACCGCGCGGCGCTCCACCGCTTCAAAGCCGACGAAGCCTATCAGGTGGGCAACAAAGGCGAGCCAATTCGCAGCTATCTCAATATCGACAACATCATTGAGGTCGCCAAGCGGTATCAAGTCGACGCCATTCATCCCGGTTACGGCTTCCTGAGCGAGAATCCCGAACTGGCCCGCGCCTGCGAGCATGCCGGAATCATTTTTGTCGGGCCGTCGGTCCATTCCCTCGAAGCTCTCGGCGACAAGATCACGGCGCGCAATATCGCCCGCAAAGTCGGAGTCCCGGTACTGGGTGGCAGCAACCGACCGATCACCACAATTGACGACGGTCTGCAACAGGCCGAAGATCAGACGTTCCCTGTAATCCTTAAGGCGGCCAAAGGGGGCGGCGGTCGTGGCATGCGTGTCGTCCGCGATGCCTCACAGTTTGCCGCCGCGTTCGAATCGGCCCAGCGCGAATCGCTGACCGCCTTCGGCAGCCCCGATATTTTCGTGGAGAAATACATCGAGCGGGCCAAGCACATCGAGGTCCAGTTGCTGGGGGACAAACACGGCAATCTGGTCCACCTGTTTGAACGCGATTGCTCGGTCCAGCGGCGACATCAGAAGGTCGTGGAAATCGCTCCGGCACCCGTGTTGAATCCGCAGACTCGCCAGGCGTTACTGGATGCGTCGGTCGCGATCGGCAAGGAAGTTCAATACCAGAATGCCGGGACCGTCGAATTTCTCGTCGATGTCGACACCAATAAGTACTACTTCATTGAAGTCAATCCGCGAATCCAGGTGGAACACACTGTGACCGAACAAGTCACGGGGATCGACCTGGTCAAGTCGCAGATCCTGGTAGCCCAGGGTTCGCCTCTGTCGCATGACGACATTGGAATTCCGACTCAGGATTCGGTGAAGGTGAACGGCTTTGCGATCCAATGCCGCGTCACGACGGAAGACCCGTCGAACGACTTCCTGCCCGATTACGGCCGCATGACGAATTATCGCTCGGCCGCCGGCATGGGCATTCGACTGGATGCCGGTACGGCGTTTTCCGGAGCCGTCGTCAATCCGTACTACGATTCCTTGCTGGTAAAAGTTTCCGCGTGGGGACGACGCTTCATTGATGCCATCACGCGCATGGAACGCAGCCTGCAGGAATTCCGCGTCCGGGGGGTTAAAACCAACCTGCCGTTCCTCATGAAGTTGATGACGAACGAGGAATTCAAAGCCGCCACATGCACCACGCGTTTCATTGATGAAACGCCAGAGCTGTTCCAGTACACCAAGCGTCGCGACCGGGCGTCGAAACTGTTGACCTTCCTGGGTGACGTCACCATCAACGGGAACCCGGTAGTTTCGGGGCAAATAAAGGCCACGCGCCGTGAGCCCGCACCGGTCCCCAAGGTCGACCTGCAGCAACCGCTCCCCAAGGGGACCCGCGATCGGCTGAAGGAACTGGGGCCGAAGGGTTTCAGCCAGTGGATCACCGAGCAGAAGCTGCCCCTGATCACTGACACCACCTTCCGCGATGCACATCAATCACTGCTCGCCACCCGGTTCCGTACCTACGATCTGTTGCAGATTGCGGACGTTTACGCGCGGTGGTGTCCCCAGTTGTTTTCACTGGAGATGTGGGGCGGTGCAACGTTCGATACGTCGATGCGGTTCCTGAAGGAATGCCCCTGGCAGCGCCTGGCAGAGATGCGGGCCAGGGTCCCCAACATCCTCTTCCAGATGCTGTTGCGGGCCTCCAACGCCGTGGGCTATACGAACTACCCCGATAACGTCGTCAAGGCGTTCGTGAAGGAATCGGCCCAGGCCGGTATCGACGTCTTCCGCGTGTTCGATGCCTTGAACTGGGTGCCCAACATGCAGGTGGCGATGGAAGCTGTCCTGGAGGCGGGCGCCGTCTGCGAGCCGGCGATTTGCTACACCGGCGACATCCTGAACCCCAAGCGTACGAAGTACAGCCTGAAGTATTACGTCGATCTGGCCAAGGACCTGGAAAAACGCGGGGCCCACATCCTGGCCATCAAGGACATGGCCGGCTTGTGCAAACCCTACGCCGCCAAGCTGCTGGTCGAGACCCTCAAGCAAGAGATCGGCATTCCGATCCACTTCCACACGCACGACACGGCCGGAGTGCAGTCTGGTTCGATCCTGCGATCGGTCGAGGCGGGACTGGATATCTTCGACGCGGCCATGGCGCCGATGTCGGGTGGGACTTCGCAGCCCAACTTGAACACGCTGGTCGAAGCTCTGCGTTTCAGCTCGAAGGATACCGGGTTAAATTCCGAGCATCTCGACGAACTCGCCGAATACTGGCGGGCCGTCCGCGAATTCTACAAGCCCTTTGACGGGGAATCGGTTCCGGCGACTTCCGACTTGTACCGCCATGAAATGCCGGGTGGACAGTACACCAATCTGTACCAGCAGGCCAAGGCGCTGGGGCTGTCGGAACGCTGGGCGGAAGTGTGCCTGGTCTATGCTGAAGTCAACCAGCTGTTCGGCGACATCGTCAAGGTGACCCCCACTTCCAAGTCTGTTGGCGACATGGCGCTGTTCATGGTGGCCAACAACTTGAAGTCCCAGGACGTGCTCGACAGCGATCGCGAACTGGCCTATCCCGAATCGGTGATCGATCTGATCGGCGGCAAGATGGGGCAGCCGCCGGGTGGCTTCCCGGAACAAGTGAAGAAGCGGATTCTGCGTGGCCAGCCGGGCCTGACTGACCGTCCCGGGGCAACGCTGCCGCCGGTCGATTTTGCCGCTACCGGGGAAGAAGTGAAGAAATTCCTGAAGCGGGAGCCGACGACGCAGGATGTCTTGTCCTACCTGATGTATCCCAAGGTCTACCGTGAATTTGCCGCGCACCAGGCCGAGTACTTCGATACCAGCGTGCTGCCGACCCCGGCCTTTTTCTTCGGTCAGGATGCGGGAGAAGAAATTGCGGTGGAGATCGAACCGGGCAAGACCCTGATCATCAAGTATTTGACGCAGGGGGATACTCATCCCGACGGTACGCAAACCGTCTTCTTCGAGTTAAACGGTCAACCGCGCGAAGTCACGATTACTAATCGTAAACTCGAGCCAACAGCCCAGCGTAACGCCAAGGCCGATCTGGCCGATCCGAAGCAAGTCGGTGCCGGCATGCCAGGCATGGTGGTCTCGGTCAATGTGAAGATCGGTGACCACGTGAAGAAGGGCCAGAAGCTGCTCACCGTCGAAGCCATGAAGATGGAGAGTACCGTCTACGCCGAGCAGGATGGCATCATCGCGCAGGTGCTGGTAACGCCCGCCACGCAAATTCAGACGGGCGATTTGTTGCTGACATATAAGTAACAGCAGCGTTCAGCTGAAAACTTTGATGTCCCTTCGGTCTTTTTCGTCCCACCTTAATAAGGGGGCGGGATGGGCCGCAGGGACTCCTGCGATGCCTGGTGAAAAGTTCCTTGACCTATGCCCCCCGTGCCCCAGATCATCGCCCAGACGTTCGTCAAACAGGTTGAATTCCATGCGGAAATTGGCTCGACGAACGACCGGGCCTGTGACCTGGCGGCGGCCGAGGTTGCCAGCGAATCCCCCCTGCTGATCTGGGCGTTGCAGCAGACTGCGGGGCGTGGTCGAGGCTCCAATCGCTGGTGGGCCTCCGATGGGGCGCTCACTTTCTCGCTGCTGCTCGATACCAAAGACCTGGGGTTGCCGCAGGAACGCTGGCCGCAGGTCTCGCTGACGGCGGGAGTCGCGGTCTGTGCCGCCATCCAGGAACTTCTGCCGCAAGCCGAGATCGGTCTGAAATGGCCCAATGACGTCTTCCTGCACGGTCGTAAGATCTGTGGCATTCTGGTGGAGATTCCTCCACGTCAAACTGGCAAGCTGATCGTGGGGATTGGTATTAACGTCAACAATTCTCTCCACACGGCCCCGGAGGAACTGTGGTCCAAGGCCACCGCATTGTGCGATGTTTCCAATCGAACCTGGGACCTGGCTACCGTGTTGATTCAAGTCCTGCAGCAACTGGACCAGCACTTGCAGCAGTTGGCAGCGAACTCACCGGAACTCCCGCAACGCTGGAACGACCTGTGCTTCCTGCGTGGCCGGTTGGTGCAACATACGGTGGGCGACCGGGTCACGCTTGGCATGTGCCAGGGGGTCGATCAGCAGGGTGCCTTGTTGCTTCAGACGGAAGCAGGATTATCGCGCGTACTCGGGGGCGTGATTACGAAGTGGGAGTGACCGCCAAGGCGAGCGTCCCGGCGTCAGCCGGATGGTTGTTGGCGACCTTCAGTCACCGTCAGGTGGATTCAAATTTTGCTGTTGAGCACCGCCCGATTAAGTAATCCGTGAATGATCCGGCGCGCAGGTTTGAGAGACGCGAAATGGTTGTTAGCGAACGGCACAAACCGTCGATGAGATTTGTCATCCGACCCAGGTTTTTGCCTATTACAGGTCGATGATCAGCGCAATCGCAGGACAACCATCCGGCTCACGCCGGACGCTCGCCACGGGATATCATTCCGCCGGCGGAAGCTTCGCACCGGGCAACTCGAGTGGTTCGATCTTCAAGTCGTCAATCAGGACGTCACCGATTCCGAACAGGGTCAGCTTCAGCGACAGTGATTCCGTCGCGGTCACTTCCCGCAGAATTTCAAATCGCTGCCATTCTCCGGACTGGGTCCAGTGAACGGACCTGGCAGCGCCTCCGCTGGAATCGCAGATCTGAAATCCGTCGCGCGACCCGGTGATGTTTCGCAACAACTTCACAGACCCCTGAATTCGCAGGGTCTGGCCGTTCCGAACAGGCACGCTGGGAGTGACCACCGTGACGGGAGCCGCCGCAATGATCAACGGCGCTGGTTTGTCGTCAGCCACGCCCGCGGCCATTCTCAGACAGAATCCCTTGCGGTCCGAAACCTGGACCAGCTCGGCAGTCGCTGCGATTCCCGGGATATCATTCTGAGTGTGCTGCCAGCCGGCGGTGCGGAACGTGTCTTCGTCTTCAAAGTCACCCGAATGGAGCAGGTTCATTGACGACCGGGTGCGATCGGCTTGAATGCGGGCCTGCATGCGCCAATGATCGGGGAGTGTCTGGAAACAGATGGTATGAGGGCTGGAGATCGGATGGGTCGTCGTCGCGACAGCATCATCCCAATGGGCCCGCTGCAGGACACGCAACATCTGCAGAGCGTAATCACCGTTCTTGCGTGCAGCGACAAAATCTTTTCGATCGAGATCCTTGGTTCCGGTTTCCGCCAGCTGCCGCGCCTTCTTCAACATGCGATCGACATCCGGCTGGGCTCGTCCCAGTGCCTGGAGTTGTTCGACCACACCCTCGACCCGCTTCAGCTTGGCCCGTGCGAGCTGCACGACACATGTTGCACTCTCCGCCTGGATCTCGCGCATCCGGCGGCGCAGGTCGGCCCCCAGTGAGAGGTCGGAGGAAATCACTATCGCTGACGTCAGTTCAAACTGCTGCAGGCGGATCAGCGTGCCCCCCGGAACCGCATTGCGATCCGTGACCAGCGGGCGGATCTCGGTCGTGGTCACTTCCCAGGCTTTGGCTGTTTCCTTGATACCCGGAACGACAATCTGCACATCGTTGGCCGCCATCCGGCCGGGAACAAACTGCGAATCGTTCTCGAACCAGGTCCCCAGCAGCAAGGTTCCAAAATCAGATTCCAGCAAGGTCGCTGAAATATGCGAGGAATCGGTCGCAGGCTGCCCGGTGGGCGCGGGAACCGCATGCCCCACAGCCACCACGGCCGGCTTCCGCGCGGCAGTCGCCACTGACGGCGGCGTGCTGGGACGTAACATCTGAAACTTGGCGTTGCCCACGGGGGAACCCGTGGCCAGCCAGGGTTCCAATAATTTCATATCGAGCTGTAATTGTTTCAACATCAGCCGCGTTTCGGCGGCTCCCGCGCCCTCGTTGTACAACCCCTGCGTCGACCAGAATCCCAGCCCGCGCATGCCGCTCGACAGGGCAGAAAATGCCTGCAGACGTAACTGTTCGGGCTCCATGACCGGCGGGATCAACTGTTGAGTCTGCCGCAGTGCCAGCAAATCTGCCGGGTATTCGGTATCGATCCATGTCCACATGAAACTACCGGGACGGGCTGCCAGTTGCCGGTCGGTCAGCCAATCGCGATACCGGGCATAGTCGAGACTGGTCCCCTGGACCGGACGACTTACCCCCAGCATCGCGACCAACCGCGAGAAGGCTCGCTCGCCACCCGCCACATTCGCCATTAACGGGCGATGACGCCGACGGTCGGCAGACAACAGTTGCTTCCGCCAGTTTCCCAAACGCTTGGCTCCGTTTGCGGGGATTTCATTTCCCAGCATCCAGAACAGGATGGGATCCAGATCTTCCCCCAACGGGGCCAGGCCGGCGTTTTCCGCATCCAGGATTTCGCCGTCCGGCGATAAGGCCAACGGTGGTGTGGCGACAACTCCAATCCCGACTTGCGCCAGTGACTCAATCACTTCGCGGTCATCGTATTGTGGAATCCAGACCATGTTGACGCCCAGATTCGCCAGTTCGGCAGGGGGCTCGCCGTGGTACGGCAACAGCACCGGAAACCGCGGCTTGTTGTTGATCAGCAGGCGATCGTGCTGCATCTTCACATCATGCAACTCGGCCGCGGCCGGGCCCGCTTCCGGCAGTACCGGAATATCAGCCCCGGGACTGACGACCGGTCCCAGCTTCAATTCATCGATAAACAGCTCGGTCGCTCCGGCTCCCAATTCCAGCGAAATGAACGCGCGATCGACATAGGCGTCGGTCAAATCACACTTCGCACCAAACTGAGCCCGCAGCAATTGACTGCGCCGATTGAGCTCCTTGGCAGAGGTCTTACAGGACAGCATTTGCCACTTCCCCTCCGACTCATAAGCCTCACCTTCGACCAGTCGGAAAACAATCAGCCCCGTTTCGGGATCGGTCAAATGAGGATAGACCAGGCGGAGTGAAAACTTTGCACCGGCGCGGTTGGATCTGATCCAGACATTCGCGGTCAACGGTTCGTCCAGCACGCGTGCCGGACTGAGCGCATGGGTGAGTTCGGCGCGAGCAATCTGCTGCGCGTCGAAGACGACGTTCTCGGAGCCCGTTCCGTATTTGAGGATTTTATCATGCCGCCGATGGTCTACGACCCGGCAGGTTTTCGAATCGGTGGCAATCGTCCAGCTCGTTTCCGCGCCGTCGAATCCTTCCAGAAAATCCACCGCGAGCAGGGGTGCGGAGACAAGCAACAGGCAAACAGCGATCCATGCAGACCGCCTCCAGCTGGAGACGCCGACCTCATGCACTCTGTTGGCCCTGAGTGTCATAGTTTGCGCCGCTTCCCTACGGCATTTTTTGAGGGAGATATTCGCTCAAAAAAATCCATTTCCCCATAAGATCTCAAGTTCCTGCGTTCAGCGCTGTTGCCAGCAGATGACACGCCGTAAAACACTTGGATCAGACACAAGTCGTTGATTTTAATAGCTGTTGTGAACAACGCCAAGATGAGAAGCGGGAACATTGTCAACCGATGTTATCATATGACAAATCTGCTAAAACTCCATAACCTCAATTAGCAATGCAGGTTGGGCTAATCTGTTGCATTCGGTAGTCGCTTGGCACAGAATCTGTAGCTGAGAAAAGGATTCGAGCGTATGGAGCCGGGCGGATTTATGAAGAATACACACTCACGCATCCCCGACGCAGGTACTGACGAACTCCCGAGAGAACTCGTGGAGCTTGGGAAGCGCCTCGCACTCCTGACGCCTCAGGATCAGGGTGAGCTGCCGCAACTCTACGGACAGGTCGTCGAATCGACCCGCCGTCGCCGCCGGATTCTCAGTCTGGTTCAGGAAGCATTGTCGCAACTTCGATTGGATATCAAGTACTTGATGTTTGATCTGGAAGTCACGCGTCAGGAACGAGATGCGTTGCGTGAGCAACTTGACGAACGCTCGGAATAGGTTCGTTTCCGCCGGCGGCAGCCGCGGCACTCTCCGATTTCAACTGTTGACGATCTCTGTATTGTCGAGAACAAGTCGACGCGTCTGTGTAAGTATTGTCTTGAATTGACTTTACGAAATCCGATTCGCGATTGGACACAGATCTGAGTACGCCCCTGACAGGCCGCACGATCGGAAATTCTTACCAAATCGTCTCAAGTGCTTCGATCGACACAGCCGATACAGGACGATGTAGAGTTGTCTGGGGACACTTGAAGGTGTCTCGGCAAACTCTGTCGAACGTGGTCGATTCGAACGCGTCCCACCAGGATCTGATGGGAACCCCGTTCTGAAAAGATCTGTGGACAGCAATGTCTCAACCTTGGCGTGCGGAGCACGCTACATTCTCCGTCGACCGGAGGGATGTTCAAGGAGTGTGCAGGATGCGCAAGATTTGGTGGCTGCCAGTCATTTGTATCGCCGCCGGCGCCGTGCAAGCGTTGTTCGCGGCCGACGAAACCGACCCTCCTGCTCGGAAGAGCATTCTTGGCGGGCGGTCTCGATTGCTGATTTACTCCAAGAACAAAGCCCAGGTACGCAATCCTGAGGCCCCCGCGGAAGAGTCGGCGGCCAGCGCCCGAGCCAAGGTCTCCGATGGTGAAGCGGAACTCACCGCTGAACCGGCACCACGTGCTCCCAGCGGCATCACCGGGACTGTCTCCCCCAGTTCGCGTTATGCCACAAGGTCCGCTCGTCCGACTGCCGCTCCAGTGGCCGCGCCACCGAGAACACGAAGTCTGATCACCCCCGGTACGGCTACAACCAAGGCCCCGGCCACGAAATATCCGGCGACCCAGGCCACTCCTGCTGCAACGAAGACGGCTTCGCGGAACCTCGGCAGTGAAGACCTGGTCGAGACCGATGATGCTGCGGTCCGAAAATTATTTGAAGACGTCGCACCCACTGAAACGCCCAGGAAACAACCAGTTCGCCGGCCCGCAGCGCGCCCCGAAACGACTGCCGCCCTCGACAGCGAGACCGACCCGTTCGGCACTCCCGCGAAACCCGCGGCGACCGCCTCGACGGCGAAATTGCCCGCGTCCAATGTGCAGGCTCGCAAAGCGGCACGCTATAAGGAACTGCTGGGAACGACAAGCACCGGCAGCAGAGCACCAACGGCAGATCTGACGAGCGGCAAGAAGGTTCAACCCAGGATCCAGCCGGTCTCCGGCCGTGATGCGACGGGCACGGAACTCGAAATCAATCCCTTCGAACCCAGCGAACGCCCTTCCAGGGTCGTGAATGCCGGCTTGAAAGAAGACGCTGACAGCATGACTCAAAGTCGAGTCCAGCCTGCCAGTGCCACGGCTGCGGTACCGAAGGCCGCCCCCGGGAAAACTCCCGTCGCAAAAGCGACCGTCACCAAGATGCCCGAGGTGAAAAAACCGGCTGGCACCGCAACCAGCGCCGCGAGCAAGACTGCCGCCAGCACCAAAGAGATCACCCGGGTTGCCACGCACTCCGCTCCGGCGGCCAACAATCAGGCTCCCCAGGTTGACGTAACGTGGGAAGCGCGTGGCGAAGTGACGCTCGGTGAACAGTGCCAGTGTGTGCTGATCGTCAAGAACAACGGCAAGGTTCCCGCCCGGGACATCATTGTCGAAGCCAGTTTCCCGGAATCGGTCAAGCTGGTGGAATCGGCTCCCTTCCCGAAATCCTCGAGTGCCAAACTGGAATGGCAGTTTGAAAACCTGGCAGCCGGCGAACAGAAGACGATTGAGCTGACCATGGTCCCCACCAAACGCGGGGAACTGGCGGCCTCGGCCCAGGTGCGATTCACCGGTACGGCGGCCAAGTCGTTCCAGGTTTCTGAGCCCATGCTGAAGGCCACCGTTAAGCTGGCCGACGAAGTTCAGCTCGGTGAACCCGCCAGTGCGACGATCACGATCTCCAATCCCGGAACGGGAACCGCTCAAAACGTCGTCATCCATGCATTCCTGCCGGCAGGCCTGGAAAGCAGCTCGGGTAAGGAATCCACGACGGAAATCGGCCCGCTGGGGCCCGGAGAAACTCGGACTGTCCGTTTGGGCATGATGGCCATGGCCGGCGGTGAGCAAACTGTGAAGGTAATCGCCAAATCAACCACCGGTAGCCTGGAACATGCCACACAAGCTCGTATCAATGTCCTCGCTCCCAGCCTGAAGCTGGCGGCGACTGGCCCGAGCCTGCGGTACATGCACCGCGCCGCCAAGTATTCAGTGACGGTCACCAATAACAGCGGCACCGCCACCGAAAATGTTCGCCTGACGCAGGTTGTCTCACCCGGCTTCGACTATGTCAAAGCCGACCATAGTGGCCGCTGGGATTCGCAGAGTCGCACGGTCAGCTGGTACGTCGGTCATCTGGAAGCCGGTCAGTCAACGACGGTGGAACTGGAACTGACACCGCAAAAATTGGGTGAATTCCGCCACGCGTTCAAGGTCCTGGGTGATGGCGGAGCCGAAGCCACCGCAGTGGTCGCGACCCGCGTCGAAGGTGCTGCCTCCCTCGTGATGGAAGTCAAAGACGCCGACGATCCCATCGAGATTGGCAGCGAAATGACCTACGAAATTCGTGTTCGCAACGAAGGCTCGAAGAGTGCCAGCAAAGTGGCGATCTCGTGCGAGCTGCCGCCGGACGTGGAATTGGTCAATGCGGAAGGGCCGACCGGACACATCGTCGAAAGTGGCATGCTGATCTTCAAGCCAGCGACCGAACTGGCTGCCCGGGATAGCTTAACCTACAAGATCACCATCAAGGGGACCGTTGCCGGTACCACCAAGCTGCGAGCCCGATTGACCAGCGAGTCGATCCAGAAGCCGCTGATCGTCGAAGAAGCGACTCAGTTCTACGCCGAGTAACCTCAGTGGATATTGATGCGAGATTTCATCAGGCCGAAGCGATTGCTTCGGCCTGATGTCGTTTGGGGCTGGCGAATCGGGTTTGCCCTTCCCAATGCTGGCCTGACCAGTGAAAATGTCATGTCTTGCTGCCGAGCCTGGTGCAGCGACGATAAAAAGCCGCAGCGGTCGCCCATAGACCGCCAGGTGGCTGCGGGCTGGGTCGATTTCATTCGCAGCATTTCGCGGTGACTTCCATCGCCACAGCGAACGGCACCCGTCGACCTGCACCGTATTGTTTGCATGTTCCCCAAAAATTCAGTGATCCAGGGCGTCGCTCGTTGTAAAAAACCTCCCTGGAAAAGGTGAAGAAAATTTCTACCGCCGTTCAAACCACCGTCGCGTATCAGAAGTGCTTGAACTTAGATTGCGCAGAAACCTTTCCCGTTGACGAGACACTGACCGCCTGCCCGTCTTGTGGCAGCCTGCTGGACGTGCAATACGACTGGGACCGCCTGCCGGTGCCGGGTTCTTTGAAAGAATTTGAAGCCCGCTGGGCGAACCGCCATCAGCCCCTCGATTTCAGCGGCGTGTGGCGTTTCCGGCAGTTACTCCCCTTCGCACCGGACGACAAGATCGTCACCATCGGTGAAGGCCAGACAATCCTGCAGCAGGCTCACGCGGTTGGCAAATACGTCGGCATGGGAGCGGGTAACCTGCATTTGCAGTACGAGGGTTTGAATCCTTCCGGCAGCTTCAAAGACAACGGCATGACGGCCGCCATCAGCCATGCCAACATGGTGGGCGCCACCAGTGCGGCCTGTGCCTCGACGGGAAACACCAGTGCCTCGCTGGCCATTTACGCCAGCTCAAGTCAGCAGTTCAAGGTGTTCGTGTTCGTCGGCAGTGGCAAAATTGCTTATGGAAAGTTGTCACAGGCGCTCGACTACGGCTCCAAGACCCTCCAGTTGCTGGGTGATTTCGACGATGCAATGGCCCGCGTGAAAGAAGTCGCCGGTCCCGCCAGGATTTACCTGTGCAACAGCATCAACCCGTTCCGGCTGGAAGGCCAGAAAACGATCATGTACCGCGTGCTGGAAGCGCTGCGGTGGGAAGTGCCCGACTGGATCGTCGTACCGGGTGGAAATCTCGGAAATTCGAGCGCGTTTGGCAAGGCGTTCATCGAGCTTAAGCAACTCGGCTTGATCAACCGTATTCCGCGTCTGGCAATCATCAATGCGGCCGGCTCGAACACGCTGTATCGCCTGTATCAGGAGCAGGGCCTGCGCTGGAACAACGGGCGCCCCGATCAGGAATTGATCGAGCGTTTCTACACCCAGATGGACTCGGACGGCCGTCGCGCGGCGACCCTGGCGACAGCCATTCAGATCAATCGTCCGGTGAATCTGATCAAGGCCCTGCGGGCACTGGATGCCTGCGACGGCGTCGTCCGGCAGGTCACCGATCAGGAAATCCTGGACGCCAAGGCACAGATCGGGGCCGGCGGTTTCGGCTGCGAACCGGCCAGTGCGGCGAGTGTCGCGGGGGCCAGGCTGTTGCGTTCAGAGGGGGTCATCGCCCCCAGCGACCGCGTCGTCTGCATTTTGACCGGCCATCAGCTGAAGGATCCTAATGTCACCGTGGCCTATCACACACCGCACGCCGAATCCTCACGCAAACTGCTGGCTGAAAATGACATCACGTCCACGCCGTTTGCAAATGAGCCTATCGTCGTTGAGAACGATTACGATAAGATCCTGAAAGCCGTTCGCGGATTATAGTCACGCAGCCCCCTTCACGGACGAAGGACTCGATAGTGCCGATTCAACGCTCGATCATTATCCCGGCTCACAACGAAGCCGCCTGCCTGCCGGACCTGTTGTCCGAATTGCAGATGGTTCTGGACCTGCTGCCGGGCGAGTCCGAGATCCTGGTCATCGACGACGGATCAACCGACGAAACGCCGTCGATCCTCGAGCATTGGTCGATTCGTGAACCACGCCTGCGGTGGTTCCGGATGAATGGCAACTTCGGCCAGTCGGCCGCATTTGATGCGGGGTTCCGCGCGGCGCGGGGCGCGGTGCTCGTGACTCTGGATGCTGACGGACAGAATCCGCCCGACGAGATTCCACGCTTGCTGGCGGCTCTCGATGGCTGCGACATGGTCTCCGGCTGGAGATATGGGCGCCAGGACCATTGGACAAAACACCTGGCTTCCAAGTTCGCCAATACCCTCAGAAGATGGGTCTTACAGGACGGGATCCACGATACTGGCTGCTCGCTGAAGGCGTTTCGCCGCGAAGCTGTCGCCCGGATCAAGCTGTTCCACGGACTCCATCGCTTTCTGCCCGCACTGGTGCAGATGGAAGGTTTTGAAGTCCAGGAAGTGCGCGTGGCACATCGCCCCCGTCACGGTGGTCGATCCCATTATGGGATCTTCAACCGCATGCTGGGGCCGCTGGTGGATCTGATCGCCGTGCGCTGGATGCAACGTCGCAGCCGCAAGTGGCGTGCGACCGAATCCCGCACGATTGCCGCACCAGCGCCAGCTATGGATGCGGCAGAATTCGAGTCAGACTTGGCTCAACTCGACGCAATCATGACAGCGCCTCGCAGTGCCGCAAAGTGATTTTCGCGTACTATTGCGCTGTCAAAGCCAGGATGCGAGGCGCCACTCGCTTTGCCGGTGGCACCAATTCGACAAGCAAACGTTGACAGCGTACTGCACTCCCGTGTTTATGATTCCGGCGTCGACGGCGGTGTCTCTGGTTCTTCCACGGATTCGGCTTCCGGTGGTGCGGCCTTTGCCTGGGCAGCGGCGAACAGTTGTGTCACAGGCTCGAGGGCCTCTCCAGGGTACGTGGCCGTACACAGCGACTTGGTCGAGGCTTCTCCCTTGGCATTGATGGTGACCTTGTCGAACCGGACTTCGATGGGGGCCTCGGGACCGCACTGCGGACATTGAAACACGGTGGCGACCAGATTGTCCCCGGCCTCCCCGGCTTGCGAATGAATGCTTGTCAAGTCACCCTGCTCCAGCGACTCCTTCAAGTTGGATGCGGGGCCCAGGAATGCGCCGGCGACACTGGAAATCTTCCACGAACCGCAACCAGCACAGAAGGGCTCGGCCGCCGCTCCTTGCATCATGGCGAATGCGACGCCCGCGATCAGCAACAATTCAAAGCCCCAGTACACGTAGCTGCCGATATAACCCAGGTTCATCCCTTTGCCGCCACCTCGGCCGCTGCTGATCTCGACACCCTGCTTCGCCTTCAGGTCGATGAAACTGAACAGTCCATTCACGGCCAGCGCCTGGCGGGCAGCAGGATCCTTCGCCAGTTCCGCCAGCACCTCCTGCACGGGTTGCTCCAGTTCCTGCCGCCGCGGCTGTAGTTGATCGTAATTCCGGGCCAGCGCGCGAATCTCCGGAGGGACTTCACCCAGTTCGCGCTCGAACTGATAGAACTCGCAGCCGTGCATCGCCGCGACGGCCACGCAGCCTCCGAGGAATCCTGCGGTTCCGCACACTAACGGCATGCGTACTTTTCCGGCTTTCACACCGACGTTTCCGGCCGCGCCAATGATCAGGCCCATCCCGAGCGGGAAGATCAACACCATGAAAAACCATTGTGAGATCAGTCCCGCCAGCAGTCCGACTGCCGCCCCGGTCAAGCAGGACAGGATCGTCAGTGTGACCAATCCCTTCAGCGTAAAACCACCGTCCGATTTGTAACGGCTCGCAGTAAATGCGGGCCAGGAAGACATCCCCGCCACGGCCGCTTCGCTCGACATGCTGCACTTCCTTCACCGGGAGCCACCGTATGGCGGCTCAATCAAGAGGTGTGAATAGAGATCGATCCGGAATTGAGATTTCAGCCCCCATGATAGATTCAAGACCCGAAGTTGCAATCCCCTGTTTCACGCTTTCCTGCCGACCGTGCCAATCCGGCGCGGAATTCAGATCTTTCTGCGTCTGCCACTGCGGACACTGTTGCAAATTCGAAACTTAACACGTGGAGAATCCTGGAACGAGCGTTCGCCGTTGACTGTTAAGATTGGAATTACAGTGGCATAAGTACAGTCTTCGGGATATTGTAACTAATCGAATGTCAGTACAGTGACTCACGTACGTATGCGGAGTCTTGCACACCCTGGGGTTTTCAACACTTTTCTCAGAGGCATTACGATGAAGTTGGTATTGAGCACGACGGGATTACGTTGCAGTCTGGTCGCCGTATTAATGGCCGGTTCACTACTGGTTGCGCAGGAGAAAAAGGCCGAGACCAAGGCCCCTGCGGCAGCTAAGAAGTCAGTGAATCGCCTCCCTAACAACTACGCCAAGTTAGGCATCTCGGAAGACCAAAAGAAGAAGATCCTGGAAATTCAAGCCGGTTACGACCCGCAGATCGCCGCCCTCAACGCCCAACTGAAGGCTCTCAAGGACAAAGAACAAGTGGAAGTTGAGGCCGTGTTAACTCCGGAACAGTTAAAGCAACTGGAAACGATCAAGGCGGAAGCCAAGAAGAAATCGGACGACGCGAAGGCCAAGGGCAAGGGGGGCGAAAAGAAGGCGGAAGTGGCACCCTCGACGACCGAACCGGCCAGGAAAGTCGAAGCTGAAAAGAAGCCCGTCACCGAAAAGAAGCCATAAGGTAATTCTTGCGGATCGAAAGAATCCGGGATGGCTTGAGGTCGACGGAGAATATCTCCCTGTGCGCCCCGTGCCGAGAGGCCGGGGCGCACCTTCAGTTCTTACGTGTTCATTACACATTCTACGACAAGGCAAACTTTTTTAACTTGCTGAAGAACGTGCTGCGCGGCATCCCCAGTAATCGCGCGGCCTCAGCTTTGTTGCCGCCGCATTGTTCCAGTGCGGACCGCAATTGACGCAGCTCCGAGTCAAGCAAGAGTTCTGCGTCCTCGGGGGTGACAATTGGGTTGGCGGGGCCTGCGATCCGCTTGGCCTTGCGAAGTTCCGTCGACAGCCAGGCAGTGGGGCCATCCAGGATTTCCTGGGGCAGATCGTGCAGCGTGATTCGTTCCCCTTCGGCGAGCACCACTGCCCGTTCGATGGCGTTTTCCAGTTCGCGGATATTGCCGGGCCACGCATAATGCTTCAGGCGTTCGAGAGCGACCCCTTCGATCTGCTGAATCGACTTGTTCAACCGCTGCGCGGCCCGCGACATGAAATACATCGCCAGTTCAATGATGTCATCCGGGCGTTCCCGTAACGGCGGCGGTGTAATCGTGATGACATTCAGCCGATAAAACAGGTCTTCGCGGAACCGGCCGTCGGCAATCAATTTTTCCAAATTCTGGTGTGTCGCCGTGATCAGGCGGACGTCGACCTGCACCGTCCGCGTGCCACCCACCGGTTCAAATTCCCGTTCCTGCAGGACACGCAGCAGCTTGATCTGTGTCTCCAGTGAAATATCGCCGATCTCGTCGAGGAAGAGTGTGCCTCCATTGGCCATTTCAAACCGGCCGGCGCGGTCGCGGTGAGCTCCGGTGAAGGCCCCTTTCACATGGCCGAACAACTCGCTTTCCAGCAGTCCGGCCGAGAGCGCCCCGCAATGCACCTTGACCATCGGACCCTGCTTGCGCGGGCTGTTCTGATGGATGGCCTCGGCAAGCAATTCCTTCCCGGTACCGCTTTCGCCGCGGATCAGGACCGAGGCATCACTGCTGGCCACTTTGCGAACCGTTTCCAGCAGACGCACCACCCCCGGACTGCTGCCCCGAATATTCTCACACTGAAAGCCCGATTCCGCGCCGCTGCCGTCCGCGGGCTCGACTGGTTTCACAGGGACCACCATCGTATGCGCCGCAGAAATCTCGGACTGCAGCAAAGAGATCTGCCGCTGCTGCTCGGAGATTTTGGTGATGTTGTGCTGCAGCTCTTCATTGAGCCGCCCGACAACTTGATGGACTTTCGCACTGTGCATCGCCACGCCGGCGACCTGCCCCATCGCTGTCAGAAAGGTCAGGTCTTCCGCACTGTAGTCGGTTCCCAGTCGCTTCTCGCCCAGCAGCACCACCCCTTCAATCACACCGTCAACTTCCAGGGCCTGCAGCAGGTCCGCATTGAGTTCGGTCAGAGTTCGCCGAATAAACGGGTCGAAATCATCCAGCCCCAGTGCGCTGCGCTGCAGCGAGGGTGTCTGCTGCATCGCGGCAATCAATTGCGGCGTCGCGGCGAACTGGGCGGGAACTTCCTTGCCTCCTTCGGTGGCCACCAGCCGAAACTGCTGATGCTCGGCATCCAGGAAATAGAGGGCCGCGTGGCCGACGAGCAGTACGTCCCGGCAGGAGGCGAGCATCCTTTCGGCGACCGCCGACGGCTCCATCAGCTGGCCAGCCATCTGATTCATCTGCTGCAGCGCTTTATCGAGCTGATACTTTTCGCGATAGAACCGTCGATCAATCAGTCGCTGCGCGCGATCCCGGAGCCAGCCCAATAAGATCACGGCGACCATCAACAACGCCGCGACCACCAGGGCCTGCCGGGACGACCGGATGTGCTGGAAAATCGCGATCAGCGTCGAGGCCGCAATCAGCGTACTGTAAAGCCCGTTCGCCACGGCACTGACCACGAAATACAGTGTCTCACGGCTGAAAAACTGCTCGACCAGCATCAACTTGTGACGCGCGATACCCACCGCGTACGCCATCATGAACAGCAAACTGGCAAAGAACATGGGCAGCGTCCCCTGCCCGACCGCAAACGCGACCCGATCAAACTGTGCCAGGTAAAAGGTGTAGCTGACGGGAATTGTCGAGATGGCTCCGGCCCACAAGATCCAGGCCACCTGCTGATGTTCCAGCGTATTGCGTGTGGAGAAGAAGCTGCGGGCCAGCGCGACCAGCGTGCTCATGAAATAGGTGGTCGCGATCACCATGTAGAAGAAGATGCACTTGCGTAAAAACTCCAGCAGGCTTTGCAACCGGGCCGGATCGGTCTGGGTGTGGAATAGCCATGACCCATAGCACAGTAAGGAAACCAGCACGATCACCCCCGCCGCGGGTGGTGCATACAGTGCCAACAGCGTGAGGCGAGGTCGCGTGGCAATCGGCCCTTTGGGATAGGGGAAAATCAGAAAGAAGTGCAACGTCACCGATGGCACGAGGACCGCGCAGATCGCGAAGGGAATGTTCAGCCAGAGCGTCCCGGCGATCACCCACCAGTGATAGCCCCCCACAAATGCGCCGACCGTCACCACGCACATCGCATAAAACACCCGTGCTGCGCGGTCAAACGGACGAGTCCAGAAGGCCACCGCCCCGACGGTGAAGATCATCAGCTCCAGCATGAACCACACCAGCGGCAAGCCCAGCTCATTCAGCGACAGTGATTGAACCTGCAGCCAGGTCCGTTGCGGCTCCGACTGACCCTGCACCAGAAATCGGGCTTCCACCCAGCGGTCACGATCCAGCCAATAGTCCGTTTCAATTTCCACAAACGAGGGAATCGAATCGCCCAGTTCAGAAGGATTCGAGCCTGCCAGCAACTTCCCATCGAACGGCGTGTCACCTCGCAGGCGTTTCAGCGCATTCGTGAAATGCAGGAAGGTCGAGATCTCCTGCCAGCGTGTTTCTTTGGCGTTGGCTCCCCCTAAGCCGATCAATTGGTCGCCGACTTTGGGCTTATATTGACCGCGATGCTTCATCGTGGGCAAAACGTTACGCACGGTCGGACCAATCGTGGGGCCGTCCTCGGCCAGCAGAAAGCGGAGTCCCAAGTCAGGCGTGGTCGCGGCGAAGCCCAGAACAAGCATCGCGTAAACCAGGACGATTCCACCCAGCGCAGCCAGACTCCAGCGACCGACTACGGGTGAAAAACTCATGTCGCCCCCTTCCAAAACAGCGCCGAAACTCCAGACTTCAGCGCCCAATATTGATGTCGGCGCCGACTCCGCCTCTCAAATCTAACCAGTTCGGCGCCGAAACACTAGTCAGACTGGACTTCACATTCACCGACGGCAATCGTCACAACATCAATGCGAACAGCATAGAACCTGATTTTTTCCAGCCCTAAGTGCGGTTGCTGAGTTTCAGCGAATGAGTTCGGCGCTCGGCGCCTAAACGAATCTTTACGAAAATCCGAAGAATCCGCAGATTGGCACGCTGCTTGCTTAGCATGTTAATCATCGACAGCCAGTCAAGTTTGAGCAGTTCTCACAAGACTCAGTTCAACTTGACGCCAATTATGCCCAGCCTGACCCTCGGGTAGGTTCGCATGTTTGGCAGTTTGGGAAATATTGAGGGTCCCCCTGATTTGTTGGCCTACCCATTCAATAAATCAGTCTCAATCAGACACAACCCCAAACTGTTAAGCTAGCAACCCCCGAGGGTTTTTCTATGCGCCGCGCGGGACGGGTTTCCAGCCCCGTCAGTCCCCGGCTCCCTACTCAATGGCCCTCACTGTGTGAATGGCATAGCACTCGCCCGTGGATGATTTCTGGTTTAGTTTTGGAACATAGAGCCACAGAGAATGCATGGCCGCAGAGAACACGGAGCTGCGGTCAGTCGTCCGTTATCTCAGCGCGTCTGTGTTTGCATTTCTAGCCGGCAGCCCTAGGGGAAATCCCTCCTGAACAGTGTGTGCGCCGGTCTGCACGCTGACTTGCACACCGACCCGTAGGATGGCCGCCCTCGGCCGTCCATTTCTTGGGCACTTGTGCGGTTCTCGTCCGAAATTCCAGGAGGATGACGGCCGAAGGCAGCCGTCTCGCCGGTATTGCATGTGTATCACGTGGATCGGCGGGACCGGTTCCCCAGTTCGGGGGCGCCCATGATTTCGAAAATATTCGTAACTCATGTTCCCTGAAATGGTTGGAGTACTCTGGGTAATCGGGAACGCGGAGTTCGCCGCAACAGAGATACCCTAGGGGAATTCAGCGGATGGGGGAGTGGAGGGTATGAAGAGGAGGTGGGGAAATGACGAATGCTGAAATCCGAATACTGAATGCATGACTAATGACCAATGACGAAACAGTGAAAGAGTGTCCGTCCACCGGGTGAGCGGAGCAAAGAAGACAAAGAAGACAAAGAAGTCGCGGTTTCTTTCTCCCGCGGAAATGAGGAAGTTCTCGGGCCAAGACGCAAAGAAGCGAAATCGGTCGGTTGGAACGCAGTCCCTTGGGCGCCTTGGCACGAGAAAATTCTTCCAGTGTCGGGGTTATTGGTGGTAAGGGAGCAAAGAGTGCAAAGAATTCGTTCGGTGGCGACCCATACCGGCCGGAATCGCGCGCGAGTGGATTCGGTGTGATTCCCCCCCCCGCGGGAAAACCACTCGCTGACGCTTCGGACTGGTATGGTGGCTCTGCGTGATGCTGGTAGAGCGGAGGTAAAAGCCCTAAGGGGGCAAAGAGAACAAAGGGTACACGAGAGATTGGCGCGTGAATTGGTCCGTAAGATGCGCACTCTTACCCGTCTGTTTGGGTGAGTCGACAGCAGAGACGGGCAGGAGTGCCTATCTTACGGCTGACGCCCCGCCGACAATTCCCGGGCCCACGCTGGCGAGATTGCCACTGATCGGACATACTACGCCGTCCGGTATTCGGGTTCCCAAGTCTTGATCAGGGATGATGTTGGAACGCCGCGGGGATCGTTATTGTCACTCACGGCACCATTTTGGTCAGGTCGCGAGAGGTCAGACGGAAGATCCACGAGGGCTGTCCCCTGTCCGTTAAGCTTGTCGGAATCATGATTCCACCGATTTCAGTTCCATTAGAACAAATCCCTCGGGAACGTTTCGGCAGCGTCCCGAGGATCCGAACCAGTTGAGGTTCGTCCAGCGTGTGTGATTGCAGGTCTCAAGTAGCAGGACAGCAGCAGTTGAGCGTCACGCCAGCCGTTACGGCTGAGCGAGTGATGCTGAACTCAATTGGTCACGAATTGCGTGACCTGTCCGAACCCGCGCCGATTCAGTTCTTCGCGGCTACCGCTCTTGTCCCTCCGACCGTCTCGATTTCCATTCGCCAGGCTCAGCATGGTCCCCTGTCAACGCCCCGCGCCAGTGCGCCGGATGACGGACAGGGGATTGCGGTGTCAGCCCGGCGAACAGGGCTTGCGACAATCAGTCGTCTCGGAGATCTGCCTGTTGATCAATCGAACCTGGCTGTGCCGTTCTCACTTTGCTGTCCTGCTTTCCCACACCCCGGTCTTCCTGTCGAGCGTTTTTCCGACATCAGGCCGTGCTCTGGCGAGCCCCAGAAATCTGACGAACAACAGCCAGTCCGGCACATGCCCCCAACTGGGAGCGGCTTGCATTCGAATTGCCTGAGCCCTCATTGCTCTCGCAGTTCCCGACAATGCAGGTTGCAGGAGCTACCCCGCTGCCGACGAAAGGTCGTGCATGAAGAAGGAAATGCTGATCAACGTCCTCCAACCGGAGGAAAGCCGGATTGCCATCGTTGAAGATGGGGTCCTGGAAGAACTGTACGTCGAGCGAGTCAGTCAGGAAAGTTACGTCGGCAACATCTA
>CAZQUW010000012.1:42640-44997 GCA_964596215.1 uncultured Planctomicrobium sp. | reverse complement strand
CGTTTAGTCGGGCCGTTTAGTCACTTCGCCCACCTGGGCTGATACCCACTCCTGACCGCTGTCTCGTTGGGCTCGTCATAGCACGAGTCTCCCCCGGGCAGCGGTTATTTCATTTTGCCAGCCCTGGTCCATTTTGCCAGTCCTGGTCAGTGGACCGTCTGCGATACGGTCGCTCTGCGGGATGGTCAATCACAACTGCGAATCTTCCCCGCACACACATCACATTGTGACTCATCGCGTTCAGGCCGGGCGTACGGCGTGAACCTATTCGCGGGTGAAGCTGACCGCGGCACGCAGATCCAGAAACAGTTCTTCCTGCATGCGATGGCGAGCATCGGCATCAGGAGTTCGCAGGATTGATGACGGGTGCCAGGTCGCCAGAATCTGCTGACCACTGGGCAGGGCCAGCAACTGCCCGCGCTGGCGGGTGATCCGGAACTTATGTCCCAGGAGGGATTGAGCTGCCGTCGCTCCCAGACACACAATCAACCTGGGGGAAACGGTCTGAATTTCAGCCAACAGCCAGGGCTGGCAGGCGTTGATCTCACGAGAATTCGGCTTCGCATGCAAGCGGCGTTTGCCGACTGGCTCCCATTTGAAATGCTTGACGGTATTCGTCAGATAGACTTCCTGCCGATTGATTCCGGCCGCGTTGAATGCGTCATCCAGGAGCTTTCCAGCAGGTCCGACGAATGGCAGTCCGGCATCATCCTCTTTCTCGCCGGGAGCCTCGCCGATAAACATCAGCGCGGCCGGCGCGGGACCGGTCCCAAACACCGTTTGCGTGGCACGCAGATAGAGTTCGCATCCCTCGCATTTCGCAGCCGCCGCCCGTAATGACTCCAAGGTCAGTTCAGCCGGCAAATAGTCCGCTGCGGAGAGGCGCTTGTCCATGACGCCGTCACTGACCGCGCTCACCTTAGTATTGTGTCCAGGAGTATCGTGTCCAGGATCTTGTTCGCGGGAGCCATTGAGCATTAACTGCCTCGCTTTTTCTTCGCCGTCACCTGACATTCGAATCGTGAATCGCTCAGGGCCCGAATTGGGGGGTGAACCACAATTCCTGAGGAGTCCCGGGATTAAAACTATTACCCCTGACTCAACCTCTGCTGCAGCTCAGAACTAATAGAGATACTGCAGTTCTGAACTTCCCGCAGCCGGTTTAGTCAGGGGTTCTTATGCACTTACCATACCAGCCATGGCGTTAGTCCGGCCGCGCCGCACACTGGACTCAGGACAACACAATAGCGGCAACACGACAGCACGAATCAACCTCGGCTCATTGCAGTAGTTGCTGACGTAGTTGCCGACAGGGAAGCACTGCATCTCTCGGCCGGCGGCTGCCTGCTTAAGTCAATCCTAAGTCCTTAATTCGCCAGGTGCAGCGTGGTTGTCGGCACGCCACCATGGCAGATGCGCGACCACGCGAAAACCGCATTTCGATGAGACTGATCAGCTCGCTCATTGGCGGCTGAATAATGCGTCCGCTTCAGGATGTAACAAGGCTGCGGAGCTGTGGACGGGGCCAGGACGTCATTGAAAATGATGTCGATTGACCGACAATTCTGAATCGTTCTCGGCCAGTAGTTCCCGCAGATCGAACTCGCTGGAGTCCCGGACATCGGCCTTCAGTAAGGTCCGCATCTGCTGCAACGCGAACTGATTCTCGGTCTCACTGGGAGACGCAATACAATCACTGGGAATCAGCAGCTGGTAATCACGGATGTAGGCATCATGCGCGGTAAAGAGGACGCAATTATTACCCGTCAGTCCGGTCAGAATCAGGCGTTCGGCATGCAACGCGTTCAACAGCAAGTCCAGCGTGGTCGAGAAGAACCCCGAGTTCTTGGGCTTCAACACGAAATAGTCGTCGGGCTCCGGCAACAGCTGCTTCACAATTTCGGCACCGGGGACGCCGGGCCGCGAACACCGACTGACCTGCACATTGAAATCCGAGCGCCAGCGCCCAAAATTATCATTCACATACACACTGGAGATCCCGGCATCCCGACAGCGTTCTTTAAATGCCGCCAGGTTCCCGGCCATCTCCTGTGCAAATGGCAACAGCTTATCCCCACCGGGAAATTCCAGATCATTGATCACATCAATCAATAACAGAACCACCGGTGAGTAGTCAGGAGCATTTCCGTGTAAATCGAGGTTGCGAACAGGCATGGGATGATCTCAGCGGCAGTCCGGCAGGTCTGTGGGCAATCACAGCACGAGTGCCCTGGTCAACGTTTGATCTGGGGATCGGGTGCCACGGGCTCGGCCCGTGCCGGGTGTTATTCAACTCACCCACAGCACTGGCTCAGCCGGTGGCACCTCACTTCTGGGCTTTGATAGATCACTCGACT
>CAZQUW010000012.1:40402-42540 GCA_964596215.1 uncultured Planctomicrobium sp. | reverse complement strand
AGTGCGTAACGGCAATCTCATAGCGGGCTCTCATTAAGGCGGCAAGATGCGATACCACGTTCTGGCAACTGACTATGACGGCACCCTGGCCCACAATGGCCGCGTCGATGCCGCGACCATCGAATCGCTGCGCAAGCTGCTGGCGACAGGCAGGCGGCTGGTGATGGTAACTGGTCGCGAACTGCCAGACTTAATGCAGACGTTTCCGGAGATCGACTTGTTTGAATGGATCGTCGCCGAGAACGGCGGGTTGCTGTATCGCCCTTCGACGAAGGAAGAGATTCCTCTGTCCGCGCCCCCAGCCGACAGTTTCCTGCAAGCTCTGCACGCTCTCCACGTCGGGCCCATCTCCGTCGGTCGCGTCATCGTGGCCACATGGGAGCCCCATCAAAACGCAGTCCTGGAGGCCATCCGGGACCTGGGACTGGAACTGCAGGTCATCTTCAATAAGGGCGCCGTCATGGTTCTGCCCGCCGGCATCAACAAGGCCAGCGGACTCCAGGCGGCATTGAAGCACATGCATATTTCCGAGCATAACGTCGTGGGGATCGGCGACGCCGAAAATGACCATGCATTCTTGCGACTCTGCGAAATGTCCGTCGCCGTCTCCAATGCGTTGCCCGCCGTGAAGGATACGGCCGATCTGCTTACGCAGGGAGATCATGGTCGCGGTGTCTGCCAACTGATCGATGGTTTGGTGACCAATGACATGGCCGACTTGAACAATCAGCTGCAGCGGCATCACTTGCTGCTCGGTACGGCCCATGAGGAAGACGTGAAACTCTCGCCGTATGGCCGTAGCGTTCTGATCTGCGGACCGTCAGCCAGCGGCAAATCCACAGTCGCGACGCGAATTGTCGAATCGCTTCAAGAACAGAAGTTTCAATTCTGCCTGATCGATCCGGAAGGTGATTACAGCGAACTCCCCGGTGCCGTCGTGTTCGGCGGACCGCAAGCCCCACCCCCGGAGGACGAGATCCTCAGATTACTGGAAGATCCCGAAGCCAATGTCGTGGTCAGTCTGACGGGCATGCCCATTCCCGATCGGCCCCCATTCTTTTTGCGGATGCTCTCACAGTTACTCCAGATGCGGTCACGGACGGGACACCCGCACTGGCTGATCCTCGACGAGGCCCATCATCTGATGCCCGCGGAATGGGTCCCGCCCGACGGCACGTTGCCGAAAGAACTGACAAATGTCGTATTGATTACGGTCCATCCGGAACTGCTGTCAGCGACGCTGCTGGATCGCGTGGACACGGTGCTGACCGTGGGGCTGAACGCGATTGAGACGCTTACCAGCTTCACGCGGATCGCCAACCTCCCGGCCCCCGAGGTCGACGTGCACCTCATGGATGATCCCGAGCCCGGTGAACTGCTGTTGTGGCTGCGAAACAGCGCTGCTCCGCCCCAAAAAGTGCGGGCCCTCCCCTGCAAAATGGAACGCCATCGTCATCGCCGTAAGTATGCCGAAGGCCAACTCCCCCCTGAACGCAGCTTCTATTTCCGCGGACCGGACAGCAAGCTGAATCTTCGCGCCCAGAACCTGATGCTCTTCCTGCAACTGGGCGACGGGATCGACGATGAGACGTGGCAATATCATCTGCGACAAAAGGATTACTCACGCTGGTTCCGAGAAGGCATCAAGGACGAAAATCTGGCGTCATCAGCCGAGCGTGTGGAATCGCTGACGAGCGCCACGCCGCAGGAAACCCGTGCACTGATCCGGGCCGCCATCGAACAGGACTACACTTTGCCGGCGTCATTACCGCTGCCTGTTCCCGGCGCCAGCTGAAAGCCAGTCCGGGGGCGCCTATGTGTTTCCAAATTCCACCGAACAGTCAGTCCGCGTGACGGTTAGAACGATTCGAGAATCCGGAAAGGCCGAGATCACGGGGGCTGTTGCGACATTGAGATTTGGACGGTCAGTAGAGGGGTGGTAGAAGCGAGGTGGGGAAATGACGAATGTCGAAATCCGAATGCCGAATGAATGACTAATGTCCAATGACGAAGAGTGAGGAGTTGGATACACACGTTCACAGGGGGCAAAGAAGTCAAAGAGTGCGCGAGTTTCGCCTGTGCGTGAGTAGGAGAAGATCTCACGCAAAGGCGCCAAGCCGCAAAGAATTGGATCGGTC
>CAZQUW010000012.1:39132-40302 GCA_964596215.1 uncultured Planctomicrobium sp. | reverse complement strand
GATGTTCCAATCGCTGCTTGAATAACGCGCACCCTGAACGGTTAACGGTCCATTGGCCACGTTACCGCGTCGTAAAACCACTCCGGGAGAATCTTTAGCTCACGGGTACGACATTTGCCTCTACGATAACTTCTACTATCAGCCGTGTGGCCCGGTTCGTCCCGCCACTGCGCGTAACCTTTGATTTCTCCCGTTTTTCAGGACACACAGGCAGCTGTATCGATGGGCCTCAATCTCAAATGTTTTCGAGCCGCCGTCCAGCAATTTATTGATCACGACTGCCTCTCCTACGGAGCAGCGATCGCTTACTACACGATCTTTTCGTTACCGCCGTTATTGGTCATTGTGCTGGCGCTGACCGGTCTGCTGGGCTACACGAAAGCCGATGTGGATCGAGTGATCTACGGAGAACTCGGGCTGCCTGAAACTCAGATCGGCACCGAGTTCCTCACCAATACTCATGCAACGTCGGCTTCGCCCAACGCGAACTATTTTGCATTAGGTGACCTGAGTGCCGGTACGCAGCTATTCGGAGTTTTATTGTTTCTCCTGTCGGCCACTGCAATATTTGGTCAGCTGCAAGCAGCCCTCAATAAAATCTGGCAGGTCGCACCCGACCCCCGGCAGGGGTTCCTGCGGGACTTTCTTTTCAAACGCTTATTGACGGCCGGCATGGTCGCGGTCATCTGGTTCGCGCTCCTGGTGTCGCTCACGCTGACGGCCATCATCCGACAGATTCTGACATTGATTAAGGGCACGGCCCCTGACGTTATTGAACAGTTCCTGGGATTGGCCGTGAACGAACTGGCGACGTTTACCGTCGCCACCCTGATGTTTGCTGCGATCTTCAAGATCTTGCCCGATGCGCAACTGCAATGGCGAGATGTCTGGAGCGGGGCCGTGAGCACGGCCGCCCTGTTCATCGTAGGCAAAATGGGAATTGGCTGGTACCTGCGGGTGTCTGAAGTCGGCTCCAGTTGGGGTTCTTCGGCAGCATCAACTGCTGCGGCATTAGTCTGGGTCTATTACTCGTCGTTGATCGTCCTCTTCGGAGCGGAACTCAGTCAGGTCTGTGCGACTCAGTACGGCAATCAAATCAAGCCCGAACCGGGTGCAGTCCACCGGGATTCCAAGCCGTAATGTCCGGAGTCCATCTCAACACTCACTCAC
>CAZQUW010000012.1:28805-39032 GCA_964596215.1 uncultured Planctomicrobium sp. | reverse complement strand
CACTCACTCACGCTTACTAATTGCCGAACTGAAGAACCCCATGACACGTTCAGACCCCCTCGCCAAATCCACCTGGATCATGACACTGGCCTCTGTGGCGGTCGTCGTCGCGGCGCTCTATCTGGCGAAGGGGGTCCTGCTCCCGGTCATCATGGCCGTGTTGTTCACATTCTTGCTCACCCCGGCGTGTGACTGGCTGGAACGCCGTCGACTGGGGCGCGGTCCCGCGGTGCTGAGTACCGTGATCCTCACTTTCGCCGCCTTGGGATTGATCGCGTGGACGGCCGTCAGCCAGATGTCGGAACTCGCCCCGAAGTTGACAGAATATCAGGACAATATTCAAGACAAGTTCAAATCATTAAATGACTTCGCCACAAGCACCATGCGCAAGGTCACTCACACAACGAAAAACCTTGGTGCCACATTGGAAGAAGCGCCACCAGCAAACGAACCCGTCGAAGCCCGCGAACATCCTTATGATGTCCGCGTGATTTCTACACCCCCGACACCACTCGAGCTGTTCGGTGGCATGTTTGGTACAGTCCTCGAAGGGCTCGCCTCCGCAGGGATTGTTGTCCTGCTGGTTCTGTTCTTTCTATTTCGTCGAGAAGATCTCCGCGACCGCTTCATTCGACTGGTCGGTCAAGGACAGGTCACCGGCACGACGCAGGCCTTAAATGACGCTGCGACACGCGTAGCCCGCTACCTGTTTACCCAGTTCCTGATCAATATTATCTTCGGCTTCGCCGTGACGGTCGGCCTCTATCTGATTGGCGTTCCGAACGCTATTTTATGGGGTATTCTGACTGCGGTCCTGAAATTCATTCCTTACATCGGAGTGTGGATCGCGGCGTTGGCCCCTGTCCTGCTCTCGATGGCGATTTATACCCGCTGGCTCGAACCCATGCTGGCCCTGGGGGTGTTCGTGCTGCTCGAATTCATCGTTGGCAACTTCCTGGAGCCCTGGTTATTCGGCAAGCATACCGGCGTGTCCGCGGTGGCGATCCTCGTCGCCGCCGTCTTCTGGTCCTGGCTGTGGGGTGGAGTGGGCCTGTTACTGGCTACTCCCTTGACGGTCTGTTTGCTGGTGCTCGGTAAACATGTCCCGCAATTACAATTCTTATATATCCTGCTCGGCAATGAACCGGTCTTTGATATGAAGACCCGCATCTATCAACGTCTGCTGGCCGGTGATCAGGAAGAGGCGTCCGATCTTCTGGAACAATTTCGCAAGGACCACGCCCTGGTTGAGATCTATGACTCAACCTTAATTCCGGTCCTCTACCAGGCCCAGAAAGATCGCGTACGAGATGAAATAGAGCAAGATCGACTGGAATTCATCTTTCAGGGCATCAAGGACCTCGTCGAAGATCTGGGCGATACGGAACGCGAATCACAGCTCAAGGTAACCCCAGCAGAGCCCGGCCTGCTGACGGCTGACGTCACACCTTCCGCCCTGCCCATGTCTCAACCGCCCCGCGTGCTGTGCGTATCCGCCGCCAGCGAGGCTGACGAGATCGTCTCGTTGATGCTCGCGCAGCTGGTCGAGTTCGCAGGGTGTGAAGTCCGTTCGCTGTCCATGAGAACCGCGGCCGAGCGTGCCACGCTCCAGGAAGGTGGCGATGTCGAACTCGTCTATGTTTCGGCCATGCCTCCCGGTGCGATCACCCATGCCCGCAAAATTCGGCGTCGACTGCAAGGCCGCTTTACCAAAGGACAACTGGTCATCGGGCTGTGGAACTACCAGGGCGATCTTTCGCAGGCCGCTGCCCGACTGGGGTCACCCGGCACGATCACGACAGTTCCCAGCCTTGCTGCAGCGCTGCAGCCGATCATCACGCGACTTGGTATTGCCCCGACGGTAGAGACCAAGCCTGCGACCGATCCTAAACGAGTCCTGGAGCTGGCCTGACTGCCGCAGGGGGAAGTCTTGATTCGGCCAGTGAAGAAATACCCAACTCCCGCCAGTCGCTCAACGTAGCGGTCACGGGGGTTCTCAGTGAGGAAGCACACGGCGATTCGATGCTGCGGTTAACTCGCGTAATTCGTCAAAGCATGGTGATTTCAGCATCTCCGGGGTGCAACGCCAACTCCAGTTGCCTTCGGCCTTGCCGGGGATATTCATGCGATGTTCGGCGCCCAGATTCAGCAAATCCTGCAGCGGAGTCACGGCCAGTGCGGCCTTCGACGTCCAGGCTTGTCGAATCAGTTCGCGCGCCACGCTGGATGGCGTCAGGTCCGTGGCCTGCAGCCCGTCACCGACCAGCTTGCGTTCTTTCTTGCCGAGATTCGCGTACCACCCCCGAGTCGTATTGTTATCGTGCGTCGCGGTGTACGCGACCGTGTTCTGCTCGAAGTTTTGAGGCAAAAATGGATTATCGGCATTTCCGTCAAATGCAAATTGAAGGACCCGCATGCCCGTCAGCTGGAATTGATCTCGCAGCGCGATCACATCGGGAGTGATCAACCCCAGGTCTTCAGCCAGAAATGGCAAACTTCCCAACTCAGCCCGAATGGTCTCAAAAAATGGTGCTCCCGGCCCCGGCAACCACTCGCCCCGCAACGCAGACTTCGCGCCTGCGGGAACGTGCCACGCCGCCGCAAATGCGCGGAAATGGTCCAGACGTACGACATCGACACTTTTCAGCAGCGTCCGCAAACGACAGATCCACCAGCGATATCCCGCATCGCGCATGGCATCCCAGGCATAAACCGGGTTGCCCCACAGTTGCCCCTGCGGGCTGAAATAATCGGGCGGAACGCCGGCGACAAAGGTCGATCGAGAATGTGCATCGAGCAGAAACAATTCCGGGTTGGCCCAGACATCACAGGAATTTGGCGCGGCAAAAAATGGCATGTCACCAATTAACTGCACACCCTTCGAATTCGCATAACATCGTAACTGAGACATCTGACGAAATACTAAAAACTGGCCGAACCGCACGCGGTCGATGCGCTCACTCAACTGACGCCTGGCATGCGCCACAGCGGCTGGTTCTCGCGTGGCAAGGTCCACCGGCCAATCCAAAAATGATTCGTGGTGAAACTGAGCCTGCAGACACGTATATAAGGCATAATCATCGAGCCACTCGGCCTCGTCTCGACAGAACGCGTCAAATTCTGTGTGAAGTCCGGCTGACACTGCCCCCGCGTGAAAATGCTGCCAGGCGCGTTCATGCAGTCGGTTCTTAAAGGTCTTAACCGCATCATAGTCAACCGCGCCGACCGGAAACGACTGGCCACCACAATCGGCCGCTGACAGCAAGCCATCTGCCATCAACCGCTCGGGACTGATTAGGTACTCATTGCCTGCAAACGTCGACACCAGTTGATAAGGAGAATTACCAAACCCCATCGGTCCCAGCGGCAGGACCTGCCAGACACTTAAACCAGTCGCCGCCAGGCGATCAACCCACTCGAACGCGACAGGGCCGAGATCACCAATTCCATAGGGAGACGGCAGGGACGTAACGTGCACCAGCAGTCCCGCACCACGGTAATCGCGGGGAAATGGGGAAATTTCCATAATTGAACACAGCATTCCAGATGCGTTCCACGCATCACAAGTTCGTTACTGTCAATCATCAGAGAGGAACGAGTGATATCCAGAAACCCGCTACATGTAATCTGGCGGCGCCGATCTGGTTAACTGGTTGCCAGCAGGGCCACCGGAAAGTATTCAAACAGGTCATTCGCCGACAGTTGATCCGAGACGAAGACGAGATCTTCCCCTGTCAGCACATTAGTCCAAGTCTTATTGGCCCAATCCGCGGGAACTTTAATAGATGCATCCAGCCGTATCTTAAGTATTGCCGCATCAGATTCGGTATCTTCCAGCGCTGCCACCAGCCGCGGCACCGCGACCAGCGCGGCTCCGGCGGGGGAGCATCGCAAATAGGCGAACACGTGATTCGCATGCGGCCCGGTCACTTCCAGCGGAGTATAATTATTATTCATAAACAACTCGGGCCGATCCCGGCGGAGACGCAATGCCTGTGAAGTCACAAACATCTTGATGCTGCCAGCATTCCGGTCGGCCACCAAGGCAGCACTACTCGCAGCAGGCGATTGCGAAGTGGCCCCTTCCAGCTTTTCCAGCGTGGCAATGCGGGCCGCATAATCGACAGGACGGCGGTTATCGGGATCGACCAGGCTATAGTCCCAGATCTCGGTCCCCTGATAGGTATCAGGAATTCCAGGTGCCGTGCATCGTATTAATGTCTGTGCCAGAGAATTCAAGAGCCCCAGGGCATGGATCCTTGTCGTGAACTCACGCCAGTCAGCTACAAACTCCGGGGCTAGTTCCTCGTTTAAAATACTCGCGACAAACCGGGATACGCCGGCGTCGTAATCATCGGCGGGATTAATCCAGCTGGAATGAACCTTGGCCTCACGGACCGCTTTTAACATATAAGCTTGAATCCGCTTGATAAATTCTTCATCCGAACAATCAGTATTGGATTCACACAGCAGGGTTCCCACTAATGTTTGATAGAGCAAATACTCCTCATTCGGGTCGGGAGCAATCAGCCCCTCTTCAATTTCCACTTTGTGCCTGGAGTTCAGGCGACTCCACAGTTCCAGTCGGCGACTCCATTCGTCCGGGATTTCCGAGAGCACATTCAGGCGGGCCCGCACGTCCTCCCCCCGCTTCGTATCGTGCGTGGAGAGTGGCGACAGGCTGCCCGGTGATTTTTGAGCTCGATTCGCAAGAAACGCGTGCACGGCGGCGGGAGTCCGGCCATAGTGGCTGGGTTCGCCCCCGACTTCATTAATGGAGACCAGTCGGTTGAAGATATACAGCGCTGTATCCTCCACCCCTTTGGCCATGACCGGCGCGGTAAGCTGCTGGAACTTTCCGGCGAACTGGCGTTGGGCAGCGCGATACTCATCCGACGCCGGGCCATCCGGCGGATCCTTGAGAACCAGGGTGTCGCAGATGAAATTAAACACTTCGCGTCCCAGGAGCGGACTCATCGCCCGGGCTCGTCGGGCCGCGCGGTGAATCACCACTCGATCCACAGGCCCCGCCTCTTCAGAAACATAACTGCGATACACAGGAAAGCACGCAATGATCTCTTCCAGCGCATGCAACAACCCGTTCAGCGTGAAGTCGCGTGACCACCAGCCAGCCTGGGCGAGACGATCCAGGCGATGCGCCAGGACATGCAATTCGCTGGCCAGCAGTGAGCGCAGCACCTGGTGCTTCTTTTCGTAAGCCAGGTGCTCGAAGGTGTCGGACAGGCCGGTAAATCGCTGATACACAGCGGTCATTTCACCGACTTGATCCGCATCCACGAACAGCCCATTCACCTCATTCAGGAACTCGTAACCGGTGGTCCCGTCACACGCCCAGGTCGACGGCAGCGATTCGCGCGGCCCCAGAATCTTCTCGACAACGACGAACGTCGCCTGGGGAGCCGGGCCCTGCGAAGTCAACCGGGACTCGATCGCGGCCGCTGAGCTGGACCATTGCACCCCCGGATACCGATCGGGGTCCGCTTCCAGCAAGCTCCGTGCGCACCCCAGCAAATGGGCCCGCTGCAGCCGCATCAGGTACTGTTCGGGATCGAGCAACCCATCAACATGATCAATCCGCAGGCCATCTGCATATTGACGTTTCAACCATTCTAACGGCTTCGCATGGGTCGCTTGAAACACATCATCCCGTTCCGCGCTCAGTGCGGCCAGGTCATTCACATCGAAGAAACGGCGATAGTTGATCTCATCAAGAGCCACACGCCAGAAGCAGGGGCGATAGGCTTGTGCCTCGAGCAGTTCCACCAGCGTCTTGAAATTTGCGGCGTCGTGTAACGAACCACCAAGCTCCTGCACCACTTGTTCGATATGTCCGGCAACTTCTGGCTCTGCCGTGACTAAATCTCGCAGCCGGCGTTTAATCACCTGGCACTCGGCGAGACCTTCTTCCTTGTGACTGGAATCGGGGTCATCCCGTGCCGGCAGGTGACGAACGGCGCTGACGATGCTCTGCAGTTCCAATACACCGGTCGCTTCCGGGCCGGCTGCAGTGCGGTACGATTCCAGAACGGGATTCAGAATCGTTCCATAGGTCCGCGGATCCAGGGGCAATCGTGCATCACTAATCGTTACGCCAAAGCTGCCCTGGTCATAATAGGGCCGCAACCGCCCCGCCTTGATGACCTGACCGTACGGCTCGGTCAAGATCGGGAGCAGCACCTTACCCCGCAGCAGTTCCCGTGGATGATCACTCCAGGCAATGTCAAAGTAACCGGCATAGCGCGATGCCGGCCCATTTTCCAGCACGTCCATCCACCACTGATTGGCCGCTCCAATCCACATGTGGTTGGGCACAACATCAATCAGCAGCCCCATGTGCCGGCGGCGTAATTCCGCCACCAGGGTGGCCAGTTCCTCTTCGGTCCCCAGTTCCGGATTCAAGTGTGAGTGATCGACAACATCATATCCGTGCAGACTGCCTGGGCGGGCCGTCAACAGCGACGACACGTACAAATGTGTGATCCCCAGGCGATCCAGGTAGGGCACGATCTGCAGTGCATCGTGCAACGTAAACCTGGCATGCATCTGCAACCGATAGGTACTCGTCGGGACAGAGCGGCGCGCCGCCCCCCAGGCGATCGCTTCTTCGACCAGCAAGTCGATCGGACCCTCAGTTGCGGACTTCATAGCGTCACCCCCGCCAGGGGTGGACCGCGACGCCGCGAATCTTGACGAATGACTTCGGCCTGCAATGCAGAGACTCGGGATTGTGCGGCTTCGACGGTAGTCGTGCGAAAGAGAGCCATGGAGCGTTCTTGGAGTGGATATTGATATCCCTCATCTCGCAGCTCGTTGTCGACATCGGATGTTGACGTATCGAACAGCCGTTCCCAAAGATGCCCGGCGCTGAGCGTCGGTAAGACAAACGGCAGCGGCTCGTGATGGGCATTCATCAGCAGCAACAACGTGTCGCCCAGGATTTCCTCACCTTGCGTCCCCGATTCATCAATCAGATCTCCGGCCAGCCGCATTCCAATGCAACGGACAAAGCCCGCCCAGTCTTCGTCGGTCATGTCCTTGCCGAAGCAGTTAAACCAGGTGACATCGCGCACGCCGTCACCGCGAATCGACCGGCCCTGGAAAAACGTCCGCCGCTGCAGGACGGGTTGCTCGGCACAGATGCGGGTGACTGTTTTCACAAAGTCCAGGAACTCCTGCCCTTCGGCATCCAGCTCCCAGTTCAGCCAGCTGAGCTCATTGTCCTGGCAATAAGTATTGTTGTTGCCCTGTTGTGTATGCCCCAGTTCATCGCCCCCCAGGATCATCGGCACCCCCTGCGACATCAGCAGGGTCGCGATCAGATTCTTGCGTTGACGGAGACGGATGGCCCGGATCTCCGGATCATCGGTGGGGCCTTCCACACCGCAGTTCCACGAATCGTTATGACTGCATCCGTCGCGATTCTCTTCGCCGTTCGCCTCGTTGTGCTTGTCGTTGTAGCTGACCAGGTCGGACAGCGTGAATCCATCGTGACAGGTGACAAAATTGATGCTCGCATAGGGTTTGCGTCCACTACGCTCATACATGTCACTGGAGCCGCACAAGCGTGTCGCCAGTTCGGCCACCGTACCGCCGTCCCCCTTCCAGTATTTTCGGACGCAATCGCGATAGCGCCCATTCCATTCGGTCCAGCCGGGAGGAAAGTTCCCGACCTGGTACCCCCCCGGCCCCACGTCCCAGGGCTCAGCGATCAGCTTCACCTTCGACAGAATTGGATCCTGGTGGATGATATCGAAAAACGCCCCCAGCTTATTGACCTCAAACAATTCACGAGCCAGCGTACTGGCCAGATCAAAGCGGAACCCGTCAACATGCATTTCCGTGACGTAGTAACGCAGTGAGTCCATGATCAGCTGGAGCACCTTGGGATGCTGCATATTGAGCGTGTTGCCACAACCGGTGAAATCCATGTAATAGCGAGGGTCTTCCGCCAGACGATAGTAGGCCGCGTTGTCGATTCCACGCCACGACAACGTCGGACCACATTGATTGCCTTCGCACGTGTGGTTATAGACCACGTCCACGATGACTTCGATGCCCGCGACATGCATCGAACGCACCATCATGCGGAATTCGTCCATCGGGCTGAGCGAATTACTTTTTGCATCGTAATGGTAGTGCGGCGCAAAGAAATTGAGCGTGTTATAGCCCCAATAATTCACTTTCCCCTGGTCTGCCAGATGCCGGTCAGTCAAATTCTGATGCACCGGCAGTAGTTCAATGGCAGTGATGTTCAGTTCCTGCAGATGCTTGATAATGGCTTCGCTGGCCAGGCCGGCATAGGTCCCGCGCAACTCTTCAGGCACATCCGGATGCTTCATCGTCAGCCCCTTCACGTGGGCTTCGTAAATCAAAGTCTTGTGCCAGGGCGTTCGCGGCGGTCGATCATCGCCCCAGGTAAACGCCGTGTCCACGACGACGGCCAGAGGTGCAAAAGCCGCGCTATCGGCTTCATTGAACGTGAGATCCTCTTCGCCAATGTTGTAACCAAACAGGCTGTCATCCCAGCGCACTCCGCGGGCGAGCAGCTTGGCATAGGGATCCAGCACAACTTTGTTGGGATTAAACCGATGGCCACGCTCCGGATCGTAGGGGCCATGTACTCGATAGCCATAAATCTGCCCGGGCATCAACTCTGGGAAATAGGCATGCCAGACCTGGTCGGTGACTTCGATGAACGGTATCCGCTGAGACTCTGCGGTCGCATCGGGTGAGTCAAACAGGCACAGCTCAACCTTGGTGGCATTCTCGGAAAACAAGGCAAAATTCACGCCGCTTCCGTCCCAACTGGCCCCCAATGGAAAAGGGCTGCCCGGCCACATGCGCATCTTGATCCCCACGTTTCTTGCGTTTCTAGGCGGTAGGTTATTCGCTGAACGAGCACGTCGACGGCACAAATTGCAAAAAGCATTCCGCGGACCGTTGCGCCCGACGATTCCTCGGTCGACGCGCGTCACGCGAGTCCGCTTTTTTCACTTCGCCCTGTAATCGGCCATACGAAATGCATGTCGAGCCGGTATTGTCACCACACGCAGCGCAGGCAATACTGCGTATCTCCTTACTAAGACAGCGACTAGAGTCACAGGGTCTTGATCGCAAATCGTTCGTTGTGAACGTTTGGAGTTCACAATCACGTCTCCACCGACATGATATAACAGACTACTTTCGCATGATTCGCCGGGGAACGATCAGATTTCAGAGTTTGTCCTCAGGACCAGTCCGAAGGTACGCGAATTGCTCATCACACCGCAAATTCAATTTTAGTCCTCAGGAGTGGATGGGATGATTCAATCACGGCGATTTCCGATCGGTGCCGAGCCAACGTCCAAGGGTGTCCATTTTCGAGTCTGGGCCCCCGACCGTCACGAAGTCGCAATTGTCGTCGAAGGGCGGTCTGCGCACCGCCTGAATTCCGAAAGTAATGGATACTTTTCTGGTCTCGCTTACGATCTTCCGCGAGATACAGTTTACCGCATACAGCTCGACCAAGGCGAAGCATTTCCCGACCCGGCGTCACGATTCCAGCCGGAGGGGCCGCACGGGCCATCGCAGGTTGTCGATCCGCAGCAGTTTGCCTGGACCGATGCCGCATGGCCCGGCCAGGCCCTGCCAGGTCTGGTGATCTACGAGATGCATATCGGCACCTTCACCCAGGCAGGCACCTGGGCCGCGGCCGCACGCGAGCTTCCCGAACTGGCGAGCATCGGCATCAACTGCATCGAAGTCATGCCAGTCGCCGATTTTGCGGGTGGCTTCGGCTGGGGATATGACGGCGTCAACTTGTTCGCTCCCACACGTCTCTACGGCCAGCCCGATGATTTTCGAACATTTGTGAACACTGCCCATGGATTGGGAATCTCCGTAATTCTGGACGTGGTCTATAACCACCTGGGGCCGGATGGCAATTACCTCGGTCAATTTGCCAAAGCTTACTTCACGGACCGATACTCCACCGATTGGGGTCCAGCGCTGAATTTTGATGGCCCGCACTGCGAGCCTGTTCGCGAATATTTTCTCACCAACGCCGCATACTGGATCGAAGAGTACCATCTCGATGGATTGCGGCTGGATGCGACTCAGAACATCTACGACGACGCGCCCCCGGCAACGCATATCCTCTCTCAGATCGCAATCGCCGTCCGGGCCGCAGCCCGTGGACGACAGGTCGTGCTGATCAACGAGAATGAG
>CAZQUW010000012.1:0-28705 GCA_964596215.1 uncultured Planctomicrobium sp. | reverse complement strand
GAGCGTCTGACGCACGCCCCCGCTTACCAGCTAACGAAAGACCTGCTCAAACTGAGACGCACCGAAGCGGCCTTTCGCGCGCAACGTCGACGAGGCGTCGACGGAGCCGTCCTGGGCGCGGCGGCGTTCGTTCTCCGTTTTTTCGACGAGGGTGGCCAGGATCGGTTGTTGATTGTCAATCTGGGCCGCGATCTCAATTTGACAATCTTACCGGAACCACTGCTCGCCCCCCCTGCCGGAACTCAATGGCAAACCCTGTTATCCACCGAAGAACCGCAATATGACGGTCATGGTGCGGCCCCCATTATCACGGAAGAGAATGGCTGGCGAATCCCTGGTGAGGCCGCTGTGGTTTTACGTGGGGTGGAAATTCCCAGGCCCGAACGTGAAGCACCCGCGCTCCGCATCCGTCAGTTTCCGAGAATTATCACCTGAGCATGCGGCTCATCATTTCGTTCGCTCGGCACACCATTTCACGGCTGCTACCGCAATCTGACAGGAATCGACGCCATGACAATTTCCGCCGCCAGAATCAACGATGCTCGCGAAGTGGACGAACGTGGAACTTTTATCCGCCGCATTACCGGCGGAGATGACAGTACACTGATTGAACAGGAATGGCTGGTCACCAATGGCCTCGGGGGTTACGCGTCGGGAACGTTAGCCGGTGCCGCCACCCGCCGTTATCACGGGTTGTTAATTGCCGCGCACCCCGCACCGCTGGGCCGCGTGCTCTTGCTCAGTCACCTGAGCGAACAGTTCAAGTTTGCCGACTATTCGAGGTTCGCCTTAGGGGGCATCGAACAAGCCAATCGGGGACTGGTACTGCAGGGACTGCATTCGTTGAAAGAATTTCGCCTCGAGATGGGATTGCCCATCTGGGTGTATCAGATTGGCGAGCATGTGATTGAGAAACGCATCTTTCTGCCCCACCGCCAGAACACCGTCCATGTGAACTATCGACTGCTGAAAGGACATGGCCCGGTCCATTTGAAGTTACGGACCTCGGTCCATTTTCGAGGTCATGATGAGCCAGTCACGACCGTGACCCCTGACCCGTACATTCTGACCGCGACTGCTGGACGATACGAGCTGGCCGATGGTGGCGGAAAGTTTCCAGTACTCAGAATGTGCGTCAACGGCGACGCACCGTCATTGACCCTGGACGATACCACCCTGCCCGATGTGTTGTACCGCGTTGAAGAAGGCCGCGGATACGACAACGTCGGTACGATGTGGAGTCCGGGTTTGTTTCGCGTGACGCTGCATCAAGATCGCGATGTCACCCTGACAGCGTCGACGGAATCCTGGGGCCGCATCCAGGCCATGTCGCCACACGAAGCCTTATCCGCAGAAATCGACCGACGCGAGCGCCTGCTGGCGGCAGCCGAACCTGCCGCGCGCAGCGGGATGGCGGGGGAACTGGTCCTGGCCGCCGATCAATTTGTGATCACTCCCGCGAGCCGCGTCGAGGACTCGGCGCGGGCCCAGGCCAGCGGCGAAGAAGCTCGCACAATCGTCGCCGGCTACCATTGGTTCACCGACTGGGGCCGCGATACGATGATCAGCCTCGAAGGACTGACACTGGTTACGGGGCGCCATGCCGAAGCGGGCGATATCCTGCGGACATTCATCAGCCACGTCCGGAATGGCCTCATTCCCAACTTCTTTCCCGATAAATCCACAGAGGGGGTCTACCATACCGCCGACGCCACCTTGTGGTACTTCCACGCGCTCCATCGCTATCTCGAAGTCACTGGTGACCGAGCCCTGTTGCGTTCCCATCTGGGGATCTTGAAGGAAATCATCGCGCATCACCAGCGGGGAACCCGGTTCGGCATTGGTGTCGATCCCGCTGATGGACTGTTACGACAGGGAGCACCTGGTTACCAGCTGACCTGGATGGATGCGAAGGTCGGGGACTGGGTCGTTACCCCCCGCCGCGGCAAGGCCGTCGAAATCAATGCCCTCTGGTACAACGCGCTGCGACTGCTGGAAAAATGGCAACAGGAAGAGGGCGAAGACTCGTCCGCCGCCCGTGCGGCAGCCGATCAGACCGAGGAATCATTTAATCGTCGCTTCTGGTGCGAAGCCGAGCATGGCTTGTACGACGTGATCGACGGCGAGCATGGTGATGATTCAGCCTGTCGGCCCAACCAGATCCTGTCCATTTCACTGGAGAACCCGATCCTGGATCCCAGTCGCTGGGCCCAGGTCGTCACCACCGTTCACGAACGACTTTATACACCACTCGGCCTGCGATCTCTGGCACCGGGGCATGCTGATTATAAGCCACGCTATTTCGGCGACCTGCGTTCGCGTGACGCGGCCTATCATCAGGGCACGGTCTGGGCCTGGCTGATTGGACCGTTCATCGACGCCTGGCTGCGAGTCTATCCAGACCGCGTCGCAGAATGCCGGGGCTTCTTGAGAGCCTTCGATGCGCACCTGAGCGAAGCCTGCATCGGCACGATTTCAGAAGTGTTTGACGCCGAGAGTCCGTATACTGCGCGGGGGTGTGCGGCACAGGCGTGGAGCGTCGCAGAAGTCTTGCGTTGCTGCGTGTTGTTGTCTGGTAATACGGAATAAATACGGACGCACCATTCATTCATCCCACCCGATTCAGAGAATTGGGCTGCAGGCTCAACGGGCGTCTCTCATCCACATCTTCGCATCGGGCACAACAGCGGTAAAATCATGATCGACGACCCTCTCTGGTATAAAGACGCGATCATCTACGAAGTCCATGTCCGAGCCTTCTTTGATGGCAACAACGACGGGGTCGGCGATTTCGAAGGCTTGACGCAAAAACTCGAGTACCTGGTAGACCTGGGGATCAATACGGTCTGGCTGCTGCCATTCATGCCCTCCCCATTGCGGGATGACGGGTACGACATTGCGGACTACACGAACGTCAATCCGCGCTATGGCAACCTCGACGATGTCCGAAAGTTTCTCGACAAGGCCCACACGCTGGGGCTGCGTGTTATCACCGAACTGGTCATCAATCACACCTCCGACCAGCATCCCTGGTTTCAATGTGCACGCCGCGCCGCCCCCGGGTCCCCCGCGCGGAATTTTTATGTCTGGAGCGATACGGGCGACAAATATGCCGATGTCCCATTGATGTTCCCCGATTTTGAAACGAGCAACTGGACCTGGGATCCGATCGCGAAGCAGTATTACTGGCACCGCTTCTACAGTCACCAGCCGGACCTCAACTTCGACAACCCCGCCGTCTGGGATGCCTTGTTGCCGGTCGTCGATTTCTGGTTTGAACTGGGAGTCGATGGAATGCGGCTGGATGCGGTGCCGTACCTGGTGGAGCGTGAAGGAACCAGTTGCGAACACCTGCCCGAGACGCACGCCTTCCTGAAGGCGCTACGCAAACACGTCGACGAGCGGTTTCCGAATCGCCTGTTCCTGGCAGAAGCCAATGCCTGGCCCGACGATATGGTCAAGTATTTTGGCGACGGCGATGAATGCCAGATGGCGTTTCACTTCCCCCTGATGCCGCGGCTGTTCATGGCCCTGCATCAGGAAGACCGCTTTCCGATCACCGATATTCTCTCGCAAACGCCGCCGATTCCTGATTCCTGCCAATGGGGACTGTTCCTGCGCAATCATGACGAACTGACTCTCGCCATGATCACCGACGAGGAACGCGACGCCATGTACAGCGCCTACACACAGGACAGGCAGGCACGGCTGTTCCTGGGCATCCGGCATCGTCTGGCACCGCTGCTCCGGAACGATCGTCGACGGATTCAGTTACTAAATACATTGCTGTTCTCTTTGCCCGGGTCCCCTGTCATATACTATGGCGATGAAATTGGCATGGGGGACAATATCTATCTGGGCGACCGCAATGGCGTCCGCACGCCGATGCAATGGTCCGATGATCGCAACGCGGGATTCAGTCGCGCTAACTCGCAAAAGCTGTATCTCCCGGTCGTCATCGATTCCGAGTATCACTACGAAGCGGTCAATGTCGAGACGCAACAGAACAACCCGTCATCCCTGCTGTGGTGGACGAAACGTCTGATTGCGTTGCGCAAGCAACACCCGGCATTCGGCAGGGGCGATCTGCAAATCCTGGAACCTGACAATTCCAAGATTCTGGCATTCGTGCGTGGGACGGACAGTGAGCTGCTGCTGATTGTCGCCAACCTCTCACGCTTCGTACAGCATGTGTCAATCGATCTGCGACCGTACGCCGGGAGGTTCCCCGAGGAAATCTTCGGCCGG
The DNA here is from genome assembly GCA_964596215.1 of uncultured Planctomicrobium sp. Lineage (GTDB taxonomy): Bacteria > Planctomycetota > Planctomycetia > Planctomycetales > Planctomycetaceae > JAKFVC01. Next base: position 24,457 of record CAZQUW010000012.1, on the reverse strand, counting down.
GCCCGATTCCCGAAGATTGGCGAAGCACCCTACCAGATGACAGTCGGACCGTACGGAGTCTATTGGTTCTCTCTGAATACAGAGAACGCCCAGTCAGTACAACCCGCAGGTTTGCCGCTACTGGGTCTTCAGCGCTGGTCCGATCTCGTACGTGAAGCGGGCCGCGACAGCGTGTGCTCATTCCTGGCGAGGCGACACGCGACAGGCGATGCCACCAAGGTCACTGCCTGCCGCTTGCTGGATTCCAAACCGATGCCCCTGACCGGGCTGGATGCCCAACTGGTGGAGTACCGGGTGGAGTATTCATCCGGCCTGTCAGAGACGCTGTTTCAGCCTTTGGCGTTCGTCAGTGAAGAGCGATTTCATGCCGTGGAGCATGTCCCCCAGCTGGCGGCAATCGCGAGAACCGGCCCCCCGCAGAATGCGATCCTGTGTGATCCGGTCGCATTACCCGAGTATGCCCAGGCGTTGCTCGAAGCCATGTCCTCGCACCGTATCACTCCGATGGTCAACGGTGCTCAGTTAGTCTGCACGCCATTTGAGGCATTGACGGCCACCGAACTCGCCGCTGACGAACCAATAACCGTGACGGCCTATCTTGGATGGCAGCATCATGTGACGGCAGTCATCGGACGGCGATTCGTCTTTCGAGCATTCCGGCGTGCGGACGATGGATTGAACCCTGATGTGGAAATCGGCCGCTACCTGCAGCAGCAGGGTTTCACCGAGTTCGCTCATATCGTAGGAAAATTCGAGTACCGCCGGCCGGGTCTCGAACCAATGACGCTCGGTGCACTGCACCGTTATATTCCCAATCAGGGGGATGCCTGGCAATTGATGCTCGACCAGGCGATTCGCTTTTTTGACGGCGTCGCCGCTCAGTCTGAAACAAACCCGGGCGACCCTGCTCCGTTGCCTGCGGAACTGGCCAACGGACCCGCAGATCGCTGGGAACAACTGGTCACCCCCTTTATTCATTCTGCCCGTACCCTGGCGGCATTCACGGCGCGGCTCCACTTGACCTTGGCCGCCCCCGGCGCGCCCCCCGCGATCGTTGCGACGCCCTTCACCGCCGCCTATCAGCGGTCGTTCTATCAACTGCTGCGCAACCTGGCCGGCAGGCTGCACACCTTGCTTTTAGACCCCAATCCCGGCTGGCCCGAGGGAGTGCGCGAACTCGCCAGTCAGATTCGGAGTGCGGGGCCTGCCATCTTTGGCCGGATTCACCGAGCGCTGGATCCAGAGTTGGCGGCCGGCCGCCGAATACGTTGCCACGGAGACTATCATCTCGGGCAACTCCTGCTGACCGGTCGCGATTTCGTGCTCTCCGATTTTGAAGGCGCTATAGACCGGACGATCGGAGATCGGCGTATCAAACGTTCGCCACTGCACGATGTGGCCACAATGATTCGATCATTTGACTATGCCGCAGGCTCGGTTCGCCTGGACCTCAGCGGAAATCGTGGGGTGGCCCAGGGGATCGTGCGTCAGGAAGATCGCGCCAAGCTCGAACGCTACTCGTATGCGTGGCTGAGTCGCCTGGAACAGGAATTCTTTCAGGTCTACACCGAGGCCGTGGATCCAGCCCACCTCTTGCCAAAGTCGGCCGCGGCCCGGCGGAATTTGCTGGAGTTATCGCTGTTGGAGCGGGCCTTGCGTGAAGCCGAGTACGATCTTATCCTGCGTCCAGATTGGGCCGTGATTCCCCTGTCAGCGATACTGCGCCTGATCTCTGAACCCGAGCCAAAACCTGAACTTAAAGCGTGATTCGGTTTTGTGTTGTTCGAATCCGGTTCACGCGGGAACGGCACGCAGCATCCGCCCTACTTCGTCAAACAGCGCCTCGACCGTCAGCGGCACAGCGACGTTCTGTTCAAGGTGCATCGCAGCGGCGACGATCCGTTCCACGACATTTGTCAGTCCGGTCAGTTGATCAGCCGTTGGCTGGCCGTAACGTTGCCGGAATTTCGTCACCTGCGGGATCGTTCCCGGCTGTTGCGTAATGAGTTCCGTGACGGCAGTTTTGAAGAACTCGACACAGAAACGGAAATACCAACCAGCCTGCTCGCGTTGCAGCGGCGCTTCTGTGCCGGCTGCTTCGACGCCGTCCATCACAAAACCCGTCACGGCCAGACTGTTGAATGCCGGTGCGGCCAACAGGTCGAACAGGCGATTCCGCTGGGCTCGCAAATCTCCATCCAGCAGCATGGCGGCCTGCGTCAGGCTCCCTTCGCTGGAGGCGGCTGCCACCTGGGCTGCGTCTGCATCGGTGGTTAAACCGTTCTTCAACAGCAGCTCTGCCACGCTGGCGGTCGACAGCGGGCTGAAACGCAGCACCTGGCAGCGTGAGCGGATCGTCGGCAAAATGCTGTCGATGTGGGTCGCGATCAGAATGATCAACGAATGGGGCGGAGGCTCTTCGAGAGTCTTTAATAACGCATTCGCGCTTTCGTCATTCAATCGCTCGGCATCACAAATCAGCGCAATTTTGCGCCCGCCGGCCATCGGTGTATGCGAGAGATCGTAGCACAGCCCTGACTTGCCCCGCTTGTCGGCCGGGCCCAGGAACGTATCGATCGGAATCTCGCGTTTGCCCTCAGGGCACCCCACAATAAAGAGATCGGGGTGAGTCCCTGCCAGAACCTGTTTGCACCCGCCACAGACTCCGCAGGCATCGAAGTCTTCCGCAGTGTGGCGCTCGCACATCAGACACTGGGCAAATTTGCGGGCAAACGCCCGCTTGCCGATGCCATCCATGCCCACAAACAAATAGGTGTGCGCCAGCCGATGACGAGCAATCGTCCCGCGCAGCAAATCGCGCTGCGTCTGGTGTCCGACAATCTCGTCCCAGCTCATGGACATTCCTCTTCAATGACCAGCAGTTTCCCAAGGTGATCGCCGGGGTGGACGTCGGTGCCGATCGGTTTATCAATCGAAACCAGGGTACCGTCCGCCGGAGAACTGATGTCGAAGGTCATGCCGGGAAGTGAGAGTTCGACCAGGCGGTCTCCTTCATGAACCGTTTCGCCCAGCGCGGCCAGCCAGGAACAGACGCGAACACGCAAGGTTCCGGCACCGAGTTCTGGAACGCTGATGTCGATCTGTGGCATAGTCAGGCGGAATTTCTATTCAGCACCGATATGCAGTTCGCCGGCCATTTCGCCCGCATGATAGCTCGAACGTACAAACGGGCCGCTGGCCACGAATTTAAAGCCCATCTTGCGGGCCAGTTCGCCAATTTCGTCAAATTCTTCCGGCGGCACGTAACGTTCGACCGCCAGGTGCCCGCCCGTCGGTTGCAGATATTGTCCGAGAGTCAGCATGTCACAGCCGACTTTTCGCAGGTCGGCGAAGACTTCCAACAACTCTTCTGTGGTTTCGCCCAGTCCCAGCATCAGGCCGCTCTTGGTCGCGAGATCAGGTGCGGTCTGCTTGACTTGATCAAGCAAATCCAGCGTCCGCTGATACTTCGCGTTCCGGCGGACCCGGTCATACAGCCGGGGCACTGTTTCGGTGTTGTGATTGAAGACTTCCGGCCGGGCTTCGATCACACGGTGAATGGCCGCCCGGTTCCCCAGGAAGTCGGGGGTCAGCACTTCCACCACAGCGCCGGTCAGTTCACGAACGGCCAGCACACATTGGTAGAAATGCTCGGCACCGCCATCGGGCAGATCGTCGCGGGTCACCGAGGTGATCACCACGTGTCGCAAACCCAGTCGCCGGGCCGCTTCAGCCAGGCGGGCCGGTTCGTCACCCTGCACAGTTTCGGTCTTGCCCTTGGGAACGGAGCAGAACCCGCACGGCCGCGTGCAGACGTTTCCCAGGATCATGAACGTCGCGGTCTTTTGTGACCAGCACTCGGTCTGATTGGGGCACTTCGCGCTCTCGCAGACCGTTTCCAGTTTCAGTTCTTCAATCAAACTGCTGGTAAACTGCATCCCGGGCTGGGGCAGCGGTCGTTTGAGCCACGGCGGCAGGCGCCGGCGAGGAGGAGGCGGGGTTTCTGACGGGGTCGCGTCGATGATCTCAAGCATATGCGATGACTTTTTTCGTCCGGCGGAGCAACGGGTGCCCCGTGTAAATATGGTAGCGGTGGTAACCACAAGCCGCCGCCAGCAGCCGTGCGACACTTTCTCGCACGCCATGCATCGACGTCTGCCGCAGCCGTTCCACCGAAAGCGAACTGGAGCGTCTCCCCACGGAATTTACCTGGCAGAGTTGCATCCAATCCAAATCAGGCGCCACATTCAGGAAAGCGCCATGATAACTAATCCATGACTTCACTGCTGCCCCCAGGAACCCCAACTGACCACTGCGACACCAGATTCCTGGATCGCTCGCCTGCTGCCAGGCAGCAACCCGAGATTCTTCGCAAACCCCCAGGAGTGTTTTTTCCAGTGCCTGCCGGTAGTCGGCCAGCCCCATTCCAATCCGTTGTAGCGGCAAGATCGGATAAATGGCAAGCTGTCCGGGAACGTGAACGAGACAACCGCCGCCACGATTCAACCAGCGCACACCGATTTCGCGGGCGACAAGTTCCTGAGGTTCGCACCGTAAGTGGGCCCGGCTCCCCTCGCGGCCAATCGTAATCACCGGGGGATGTTCGCAGATCAGCACTGCTCCCTGACGGTCATTGCGGCCACTCAACTCATAGACCAAGTGTTGCTGCAGCTTGAGGCACGATTCGAAATCCACCAGTCCCAATAAATAGACCTGGAGTGCGGCGTCGCGGACGATTGCTGCGGGCGGGACTGGTCGAGACATTTTTCTACGGGCTTCCTGCAGTATCGAAAGGGATCGGTTCAAATACCGGTCCGCGGTCTCTCGACATAGACCCAAAATCGTGAATCTCGACTGCTGCCTGCAGCGACATTCCAACGACGCAACCTGAGAGCAACTAACGTACCTTATCGTCTTGGTTAACGAAGTTCCCATTGGCTGGCGTCAAGTGCCAGCGAATTACGACACGCATGCATTGATCGGGTCCACGGGAGGATTGAAATTGCTTCAATTCCCAATTCAAGGTCTCCCAGCTTCACCCCAACTAATATCACTCCCTATTTTATCGGAGGACATCCAGTGGCTCAACGCGGGCGATCGTCGATTCTCGCGAAATTGACGTAGCTGGCGTTGGCTGTAAGGCCTGACCCGTAACGACATTTCCTGATTTAAACGCTGCAATTACAGGATGTTACATCGCGACAAGGCTCGCCGCCCCCCTTCGGGCCAATGATCCTACTCACACCACATTCATGATGCGAACAGCCCATTAAACGACTTACCCACCCCGAATTAAACATGGACTCGCCCGCGGCAGGAAAGCTGATCTGCAGGATCTGGTATTCAGCACGGCGACTGGCGGACGATTCGCGGTTTGTGAATCAGCCAGACTCGTTAAGATTATAGACTGAGATGCGGTTAAGACACGGAGTTCAGGGACGGAACTCGAACCGCGATCTCTGAAAGGGAAGGCTGTCATGTCCGCGATTACCGAACGCCCCGCGTTGAATGTAGCAGAGCATCCGATCGTCTTTTTTGACGGAGTCTGCGGACTGTGTGACCATACGGTAAAGCGGCTGCTGCAGCTCGACACCCGCAAGCGGCTGCGGTTCGCGCCGCTGCAGGGAGAAACAGCCGGGCAGCTCGTGACAAGCACTGATATCCGGGAGTTGAAATCGCTGGTGGTGTACGATCAATACGGGATCGCTCGCTATTCAACTGCCGTGGTGCGGATCTTGTGGCATCTGGGGGGACTTTACCGATTACTGAGCTGTTCCCTGTGGCTGATTCCCCGTCCGATTCGTAACTGGGGCTATCGATTTGTCGCCGCGCGACGGTATCGCTGGTTCGGCAAGCACGATGCTTGCCGCTTGCCGCGTCCCGACGAGCGGGAAAGTTTTTTACCTTGAGAATTTCTCAGAGCGACGGACTTAGCCCGACCAGTGGCCTCAAGTTCGGCCGTTGTCCTTGCGGCGAACTGAATTTGCGCCTTGCCAGCCACGCTGCCAGCCGCTACTCTGCTGTTTCTTGAGCATTGACCTGTTTTGGAGCCGTGGGTCAGTTGTGTCATAACCGCCGACATGCTGGCGTGTTGCGACTCGAGATGGTTCCCTGAATGGTCTCTGTTTGACTTCCGCCTTGGTCCACCGATACTGCTTCGTCCCGGATTTTTCGGTCCGGTGACAGACGCGGAGTCGATCCCGAGGCCAGCGCGCAAGCGCTTCACCCTGAGTCGAAAAGTACGGCGACGGTTTGATGCAGGCTCATACCCCGGATCACAAGCGAATCGTCATTACCGGTATCGGTTTGACATCTCCCAACGGCAACAACCTGGCCGAGTTCCGCGCCAACTTGTTGGAAGGCCGATCGGGAGTCGTGCCATTTCAAACCCGCTACATGGGAGACGTCCTGGCCGGCGTCTGCAACTTCGACGAGTTGCGGTATCAGAAACGCAAAGAAGTTCGCCGCGGCACGCGCGCGGGCTCGATTTCGATCTATTGTGCTCGCGAAGCCATCGCGGATTCCGGCCTCGACTGGGCCCAGGTTCCCAAGGATCGCGTGGGCGTCTACCTGGGAATTACCGAGCACGGAAACGTCGAAACCGAAAACGAGATCTTTGAGATCTCGAAATTCAACTACGACCACAAGGTCTGGTCCCATCACCACAATCCCCGGACCGTGGCCAATAATCCGGCCGGCGAAGTGACCCTGAATATGGGGATCACCGGACCGCACTACACCCTGGGTGCTGCCTGCGCCGCGGGCAATGCCGGCTTCATCCAGGGCATGCAGATGCTGTGGCTCGATGAAGTCGACCTGGCCATTGCCGGCGGTGTTTCGGAAAGCATCCACACGTTTGGGATCTTTGCCAGTTTCGCCAGCCAGGGGGCCCTGGCCCACCACCAGGACCCGACGAAAGCCTGTCGGCCGTTCGACGTGAATCGCAATGGAATCGTCGTCGCTGAAGGAGGCGGCATCTGCGTCCTGGAACGACTGACCGCCGCTCGAGCTCGCGGCGCCAAGATTTACGCGGAAATCGTCGGCCATGCCATCAATACCGACGCCACCGATTTCGTCCTGCCCCATGCCAATCGGCAAGCCGAGTGCATGCAACTGGCATTGAAACGTGCGGGCCTGACGGCCGACGATATCGATATCGTCAGCAGCCATGCGACCGCCACCACCCAGGGAGACATCGAAGAATGTCTCGCCATCAAAAAGGTTTTTGGCGATCGTCCTGGACTGGCTGTCAATAATACAAAAAGTTTCATCGGCCATGCGATGGGAGCGGCCGGCGCCCTCGAAATGCTGGGCAATCTGCCTGCCTTTCAGGATCGAATCGCCCATGCTACAATCAACTTGGATGAGATGGACCCGGCCTGCGGAGTGACTCAGATTGTCGCTAATCGACCCCGTAAGATGGAGTCGGTACGGTACATTTTGAACAATTCGTTTGGCATGTTGGGCATCAATTCCGTAGTGATTATTAAGAAATTTGAGGACTGAGGCGCGTCTTTTGAACGTCCGGGCCAACAGCGTCCTGAAGCTTCGCCGGCTGTTCTCCGCATGGGAAATTTGCGGGGTGCGGCCGGTGCCTGATTTTGGGACGAGCGGTCCACACCATCGTCGCGTTACCTGATGCAACGCAGGGTGGCTTTGAAGGAGAATTTGTCGATGACGGCGGCTGAGATCAAGCAGGTCATTCTTGGTATCCTCGAGCGTATTACGCCCGACGAAGACCTGTCGCAACTGAAGGACGACGTGCCGTTCCGCGAACAGATGGAACTGGACAGCATGGATTTCCTCGACATCGTCATGGAGTTGCGGAAACAATATCGCGTGCAGATTCCCGAGGAAGATTATCACAACCTGGGCACCATGTCCGGTACGGTCACCTATCTCACACCATTGATGAAGGGCCTGTCGGCACACGCCTGATGTTGGCGTGGCCCGGCACCTCGTCGGCGATTGATCCCGGACAGACTCGTCGTGCAAGCGGCTGCATTACCGCCATGGAATGCAATCGCTTGCACGAGAGCGCTGGTCAATCCGACCGCGAGTGCCAGCCCGATCTAGCTGCCCTCTGTTCCGAACCGCGACCTTTCCCGCGAGTCTCAGCTGCTCACGAGGACTGGCTTGAGTCTGGTGCGGCATTGGTTGCCACTTCAAGCAATTTCGATTCGCAAAGTCTGATTCAGGCGCTCTACCTCGACCATCAGGCTGTGAGTGATTTCCGACAATTGATCGAACTCACCCGCGCGGCTTGCTCGTTCCAGGCGTAAGCCGGCATCATTAGCGGATCGCACACAGCACCTCGACCGCGAAGCGTATGGGCCAATTCGCTGATCGCCGCTGAATTGCCGGCCTCCACGGCATGCAGTAGAGAATTCATGGTGCCTGGGATCGTACTGATGTAATCTGCGGATGAATGAAAACGCGGTCTACGAGCAATCCAGGAGTTTGACAACCCCTCTTCTTCGGATTGAGACTGCCATGAAAATTGGTGGTGCGCGGCCTTGATCAGGGCGCTGAAACGCTACGGAGTGCCCCCCGCGTCCTCAGTCAAACCCGACATTAGATGGTTCGTGGCGACTTCAATCGGCCCGAATCTCCAGAGCCGGGAGTCAGGCTACGGCCCTGGCGCAGTCACCACCAGATCCACCTGTTGAATCGAATTGCGGCCCGATTTGGCAAATGGTCGCGGCAATGGTTGAGCAACGTCATTGGCGTCAATCGTGCGGCATCGAAGGTGATAGGCACCCGGCGCAACATCCTTCAGGACGGTGGCCCAATGAGCCAGCGCATACCGCATTGGCCAGGCTTGGGGCTTGCCGGTCGCGGAATCAAAGCCGCGTACGTTCTGCGGCAGTTTCCCATCCGGCAGTCCACCCGCCCAGGTCTGTGGTGGGGCCAGAATCTCGGCGTCCTTCCAGGCGCCCTGCGAGAAGTAAGGATCGTCTGTCGCCAGCGGTTGCCCCACAGCTTGCAGCCAGTACTGGACCTTCTTCAGTCCCGAGATACCGACCTGGGCCAGACCTGTAATCGGAATGGGCTGACCGGCAGTGACCTTCTCGGGGTGCGAGATAAATCGGGCAAATGTCTTCATCCAGCTGTCGACATCGTTATTGCCGTTGGCATAGGTGTCGTTGGCGTAAGGAGCGTTCGTCAGCATGATCCGTTGCAGCCATTTTACCGATTTGAATCCATAGGCCTCCGGAACAACCATCCGGACGGGGCCACCCCGTTTCCCGGACAGAAATTCTCCGTTGAGTTTGTAACAGAGTATGACGGGGTGCTCACCAGGGGGATCTTCCAGCACGCGCCCTACGGGCAACGAACTTTGGAAACGCTGTTTCAGATCATCATTGTGATAGCCGTAATAAAAGACACGCCGCAAATCGCTGGCGGGCTTGGTTAACCAGATCACCCTCCGTAGCGGTACTCCTTCCCACAACCCCATGCCTAACGGACTGCCACCGTTATTACAGGTCATGATTTTGGGGAACCGGACGGCATGCTGCTCGGCCAGTTTCATCAAGCCGTCCCAGTCGAGAGCCGTCTTCAAATCCTTCGACAGGGGCGACTCGAGCTTCGGCGGCGCGTCGGGATCCGCGATGACTTCCAGTTTCCAGGTCTCCCGAGTGAGCCCCACTTCACGCAGTTTTTCGGGCGGATGCGAATACGGGAGCGGAGTGCCGCGTTCCACCGTTCCAAACGCCTCGGGGCGCGTAAAATACTCCAGCTTGCCCACAGCCTCGGCCAGTGGATCGGAAGCCTCCGCCGCCAGGACGGCACTCGCCGGTCGCAGGGCCAATCCGATTGCTCCCCAGGCCCCCAACTGCAACAGGTAACGCCGCGTCAGACTTTGATGCTCTGCCCACAACGAATCGAGGTCGCGCATATTGAACTCTCAAGTCCGCAAAGGGGCGAGTTACGAATTGTCACGCAAACAGGCGATCAATCGAATCACCCCAGGGAACCAGCGTGTACGGCCGATGGGTCGCATCATGAAGTTCCGAAATCGGTGAAATTCCCAGCGATTGATAGATCGTCGCCACGATCTCGGCCGGAGTCACCGGATCACTGGCCGGTTCCCCGCCGATCTTATCGCTGGAACCGTACACGTAGCCCCCCTTCATCCCGCCACCTGCCAGCAGCAGGCTATAGCAGAAATTCCAGTGGTCACGCCCCCCGTTGGCACCATTGATCTTCGGAGTGCGGCCAAATTCGCCCATCACGCACACCAGGGTCCGCTGCAGCAAACTGCGGTCGGACAGGTCCTGCAGGAGACTGCTGACTGCCATATCCAGTTGCGGCAGTAAACGGTCCTTCAGTGATACGAAGTTGCTGCCGTGAGTATCCCAGGTGGCATTGGCGTCGGGAGCCCAGGAAATGGTCACCACGCGCGTGCCAGCCTCAATCAACCGCCGGGCGAGCAACGTGCTCTGCCCGTAAATATTGCGGCCATACGCCTCACGCACCGGATCCGGTTCCAGTGAAAGTTGAAATGCTTTCTGCGCCGCTTCTGAACTGAGCAGATCGAAGGCCCGCTGCTGAAAGCCATCCATGCCGTTAATCACACCCGACGCACGCTCGCCGAACTGGGTATTCAACGCAGACCGCAGATCGCGTCGCTGCGTCAAACGCTGAGGTGACACTTCTCCCAGGCGGGTCAGTTCCGGGATCGAAAAATCGGCCGCATTGGGATCTTTCAGAACGAACAGCGGATCAAACTGTTTCCCCATCCAGCCACCAAAAAAACCAGGCTGCGGCGGTCCGCCCGCCCCTTCCTTAGTGATGTATGGCAGCGATACGAAGGGTACGATCGGTTCTGCGGGAGGCCGCAAATGGCCCGTCACCGATCCGATGGCGGGATAGTCAGTCGGCTTGGCCCCGCCCCCCAGCTCCCCGCGATCATGCCCCGTCAGCGCCGCATACACCGCCGCCGCATGCGAGTTATTGACGCCATGATGGGCAGACCGAATCAACGTGGAGCGATGCATGTGCCGGGCCAGCCGCGGCAGATGTTCAGAGAACTGCACTCCCGGGGTACTGGTCGCGATCGGATTGAATTCGCCACGAATCCCCGTCGGGGCCTGCGGCTTCATGTCCCACATGTCGAGATGACTCGGCCCGCCATTCAAGAAGATCACGATGCAGGAATCGGCAGCGGCCGAGACCGTCGCCGGACGCTGCGCCTCGGCCCGCAACAGGTGCGGCAGTGACAGTCCCAGCGTGCCCAGGCTGCCCACCTGCAACACTTGTCGTCGCGTCAATCGTTGACGTACGGCCGCTCGTTCACCCTGAATCATTCCCAGTACCTTCTTAACTGCTAAGCACTTAGAGACATATCAGACGTTGTTGCTGCGTATTCTCTCATACCCACGGAGATGAGGCAAGCAGCAATCAGCGTCTGTAGAAGACAGAAAATGACGAATGTCGAATGCGATGTCACCGGATCATTCTTTCCACCCATCCCAGCCGGCGATGGTGCTGCACTCAGATCCCGGTCGACATCCGCTCGAAGTTCATCATTCGGGTTTCGTCATTCGTCATTTATTAATGTCCCCGCGGCCTTGGACATCACTGACCCGGCTCGGTACTCTGGAGAGACTGGATGATTCCCTGATTGCACACCTTGAGAAACACGACTTTTCATGCCCGTGACTGGCACAGACACTCGTTCCGGTATTTCCGCTCGCGCCTGGCGAGTCATTGGTCAACTGCTGCTGGTCGGCCTGGTACTGGCAATCGCCGTGGGCTCGGTCGTATTTGTGGATGAAACCGAGCTGGTTATCGTCGAACGCTTCGGAGTGATCACTGCCGTCTACGATCAGGTGGACCTGGCAAAGTCGGATCGCGGCCTGCATTTTAAGTTGCCGTGGCCGATTGAAACGGTCCGGCGGTTCGACCGGCGATTGCAGCTATTTGATCCGCGCGGACGCGAAATGTTTACACGCGACCGCAAGAACATCATTGTCGACACCTACCTGTGCTGGCGCATCGCCTCCTCTGCAGCGGGTTCGACGCAGAATTTTGCGGACCGACCCGTCGTCAAGTTCTACCGCGGACTGGGGGGCATTCCGACCACCGAGGCCCGCCTGGATACCCGGCTGCGATCGGTCCTGTCGGAGGAAATGGGCCGCCTCGCCCTGAGCGACCTGCTTGTTTCGACCGACTCCGAAGCCGGCCCCCAGGGCGCCAGCCCTCTGGCCGACCTGACGAATCGCGTGCAGAAGCAGGTTCGCCAACAGCCCGACGAAACAGCGTCATTGACATCGCGACTGGGAGTCGAAATTCTGGACATCGGCATTCAGCGTATCAATCTGCCAGAGGGCAACCTGTTCGCCGTCTATGAACGGATGCGGAAAGAACGGGACAAGATTGCACAGCGGTACCGCAGTGCCGGCGAAGCGGAAAAAGTGGTCATCGAAAGCCAGGCCAAGCGCCGCAGTGCGGAGATTATGGCCAAAGCCAACAGCGAAGCCGCCGGTATCCGTGCCACTGGCGAGGCCGAAGCCTTAAGAATTCGGAACACTGCCCACGCGCGCGATCCCGAGTTCTATGCCTGGCTCCGTAATCTCGAGAGCTATCAAAAAGTCCTGACGAACCAGACCACCCTGGTGTTGTCGGCCTCCAGTCCTTTCCTGAAGCTGCTGATCGATGGCCTGCCGTCCAAGACTAATTCGCCTTCCAAACCGCGCACGGCCGAGCCCCCAGTGACTGGGGGCGGCCCATGAAGCGCCTGCTGGTGTTGAGCCTGCTGCTCGGCCTGTATGCCCTGAGTGGTCTGTATGTCGTACGTGGCAATGAACAGGCCGTGGTGCGCTGGTTCGGCAGAGCCCAACCGGAGTTGGTCAGCAGCGGCCTCCATTTTGGCTGGCCCTGGCCGCTGTGCCGCGTTGACCGCATTAATTTGAATGAAACTCGGACTGTCACCGTCGGGCAAGGGACGGCCGACGAGGTGGATGACAGCGATTTTTTGAAGCCCCCAGCCGCCAGCCGGCAGTCGGAGTATTTGACCGGTGACAAGAACATCCTGAATCTGCAGATCAGCATCCAGTTTCGGATTGATGATCCGCGACAGTTTCTGCTGCACCACGAAAGCCCCGAGCGACATCTGCAGTTCCTGACGCAATCACTCGTGGCGGATGTCGTGGCCCGGAGTGGCGTGGACTATGTCCACCCGCTGGGGTTGAATGCGTTGCGTCAGTTGCTGACCGCCGAAGCACGACGCCTGGCGGCGATCCAGGGGCTGGGGGTCGTCGTCGAAGACGTCACGCTGGCCGACGTACGCCCGCCGGTCCCGGTCAAGCAATCCTTTCTGGATGTCTCCAACGCCCGGGCGGAAAAAGAGCGGTTTATCAGCGAGGCACAAACCCTCTCAGAACGCTTACTGGCCCAGGCCAATGCGCAGGCGAGCCAATTGCATGATCAGGCTGAAGCCGCTCGCGCCCAAGCTCTGTCCGAAGCCACAGCCGACGCCAGCCGCTTCGCCGCGCTCGTCGATCAATTCGATCGGACAGCCGAACCAGGAACCGCCGCACGAGCCGCGGTTCGCGAGATGACCATGCAACGGCTGTATTGGACCACGCTGGAAGAATTGCTGCCGAGACTGGCCCGGCAGATCTATGTGGACGACCAGAAGCCGATTGATCTGACGATCCAGCGCCGCGACCGCCGTCCGTAAGCGGCCGTAAGGCCCAGCACGGGTCTGGAACCAGATGCGGCGCGACAGATTGCAACTTGCGTTCACAGGCAGATTTGTGAGAATGTACCGGTCGTCTCAGAGATCCTCTCAGGTCAGGACGATGTCCGCCCGCGAGGCGAACAGATCAGAGCCCCTGTCACAGCACCCCGGTTCGAGTCCCCAAGGGATTGTTCATGGCCGAACGTGAAGCCAATTTGCCGGTCGATTTTTTTGAAATCGGCCCTCAGGACGAGCAACTGACCTCTGTGGAACTGGGCAGTTTGTCGCTGCTGGAAGGTCTGAAGAAGGTTCCCTCCTTCTACAAATTCCCCGGCTCAACGATCCTGCGTAAATGCACTCCCGGGCAGATCATGTGCCGCCAGGGTGAGGCCGGGGCATCGGCATTCTACATCCTGAGTTCTCAGGATGTGCTGGCCTTGCGGCGCCAGCAACTGACCTTCCTGGAGAAGATCCTGCAGGGGAATACTGCAGTGGCGGATGTTCCGTCCCGGTTTCAGAAGCTGACACGTCCGGCATTGCTGGCACTGCAACAGCGGCTGCAGGCCGAAATTCAAACATTTTCGAATCGCCAGACCGCCCTGGAGCAGGCCGCAGACGAATCCCAACACGATCTGCTCGCCAACGTCGCCAAGGTAAAACTGCTGGTTTCCCTCGACCCGGATCGCCCCCGCCGCGGCTTGCTGCATCTCTTGAAAAGCTGGTGGCGACGCCCTGCCAAAGGTGAAGACACCCCCGCCTTCATTCCAGTCGACGGGATGATGTCGCTCGACACGAAGACCCTCGAAGCCCCCCTGCACGAGAAGGAAGTCTTCGGCGAAATGAGCTGCCTGAACCGGGCGCCCCGTTCCGCGACCGTCATTGTCGAGCAAGACTGTTACATGCTCGAGTTCCTGCGGAATGTCCTCGACATGCTCTATAAGGACCCGCAGTACAAAGAGCGAAACGACGCCATCTACCGCAAACGCGTCCTCGACAAACAGGTTCGCCAGCTGTCGGTATTCAAGGGGCTTTCCGATGCGGAGTTCAAAGATCTCCAACCGCGGCTGGAGCTGGTCGAATTCGAAGCGGGTCAGATCATTTTTGACGAGCATGAGCCCTCCGACTGCATGTACCTGATCCGCAGCGGCATGGTGAAAGTCGTCAAGTTTGCGTCGGCCCTGCTGGGTGCCGATGAACAGAGCCGGATTTCCTGGAACAGCCTGGCTCAGGAACTGGTCGCGGGCGAGCAGCGTCCCCAGTCATTAACAGGCAAGGTGTGGTCAAAGCTGGTCCCCGAAGTCCGCGAATTGCTGCAACAGATCGCCAGCGGCACAGCGGCCGACACCGCCGCCCAGGAACGTATCGGTACCGAACTGAACCGCTTTATCAGTGCCGGCGAGTTACTGACGGCATTCGGAGACAAGCGGTCAACGATCGTCGCAACTCTCGATATTCTGGCAATCGAAGAGGCGATCGCCGACTTCCCCGAAAAGGTCAAAGACTGGTCGGAGCTGCGGTCGCGAGTGTTTCATCGCGGCCTGCTCGAAGCGGCCAGCATGCATGGGTTGCCGCGTCGCGAAGATAGAACCGCGCGAACTCTGAACTATCTCGGCAAGGGGGAAATCCTGGGTGAAATCGGCCTGTTAACGGGCCAGCCCCGCAGTGCCTCCTGTATCGCCTTCGATCAGCATGACCGCGGCCAGGAGCAACTGAAGCAGGACCTGGAAGCCAGCCCGTCGCGCGTCGAACTCGTCAAACTGGATCGCGACGACCTGGCGTCAGTCTCACCCGCGTTCCGGCGGACTCTGGAGGCGATCAAGGATAAGCGGGTTGCGAATCTGAAGGAGAACATCCCCGTTCGCGCCGCCCCCGTGCGTTCACTGCAGAGCCAATCCCAGGAATTCGAAAGACTGGGGCTGGTGCAGGGACAGAAGCTGATGCTGATCGATCTGGAGAAATGCACGCGTTGCGGTGCCTGTGTCGAGGCCTGCGTCGATGCCCATGCGGATGGTCGCAACCGGCTCTATCTGGATGGCCCGCGGTTTGACAAATACCTCGTTCCGGTCACCTGCCGCAGTTGTCTCGATCCCGTCTGCATGATTGGTTGCCCGGTCGGGGCGATCGCCCGGGGCGACAACGGTGAGATCCGGATTCGCAATCACTGCATCGGCTGCCAGCTGTGTGCCGACCAGTGCCCCTATGGATCGATTCACATGAGCGATCGCGAACTCGGCGGCACCGAGCCACCGAGTTTATTTCAACTGGAAACGGGCGTCGTTCTGAAGGAATTTACCCAGAAGGCGGTCGTCTGCGATCTCTGCAGCTCGCTCGGCGACCACGGTCCCTCGTGTGTCTACGCCTGCCCTCACGATGCCGCCATGCGAGTCGATTCGCGCGAATATTTTGGCATCAGCGAAGGGTAGTCCAGACCACTGCCCCTGCATCAAGGGTCTCTTTCCACGCTTCACCCCGCACGCAGTACCCCTATGCCGCGATCAATTGCAGTACTGTTAGTGCTTGTGTGTCTGGCACCAGTGACCGGGTGGTCCGGAGAGGATCACGCCCCCGCCCCGCGAATCGATCCGGCGGGCCTTCCGGGCGCCCTGGTGATCGGGGGCGGCGGCAGCTTCCCGGCCGAGGCCCGCGAACAGTTCATCAAGCTTGCGGGAGGCAAACACGCGAAGCTCGTCGTCATCCCGACGGCTGCCGATGATGGAGCCGAAGAGCGCGACGAAGCTTCGCTGAAAAAGTGGCAGGACGCCGAGCTGGCAGAATTGGTCGTGCTCGATACGCGATCTCGAGACACCGCAAATAGCGACACGTTCACGGCCCCCTTAAAAGATGCCACGGCAGTCTGGTTCGATGACGGCGACCCGTTGCGGATCGTTGAGGCCTATGTCGGAACCACGGTCGAACGCGAGGTCCTGGCGGTTCTGCAGCGTGGTGGCGTGATCGGTGGCTCATCGTCCGTCGCCAGCGTGCTATCGAAAGTCATGCGTGGCGACGGGGACTCTACACCGGAAGTCCGTCCGGGGTTCGATCTGCTACCGGGCGCGGTGATCGAGCCCCATTTCATCGAGCGCAAGCAACGATCTCGAATTCCGGCGACCCTGCAGCAGCGCCCGGAATTGTTCGGAGTCGGGATCGACGAAGACACCGCCGTCATCGTACGTGGCCGCACCCTGGAAGTCGTGGGCGCGGGTGAGCTCACGATCAGTCTCGCCCCATCGGCATCTCGTCCGGCGCGGGAAATCGTGTTCAAAGCGGGCGAGCAGACCGATCTCACCCGCTGGCGACTGGCAGCCCGCGCGCGTCTGGCCCCCATGTTCCCTGTCGCCCAGCCGTCCGAACCCCAGGTCGCAGCGGGGAGTCTGGTGATTGTGGGTGGAGGGGGCCTGCCCACCGAAGTTATCAACAAGTTCATAGAACTCGCGGGGGGGCCGGAATCGACGATTGTCGTCTTGCCCACAGCCAATCCCGACCCGCTGGGCGCGGCCCTGCGTGATCGACGTTTCCTGGAGCAGGCGGGCTGTAAACGCGTTGTCCCGTTATCCGCAACCAGTCTCGCCGACGTTTCATCGCCCGCATTCCTGGCAACGTTGAAATCGGCGAACGGGATCTGGTTCGGTGGTGGACGCCAATGGCGCTTTGTGGATGCGTATGCCGACACACCTGCATTGGAGGCGTTCCGTGACGTCCTGCGACGCGGTGGAGTCATTGGCGGCAGTTCAGCCGGTGCCACGATCCAGGGAGAATATCTGGTGCGAGGCAGTCCCCAGGGGAATGAAGAGATGATGGCGGAAGGCTACGAACGCGGGTTTGGATTTCTGCCTGGAGTGGCCATCGATCAGCATTTCACGCAACGTCAGCGGCAACGCGACCTGCTGTCCGTCATGACCGCATTTCCCCAATTACTGGGAATCGGCCTTGATGAAACCACCGCGATCATTGTTCAGGGATCGACGGCAGAAGTCCTGGGGAAGAACAAGGTCCACTTTTATAATACTCGGACGCTGACCGCCGAAGGTGCCCCGGAATGCACCTCGCTCGCAGCGGGCTCCCGCTACGATTTACAGGAGCGTAAGTTGCTCGAAAGTCGTTAAACGCGTCACGTTCGCGCGGCAACTAAAACGTCCCAAACAGCAAGTGCAGGTGGTTGACACTGATTGCCGATTTCACGCCGGTTTGCACCCCGGGGTTCTTCGTGCAGATCGCCCAGTAACTCGGCTGGCTGCCTGCGGTATGAGGCTGCCAGGTCGTGGTGTTCTTTCCATCCCGCCAGTCAAAGATCTCACGCTGGGGCCATGGTTCCCCGCTGCTGGCCGCGGCCGAACACTTCGCCAGCAGACCATTCTTAAAATTGGTTTCCAGCGGCTGATACGGTCCGTAGTACACGCCGCGCCGACTGTAGGGACGCGATGTTCGGGAACCCAGAAATATCCCCTCCGGAAATTTCCAGGTGGTCTGTTCAGCCGCAGTCCGGAACTTGGTGACTGCGTCCGCCCGTTTGATCAATTTGAGTTCCGCGGTCGCACCGGCCGGGACGGGGCCACCCGCATACCATTGGATGTCGCTGACTTTCACCGCCAGGTACTCCAAATCCCAGCTCAACCCATTCGACACCGACAGTGTCGGAGCCTTGTCATCTTTCGGCGGACTGAAGTCCAGCCGGCCACGCTCATCACGATTTTCGACGGTCTGAAACTGGGTCCAGGTTTGCGAGTGAAACCAGGCCGAACTGAGTCGCTGATCATTCGCCGACCAATCGACACTGCCCCCTTCAAATTCGCCGGACGAGGGCCAGATCGGAAACACCGCGCACTCGGGTGAGAACTTCAATCCGGATGACGGGGCAAAGGGCGCGTAAAGGCTGATCCGGCTGAGCGAGACTGCCGACTTACGCTGCTGGTCGAGCCACGTAAAACTGTGAACTCGCGAGCGAATGCTGAACCCGTCGGCGATCAGCGAATAGGCAAACAGCAACACACAGGTGACACCTGCAATCGCCGGGACGGTCAACACCATTAACGCCACTCGCCGACGCTTATGCAGCCAATAGTAATTCAACGGCCCGATGACGAGCGTGAATACCGTAATCAGGCAGAGGAATGCAAAAATGGGGACCGAGCCGACTCCCGGTATCAGAAATGACAGAAACTCGGGATTCTCATCCCGGGCACTCATGCCGAATTTCGCGGGCCACTGCGATTGATATCGCGGTAATGAGGACAGCCACCAGCACCAGTCTGTGGCACTCCCCGGAAAGGGGTTGTCCGGAAACACATGGACCTGCCCCAGTGCCAAATCACGGTACGAATACGTTTCGGCACTGATTTTCCAGGGACTGGACTCACTGGGTTTCGAGGGCGCGACCACAGTCGAGCCCGGGACGGAAGAGAATCCGGCACGCACGGCTTCCGCGTTCGTGATCGTCGTAGCGCGAAAAGTGTCGGGCGTACAGGCACGCCACCCGGCCGCAGCCTCCCGGCTCAGTTGCAACGTCTGGTTCAATTCGAGGTGTTGTGCGGCAGGCTGACCGGTCTTATAAACCAGCAATACTCCCCCCGCGGCAGTCCATTTCAACAAGGCATCACGCTCGGCGGAACTCAGCCGCGAATTCCAGTCCTGCCAATCCACGGCAACCAGATCGACACCGCTGTAATCAATCCAGTTGATCGGCAGATTTCGACCGGGTTGGATCACCACATGATCACGGTCTGCGAATTGGGGCGAATAGTAACTGGACCGCGAGCTGCCGACGGTCCTGATGCCAGAAATCTCGGTCGCTTCAGTGACCGCGGCATCTTCAAATGGCTGCAGCTGTTTGTCATCCGGATTATCGGTGGCAATGACCAGCAACGAAGTGCGAGGAATCGCCCCTCCCTTATCGGGCAGTTCGTGGCGTGACATCAGCCCTTTCAGTTCGACCCCATTCTCGGCGTAAACACGCACGACACCCTGTACACCAGGTCCAACCACCGGGATCGACAGTGTAAAGTTGATCGTGGCCTGCTGTTCCACGCTGACGGTGCGAAAGACTTTCGGCAGAGCGCCGCCACGGCCGGAATCCAGCCCCTGGTAAACAATCGTCAAACCGCGTGGAGCCCCCATGTTGGAAAGCTTCATACGCAGGGGAAAATAGCCACCGTAGGCGTTGCCGGGCCAGCGGGAATCGACCTGCAGGATAAAATCCTGGTCACGCCCTTGAATCTCGTGACCGGCGGCCGCAGCCGCTGACGGCCCCAGGATCGTCGTGGCCAGGAACAGGCTGGTTGTCAACCAGAACATCCAGGCGCAAACCGACCGACCAACGACTGCCCGCGAGTGCGCGACCATCGTTCCACAGCGGCGGAATCTCACGTCGACAGTCATCTGAAATATCTCAATCTGCGAGTCGGGCATCAGTCTCACCCTTTGAGATCTTGCGGTAAGGCACGGGAGATCTCGGGGACCACTTCCAGCAGGCGATTGACCAGCCGCAACGTATCCCAGCCTTCCAGGCGTGCGGCATAATCCAGAATCAACCGGTGGCCCAGCACACTGGGCGCGACGCGCCGCACTTCATCAAACCCCACGTTGGGCTTGCCCGACAGCAGCGCCGCCGCGCGGGCCGTGGAGGCCAGCGCAATCGCCGCGCGGGGTGAGGCCCCAAACTTCACAAATCGCTGGACTTCATCGGGTGCCCCGGCCTGACCGGGCTGGGTCATCGTGACCAGCCGCGCAATATAGTTCGCCACAGCTGCGGGCAGGTGGACGCGATCGGTGTAATCGAACAGCCGCTCCAATTCGAGTGCCGACAGGACTTCCTGCAGTTCGGGGGCCTGACCGTGCCGCCGCGTCAGGATGATCTGCTCGAGCGTGTCACTGGAAACACCACGGACCTGGATTTTGAACGTGAAGCGATCCAATTGCGCTTCGGGCAACGGATAGGTGCCTTCCAGTTCAATCGGATTCTGCGTCGCCAGCACGAAGAAGGGGATCGGCAAAGGATGGGTTTCCCCCAGGACGGTGACGCGACGTTCCTGCATTGCTTCCAGCAACGCGGACTGCGTCTTCGGGCTGGCACGATTGATTTCGTCGGCCAGAACCAGGTTGGCGAACACGGGGCCGGGGTGAAACACCAGCTTGCGCTGATTGTTTTCTTCCTGCAAAATCGGCGTTCCCACAATATCACCCGGCAATAAGTCGGGGGTGAACTGCACGCGACGAAATTTCAATCCCAACAGCCTGGAGAGTGATTTGATCAACTCGGTCTTACCGAGTCCGGGCAACCCTTCCAGCAACAGATGCCCCCGGGCCAGTAACGCAATGACGACCAGTTCCAGCAACTGGTCCTGGCCGAGCAAGGCACGGGACAGTTCCGATTTCAGCCGGCCTAGCTGTGTTCTCGCTTCTTCCACCTGCGCCGGTGTTAATAATTCCTCACCCGCAGACGCTGCCATCACAGATAATTCTGACAAGGGAACTCCTTGGGAGGGGGCTCATCGAGACTCTGAAAGACAAAACGACGAGCAGAATCCGCGATCAGCTACTGTCCAGACTGACTTCCCGTGCACACCGCCGTGGAAGTCGCCGCGAATTGCAGCCGGGATTATATCCCCCGCTGTCGGTCAGTGCCAATTGCGTCCCGCTCTTTCTCGATTACAATGTTGGTTTAGCAACTCACGGTGCAGGACTGCGTAATCAAAGTCATCGGAGCGGTTGGCTGGCTGAAATTCACTGCACCCAGCTCCTGTACTCCGGAGTCTGAAGTTTGCCCGAAAACGCCGAAGTGAGAAATTGAGAAATTCCCGATCCAGACAATCGGGCTGCGGACCGAGGTGAGCCTTACCAGCCCGCGGCCCGTGTCAAATCAACGTTGCCGTCACATTCGCAAGCGGAGTCATCGATGTCGGACCAGTGGTATTACCAGGCTTTTGGCCAAGAGTTTGGTCCATTAGCCGAAGAAGAAGTAGCGCGCATGCTGCTCACTGGCGAGCTGACTGCGGACGACGAAGTTCGACAAGGCACCGAGGGGACCTGGAAACGAGCCGGCGCGGTCTCCGGCCTGATGGAACTCGTCACGGCCGTCGCGGTCCAGACCGCCGAAGTCGCCACCGATATTGACAGCTTTATGCTCGTCGATGAGCAGGAAGTCGCGCCAGCGCCGCCCGATGACACCCCGGCGATTGATGACTTTGATCTCGCCCCCGAAGTGACGACCATCCGCGAGAAATTTCCGGAACCGGAAGTCGAA
The DNA here is from genome assembly GCA_964596215.1 of uncultured Planctomicrobium sp. Classification (GTDB taxonomy): domain Bacteria; phylum Planctomycetota; class Planctomycetia; order Planctomycetales; family Planctomycetaceae; genus JAKFVC01. Next base: position 2,531 of record CAZQUW010000012.1, on the reverse strand, counting down.
GAGGTCGTACCGGACGAACCTGCGGTCTGGTATTTTCAGACCTTCGGTAACGAATTGGGTCCAGTGCCCCTCAGCGAACTTGCAAAATTAGTCGACCGCGGCGAACTGAGCGCCAGTGATGCCATTCGGATGGGGACGGAAGGGGATTGGATCACCGCCGGTGAGATTCCCGAGCTGTTTCCCATGGGACGCGGCACCCCCCGCCCGCCCACCTCGCGCCATCCAGCCAGTGCTCCTCCTGCCACCCATTCGACCTGGCAGGCTCCGGTCCACAGACCTGTTCCCGAGACCGCCCCAGAATGGGATGCTCCGCGGACCCAGCCGCTGGTTTCTGCAGCTCAAGCCTGGACGGCTCCGGATGCGGCGGTCGACGTCAACTGGTATTGCTATCTGAACGAGCAGGAAGTGGGACCGGTGGCCATCACAGATCTGCAGGCCATGGCCGCTGCGGGGCAAGTCACGGCGGAAGTTTATGTGAAGTATGGTGCACAGGGCGAATGGCTGCTGGCGTCGCAAGTCCCCAATCTGCTCCCTTCAGTCGAGGCGGCCCCGGCCACTCCCTCGCAAGTGGTCTTTGTCCCGGTCGCCCCGGCCGCTGCGCCGACACTCAGCCTGGCCGACGCGGAACGTTCCGAACTGGTTCAGCAACTGCTGGCCCTGTTGAAAAAAGAAGGTCTGCAAACCTCATTGCTGGGCAGCATTGCCGCCCCCACGACCGGTGCCGGATGGTACTGCAATATCAGCGGCAGCGTCATGGGGCCCGTGTCGATTGAAGCCCTGGTCCAGATGGTCTTGCAGAAGCGGATCTTCCCGGACGATCTGATCCGGCTGGGTGACTCGGGCGAGTGGTTCCCTGCCAAGACTGTCCCGGACCTGTTTCCAGATACGACTCCCGGCAAGGGAAAAAAGGGGGGGCTGGACGACGACCAGAGTGTCATGGCGCGGATCGATCAGATGTATCGGGAGGCGCAGGAAGCCAAGGCCAAAGCAGAAGCAGAAGAGGCGAAGAATCCTTCAGCAAAAAGCAAAAACGAACCGTCGCGATCCAAGCTGGCCGGCAATATGCTGGCCGAAATTAACGCCAAGATGGCGCGCGGGAAGACCGAAGCGGAACTGGCCGCGGAACGCGCCGCCCGGATGGAGGAATTCTACGGCGGCCTGAAACTGGACCGCCGCGCCATTATCGTCTTGAGCATTCTGGCCGCACTGGGGGGTGGATACCTGCTGATGCCGTACATGCTGTCCGGCATTATTGCAGGCCAGGGTTACGAGTCATTGCTGAAGATTCAGGCCAGTGTCGTGAAGGAAAAGGAAAAGGGTGTCGATGCCGCCGCGTGGGAGAAGAAGTCGAAAGACATCATCAAGTCGATCGATGCGGTGGCCAAGAGTGTTCGAGGGGGCGCGACGGGTTCCGCCAAGCGCGATGTGGCCCGCATGGCGAACTACCTGAAGGAAATGGTGCGTTCCATGGCGAAGAAGTCGCAAGTGGCAGCCGGCAGCGATGATGAGTACACCCGCGCGCTGAAGCATTTCGAAGAGTATAAAAAGGGCGCAAAGAAAAAGCTGGGCAAATAGTCGCATCTGCGACCGGTCTCAGCAGCGATTCCTGAATTGCCAGGCGTAAGGCAACTTGCATCCGCGGCGACGGGGCTCCACAATCGGCCCGACCTGGCGGCGAGGTTTCCCACCAGGCACCTGTTCTCAAATTGGGAACGTCATTTTTTCGGAGATCGAGCAACGACAATGAGATTTGCTGGACGAAATGCGTTAGTCACTGGAGCCTCCCGTGGAATTGGCCGCGCCGTCGCGCTGGGCCTGGCGAAGGAGGGTGCCAATGTGGCCATCAATTTCCGCTCGCACCCCGACGAGGCTGAGCAAGTCGCGGCGGAGGTTCGCGCGCTCGGAGGCCAGGCCATCCTGGCCCAGGGCGATGTGGCCGATCAGGCCGCGGTCGAAGAAATGGTGAAGAAAACTGCCGATGCTTTCGGCACCATCGATCACTTTGTCTCAAATGCCGCTTACAGCGATCGCCAGTTGATGGTCGAGGCCGATATGACTGGCTTTCGGCGCACCATCGACGTGACGATGTGGGGCGCTTTCAACGGCTTACGGGCGTCGGCACAACAGATGATTAAGCAAGGCCGGGGAGGCTCGATCGTCATCGTCAGCTCGCCCCATGCGGCCATCCCGATTCCTACCGCGATGGCCTATAACATGGCCAAAGCGGCAATTGACCATATGGCCCGGACGGCAGCCATCGAACTGGTCAATCACCGGATTCGCGTCAACACGGTCTATCCAGGCTGGATCGACACCCCGGGCGAGCGCAAATTCTTCACCGAAGAACAGCTCAAAGCGGGAGGTGAAAGCCTGCCCTGGAAGCGGCTGGGGACGCCGGAAGAAATCGCCAAGGGCATTCTCTTCTGCCTCAGCGATGATGCCGACTACATGACCGGCAGCATCCTGACAATGGATGGCGGCGTCAGCCTGCCCTGGTGGTCCAATCGGGCCGCGGGCGAAATGTAGCGAGC
>CAZQUW010000011.1:41223-46380 GCA_964596215.1 uncultured Planctomicrobium sp. | reverse complement strand
GACAACGAGTGCGCCTTTGATTAAATATTAAGAACGTGTTACCTGACCGATGGGAGGGATCGATACCCGACTTTCGAGGCAGTATGATCCGATTTCGGATCGACTTGAACACACTTTTAATCCTGGGTGAACGATTCCATGTACCGTACTGTGGCGCTATTGATCAGTCTGTCTCTGGGGAGTCTTGCCATCGCTGCTGAACCGTTGCCGGTTGAAATTGTGGGGCACCGCGGCGCCTCGTGGGATGCTCCGGAGAACACTGTGTCGGCCATGAAGCTGGCCTGGGAGCAGGGGGCGGATGCCGCGGAGTTTGATGTGTATCTCACGCAGGATGGCAAGATTGTCGCCTGCCATGATAAAGACACGAAGCGGACGGCCGGGATCGTCAAGGTCATTGCCCAGACTTCGCTGGCAGATCTGCGGAAGCTGGACGTCGGCACCTGGAAGAATGCCAGGTTTGCGGGAGAACGAATCCCGACTCTGGAAGAGATGCTCGCGACGGTGCCCGCTGGGAAGAAGGTTTATATCGAGGTCAAATGTGGTCCGGAAATCGTGCCGGAACTGAATCGCGTACTGCAGACCACGCAGTTGAAGCCGGCTCAGACGCCGGTGATTTGTTTTAATTCGGCCGTGATCGCGGCGGTCAAGACGTTGCGTCCCGACCTTCCCGCCTATTGGCTGGTCAGTTTGAAGGACGAGACGCTCGCGGCCGACGTGATCGCCAAGGCCAAGGAGATTCACGCCGACGGACTGGACCTGTCGGCGAACGACAAACTGACTCAGGAGTTCGCCACGCAGATTCGCGCGGCGGGACTGAGGTTAGACGTCTGGACCGTCAATGACCCGGCCGTGGCCCGGCGCATGATCCAGATTGGCGTCCAAGGGATCACGACCGACCGGCCCGCCTGGTTGCGTGAGCAATTGGCAAATTGAGCCATCAACGTCCACTCGCCCGTCAGGCATTGATGACGCCTTGGGAAACCTGGGAAGGTCGAGAAGATGGGAAGCACTCATAATATGGGAACGAATCCCAGCTGTGTCTTACAACACTGAATGATTCTGACGAAGCCGAAATAATCGGAACACTCAACCCTGGAGGAAAAATCCTCAAGGTTCACCCAGCTTAACCCGATGAGATTTGTGAGATTCTGTGCGCAGTCAGACTGGGCGACAAACCGGTCGGTAGTAAGGTTGCGCCAGGCCAAGAATCGACGTGTTGTGTTAGAGGGCTGGTATGAACTTCGTAAAGCAGCAACCTGTGAGGCGACTGGCAACTGCCAGCCTGGGTCTCTGGTTGCTCGTGTCTGGTTGTTCGCTCCAAAAAGGGGGACGTGTCGCCGCACTGGCGAAGAATCCGCCCGCGGTCCAGGGAGTCGAAGGTCAGGCAGCGACACCAGCCACACCAACGACTCCAGCGACCGCAGCAGCAGTTCCGGTGACGGAAACGGCGGCCATGGCCAGCACGGGGGTCACGCCGATTCCCACAACGGTGGATGTAAATCCAACTCCCCCGGCAACTCCGACACTGGCCACGACCGAGACTCCCCTGGTCCTGGGGAATGAGGCTGACCAGGTGGCATTTGCTTCGACGGTGGTCCTGGCTCAAGCGGAGATCCCCAAGGTGGCTCCGGGCCCCGAATTGAAGCTCACCCCGGCGGCCCTGGGGACCGTCCCCCCCAATCCTGACAATGTCGCCGGCCTGCCGCCGCGACCAGACGCCGATCCGGCGAACTCGATTCCGATCAATCTGCACATGGATGATCTGGAAGTCCGCAAGGCCCTGGAGATGCTGAGTCGCGAGAGCCCCTTGAATGTGCTGGTCTCACCGGGGGTGACGGGTAAAGTCACCGCCGACCTTAAGAATGTCACGTATGAAGACGCCCTGCAGGCGATTTTGAAGCTCTGCAATCTCTCCGCACGTCGTGAAAAGGACATCATCTATGTCTACACGAACGAGGAAATGGCGAAGCTGAATCAGATTGGTTCGGACGGCAAATTTGTCACCCGCGTGTATCGCTTGAACTACGTCCGCAGTTCCGATATCGCGTCGATGATTTCCCCGTTCCTCAGCCAAGACGGTAAGTTGTCATCGACTCCCCCCAGCAGCGTGGGCATTTCCGAGGGCGGGGCTGCTGGAAGCGGCGGAACCAGCGGAGGCAGTTCTGGCGGGTCAGGCGGCGGATCGGGAGGTGGCTCCGGTGGATCGGACGGGGGCATGGCGGGAGCACTTGCCGGGGCCCTCGGTGGGGGTGGCGGAGGTGGCCAGAGTTCCGGAGGGGGTGGCGGCGGCGGTGGCTCCGACGGCGGGACCGGGGGTGACGCCATGGCTGGCGGCGACTTTGTGGTCATTCAAGATACCGAAGCCGTCCTGCAGACGATTGACCGCCTGATTGCCCAGCTGGATGTGCAGCCCGTTCAGGTGCTGATTGAAGCGGTGATCATGACGGTGACCCGTTCGAGTTCCCAGGATCTGGGCATCAACTATGCGGTGCTGGATGGTGCCGGCAGAAACCTGGTCGCGGTCGGCAGCGGCGCGGCGATCAACGCGGCGGCGGGCTTTGATCCGTCCCAGGTCTTGACCGCGGGCAGTCCGTTGAGAACCCTTGGCACCACGCTGGTCAGCCAGGGTGGTAAGCTGGCCGGTGACTCGGCCAGCGGCTTCGCCCAGAACAGTCAGGGGATCAAGTTCGGCTTTGTCGACAACAATCTGACGGGCTTCATTCAGGCCCTGGAACAGGTTGGCGAAACGGACATTCTCGCCAGCCCGCGGCTGCTGGTGTTGAACAAGCAACGTGCCGAACTGCAGCTGGGTGATCGCTTAGGCTTTAGAACCTTAACCCAGAACCAGACCAGTACGGTGCAGAAAGTGGAATTCCTGAACGTCGGAACGCAACTATTCCTGCGACCGTTCATCTCCAGCGACGGCATGGTCCGCATGGAAGTTCACCCGGAACGGAGCGAAGGGCAGATCGTCGACAACATCCCGCAAACCCGGACTTCGCAGCTGACTACCAACGTCATGGTGCCCGATGGCTCCACAATCGTGATCGGTGGCCTGATGGACTCGGTGACCAACAATTCGACATCCGGCGTGCCAGGCCTGAGCCGCCTCCCCTGGATCGGTGCGTTGTTCCGCGACAGCCGGCAATCGACCTCGAAAAAGGAAATGATCGTTCTGCTGACGCCCCGCATCTGGAAGCCGAACAACGAGATGCTGCCCGTCTGTCCGCCGCCGACGAGCCTGTTGATCCCGACGTCAGACGTCCCGTATCCCAACCCGAATGGGCCGACGACCTATCCGACGCCCAGCCCGTCGACGACTTATCCACCCCCGGATGCGACACCGATACCACCGACTCCTGACCCGAGCACGGCGATGAAATAGGGATCTCCGGGATTCGAAGCACAAAACCGAGGAGGCCGACAGAAACAGATCACAACAGATTCATTCACAACGACTTACGCCGCCACCCTGACAGGACAACGGCTTCCGCAGGCACCTCGACTGGGCGGCTTCCGGTGAGGCGGGTCGCTGACCGACCTGGGGACCGAACGATCCTGGCCGGCAGAATCACGACGTGCCGTCTCAGCCGGCCTATGGCGTGCTAACCGGCACAAAGTACGCCCACGACAGGCTGGCCGGCGGAATGTTGCCAAAAAGCCACGGGCCGGTTTGACTCACCGGAATCTCGGCGTAAAGAGAATGGAGGGCATTGGAGTCATTCTTTTCCCAACTGACAAAGTCTTGGCAGACTGACTCGTTTATGCCTGGCGACGTCGTGCACAGTAAGTGCCCGGCGCCGGAGCACGAGTTTTACCGTCACCCGCCATAGAGGCCATTCCGGCGGGACCGGCTATTGAGAGACGCAGAGGCCATTCTTGATTCCTTACGACCTGCCTCCGTATTTCATGCTGTCGTGGATGTTTCTCTACGGCGCCGTGATCGGCAGTTTTCTGACGGTCTGCGTCCATCGTCTGCCGCTGCACAGCGGGGTCTGGGCGGCCTGGCGGTCGCTGGTCAACCATGCGTCGCATTGCGATCATTGCCAGCAGAAACTGCTGGCCCGCGACAACATTCCAATCTTCGGCTGGCTGATCCTTGGCGGCCGGTGCCGCTTCTGCAAGACAGGTATCCCGGTCAAATACCCTCTGATCGAACTGGCCAACGGCGTGCTGTTCGCAGCGCTGTATGCGATGGAGGTGCCGCTGAACTACTGGAACCCGCTGTCAGAGAGTTGCCTCAGCAGCACCCTGTCGCCATTGACCTTCGACAACGCCTGGGGACTATCTCCACTGGTGATCGTCAATTGCCGCTACTTTTATCATCTCGTGTTGCTCGAAATGCTGTTTGTGGCATCGCTGATTGACTGGGACACGCGCACGGTTCCGGCAGCGGTCCCCTTGCCGGCCTTGTTCGCCGGGGTCATTGGTGCCGCCTGTTTTGGCCAGTTGTGGCTGGTTCCGGTCTGGTTCCAGGACGTCAGCCTGGCGGCTTCACTCTCCCTGTCATCACCGGCGACCTGGAACTGGAGTGGCGTACTGCTGGAAGTGCCCGACTGGATCGGTCATCACCCCCATTGGCATGGTCTCGCCGTGAGTCTCACCGGGATCGCAGTCGGAGGAGGTCTGGGCTGGACCATCCTGGTCGTCGGCAAGAAACTGCTGGGGCGCGACGTGCTGCGTTTCGGTGATGTCCTGCTGCTGGCCACGGTCGGCAGTTTTCTCGGCTGGCAACCTGTGGCTGTCGTCATCCTATTCATGGCGCCGCTGGTGACATTCTTCGCAACTTCTGTCAGGCGACGTTTGCACCCGGGCGAACATGTGAGATACGCCACGTGTCTGAACCCCGCGTCAGTCGTGGTGCTGCTGAGCTGGCGCTGGATCTGGCCGGATCTCGAACAAGTCTTCTCGATGGGGCCGTTGTTAGTCGTCCTGGCACTCGGCGCGGCGGCCGGCAGCCTGCCGGCAATGGCGATATATCAACAACTCAGGCAACGCCCGGCCATTCAACACCCTGTGGAGACCTGCGCGTAAGCCTGCATGTGCGCAAGACGGTCACAGTTTCCAAAGTAGCGGCACAGCGTCGGCCAAACGGATTACTTTGAGAAATAATTGCCCGCTGCTATTACTCAATCTCAAAAGCTTGACGCCCCTGGC
>CAZQUW010000011.1:9443-41123 GCA_964596215.1 uncultured Planctomicrobium sp. | reverse complement strand
CAGCTCGAAACCGCCGTCGCCACAGACACTGCGTCTAACTCGCCGGCATGCGAATACGTACTAACTCGCCGGGGCAACCTGCGGCCGTCGTACTTGCCCGGGCAAATCATACAGAAGTCTAAACGCTCACTGTACGAGCCATGTCGTAACGGACTTAATCAGAATTTCGAGTACAAGCGGGGAGTTCACCACCCCTCAGCGGGCAATATTTCAGGAAGTTGCAAAAAAACAACAGGAGGAATTTGACTCGCTTTAGATTTGACCTAGATATTAGTGACTTCAGTTGAGCAGTTTCGGACAGATTCGGTCCTCGACACGATTAACACGAGGGCTCGACAAAGGCAAACCGATCGCGAGATCGGGACGCAAAGCGATGAGTCTCAATTTCATGAGATCGTCAAGCTGCCGAAGGCAACCAATTGAAAGTCTGAGCGTTGCGGGCCAGGAAACGTCAGTATTTACAGGCCAGATTGAGATCTGGTCAATGCTGCACTCCGACGCGACACATCAGACAGTGATGTGTGGGGTGTACCCATCATCTCGTTGGTCACGTTGTAATACGTTGCATCCATTGTGATGCGGAATCAGGAACAGAACATGTTGACTCAGTCCACGCCCGCCCCCCAGTCCGTTGTCGCCAAGGTTCGCAAGGGTTTTACCCTCGTTGAACTGGCAGTCGTCATCGTCATCATCGGCGTTCTGGCCGCCTTCGGCGTGCCCCGGTTTATCAAGTCTGTCGAACGTTCGAAGGCTGCGGAAGCCTTCGCCTACACCGCGGCGGTCCGCTCGGCCCAGGAACGTTATCACGCTCGTGAAGGCACCTACGCGTCGCTCGTCACCGACCTCGACATCAAGTTCTCGGTACCGAAGTACTTCACGGTCGGCACCATCGCCGCCGGAACCACCGGTTCGCTGCAAGATTCGTGGACACTGACCCTGACACGCACCGGTGCATCGGCCGGTTACGGTGAATACACCATCACCTTCACCGAAGACGGCTTCGATTCGACCAACAGCACGATTGCCACGATTCCCGATATCAATCCGATGGGCACCTAGTCCAGCCTGAGTCTCCAGGGTGACTCAGCCCGGCTGCCGAATGCAGCCGGGCTGGTACCTGGATGCCTGGCAGTCGCGAACATACGAACTGTCGGCTGATCAAGCGGTCGATGATCGCACGAGGTTTTCGAAACAACACGACACACAACGGGTGGCCAGATCATGTGGCTGCCCGTTTTTTCATGTCGCCTTTGAAGTTGCTAATGCCGGGAGTGTCAGATGGGCTATACAAATCTCGCCGGTGTGATCCTGATTGTCGGTGGCGCCGCGTTTACAGGAGCACTGTTAGGCTGGGAGGTGGGGCCGCTGCGGCTCGAAGTGTCGCAGGATCAGTCCTCAAATCTGGGCGCTTCGGTCGGCGGACTGCTCGCCTTGCTGGGATGCGCGTTTGCCATGGAGCGGTCCGTCGCAAATGCCAGAAGCCAGGCGGCCTTTCTGCGTTTAAGACGCACACTGTTTCGCAGCCTGGAAGTCCCCGATTCTTCCGTACCGCACTTAATGCCGGTCGGGATGGAGGCTTTGCACGCCGCCCGTAAGTCGGAGGCCGTCGGTGCCCTGACGGGTTTGACCGGGGGCCAGCCATGCCGTTGAAGTCGATACTCGCACGAATTGCCGTTCGTAAGGCGATTGGCGTGTATGTCAGCGATAAAGAGGTTGTGGTCAGTAAAGTGGTTGCGACCACTCTGGGGCCGGTCGAAGTTGCCCAGCTGCGTGAGTCTTACACCCCTGACCAACTCGGAAATGTTCTGGCGCGCGTACTGACGCCATTGCTGGGGCGGTGGAAGCGGTTCCCGCTGAACGTGGCCGTCGGCCTGTCGGGACAACGCGTGTTTTATTCCACTCGGCCGATCAAGTCGACGAACTCCGACGCATCTCCTGAGATGCTGCTGCATGAAGTGCTGCAGTCTGCCAGCATCTCTGTGGACGACATGGCGCTGGACGTCGTGAAGACCAAACCCGATAAGCGCCTGGTGGCGAGCATTGTCTCCTGCCGTCGCAAGTATCTGTCGGGTTTGCTCTCGGCGTTCGGAACCGCCGGGGTGAATCCGTTTCGAGCGGAGCCGGCCCCCTGTGCGCTGCTGCGCGTCGCGGCCCTCCGCAATCGCACGCCGCGAAAAGCCAAAACCGTCGTGCGGATGTTTCTGAATGCCGATCAGGGACTGGCCGTGTTGTCCGTGGGGAACGTTCCGTTTGTGTGGCGGTATTTCAGCCTGCCCGCCGCGAACGAAGCGACCGCGATCCTGGCCGTCACACGCACCCTGCAGACGCTCAGCAAACCCTGCGGACATGAAAACCCGATTGACGTGATTGTCGTACACGGGCGCCCCGACCTGCGCGAACTGGTGGAATCGGAGCCCCTGCAGGATGGACTGGGCATCCCGACCAGCTGGGTCGAGGGCCCCGCACTGGATGAGTCCACAATCGCGTTTGGACTGGCCCTGGGCTGCCTGACTGAAGGAACGGAATCGCTGGATCTGGCTCGCTCGCTCAGGCCGCGTCGCTCGTTGTGGGAACTGTTCCCCTGGGGCGAAGTGGCGCTCCAGACGGCAATGATCATCTGCATGGGCCTGTTCCTCGCAAATCGTTCCGGCCACCTGGACAGGGCTTACAGCGTCGTCAGCAAATCAATCGGCGAACACGTCTGGCTGCATTCCCTTAATGAGCAGGACCTCGAGAAGGAGCGGAAGGATCTGCAACAGAAGGTCGATGCCGTCCGCAAGTTTCTCGCCACACGCATCGTCTGGACTTCTTACGCCCGAGATATCCCCACGCGCATGCCCAAACAGACCACGATCAACGGCATCGAAGGCATCTGTGATCTGGAAATCAGCGGTAAGAAGAAGGATGGCGGAATCAAACAGAAGAAATCGTTCGTGCTGCGGCTGTCGGCTCCCATGACCAAGGAGGGCAAGATGCCCAAGGAGATCGATGACTTTATGAACTCCTTACGTGAACATCCCTTGTTGAAGAAGGATTTCCCCACCGTCGAACTGCGGGAAGTGGTGCGTTTCCAGCCCTTTGTGAATTCGCCCCCCACGGCCACTTTTACGGTGATCTGCCTGCCTGCAGCCGCCAAGGCGACCCCCAAGCCAGAAGCAGAAGCCGCACATTAGCTGGCAGCACACGCAGCCAGACAACATTGGAAACGTGCCACAGTTAAGTTCAGATAAGTTCAGAATTCCGACGAATTCTTCCACAGCGAGTTCAGGACACAATCACATGCCCCCCCATGCTGATCCGCACGAAGAACCAGTACCTCTGCAGACCAGGCTGCTCGAGCATCTTTATAACCCGAACAAGCTGCGGGCGATTGTGACGGGAATCATGCTGGCGATTGGCTACGTGGGCGTCTACATGCCCCTCAGCAGCGCCATGGAAACGACAAGCCGCCAGCTGGCCAAGGAACGCAAACGGCTGGAACTGGGGTGCGAAGTGGAGGAGCTGCGCCTGCAGTTCAATCGCTTTAAGAACCGCATCCCCAAGAAGCGCGACGCCAACGAATGGGTCCCGTACGTCCTGGATGGAGTGCGTCAGTTTCCATTGACCCTCCTGAAATGGAACGCCGATGAACAGCGTGACATCGGGCCTTATAAAGTCGTCGTGCTGCGCCTGGAGCTGGAAGGCACATTCCAGGGAATGGACTCCATGCTCGACTGGCTGGAAACGAATCAACGTCTGATTCGGGTCGACACGATGAAGATCGCCCCGCAGCGCGCCGGCAGCGGCAAACTCGTCATGCAACTCGTGGTATTAGGAGTCATGGGCTAATCATGGCAATGACCGTTAATAAAATGGCGCCGTCGATGATCGTCGTCGCGGCGGTGGGCTACTGCTGCTGGCCGTATCTGGATCAGCCCGAGATGCGCCCTGCCGCCAGTAAAGAAGTCAGCAAGACCCACGAAATTCCGCTGGAATTGCTGGCCCCTGAAGTCGGCGCGGCGCAGGCTCGCGACCCGTTTGACCTCAAGGAAAAGATGGGCAAAGCTGCAGACGGCAGTCTGCTGTCAGCCAAAACGGGGAACACCAAGGGGGCCGTAGAGGCGAACTCTACGGAACCCGAATCTCCCGTAGCCATCGCCGCCCGCGAAGCGGCCGCACGGTCGGCAGCGGCCGAAAAGGCGGCTCAGGAACTGCGCGATGCCCTGAAAGGACTCGTGCTGAATGGAACTTTCGTCAGCAACCGACAACGCGTTGCCGTCATCAACAGCCAGTTATATGCGGAAGGCCAGGTGGTGCGGCCGGTCGACGGTAAAGCCAAGTCGTTTATCGTTGCCAGAATCACCCAGCATAAAGTCGTGCTGCAGCTGGGAGCGCAAAGTGCCGAGCTGAGCTATCTCAATCCCCCTGATAAAGCTGACAAAAAAGACAGTAAGGAAAACGGCCCGAACAGAATAGAAGCTCCGGCCGAGCGGCAAGCCGTGGGACCGAATCCACTGCCGGCTTAATCAGGAACGGATTGTCATGGCCCGCCCTGGTCACCTTCGCTGGTTCGATGGGACGCGTTCAAAATCTTGCCGTGTGCAACCTGGCTGCCACAGACATCACATCAACTGGGCTGGCCTCAAATCGATCATAACGGATTTTCCGGAAGCACCGCTGTGCTGCATTTCTGACCCAGGAATCGTCCAACTATTCTCCGTTCAGCCCCCAGACCTCGGACCCGGAAAGTAGAGTCCAATAGAGACTTTCACAATCCCTGAGTCACGTTATGAACCACGCCGCCGAAATCAGCAGTTTGCAGCCGTTGCTTCTTCAGTTACTCCAGGGGAGTGGCGCGCTCGACGCCAAGAAGCTGGATACCCTGCGTAAGGCGCAAGTGAAAGATGCGGGCCCGCTGGAACAGTTGCTCGTGAAGCTGGGGCTGGTCGATGATCGCGAGATTGCGACAGCCTACTCAGATTATCTGGCCACGCCGCTGTACGACCCTCCCTCCGATCTGATTGAACTCAGCAAAGATCTCGGCCGGTTGCTCCCCGAGAAATTGTGCCGCGATCAACTGTTTGTCCCGGTCGCGGTCGACGACGGAACTCTGGACGTGGCGTTCATCACCCCCGATGCCATGTTAATCGCCGACGAGCTGCAGTTGCTGACAGGATTAAATATCCGGCCAGTCATCGCACCCATCTCGGTGGTCGAAACCTTGCTGGAAGTCCTCTATCGCAACGGCGCGGGCAGCAGCGCATTCACCGGTGCCACGGAGAGCTTTGGTGAAGTCAGCGAACCGGAACAAGACAGGGACACGGGCAACGACAGCGGTGACGATGAGATCCTGAATCTCGATCAACCACCACCGCCGGGTCAGAACGGCAAGATCATCCGGATGGTCAATCAGATCCTGGAACAGGCTCTACGTACCGGGGCCAGTGATATCCATCTGGAGCCCTTCGAGGACGAATGCAAAATTCGCCTGCGCATCGACGGCTCGTTGCAGGAACTGATACCGCCTTCACGATCTCTGTTTATTCCGATCGTTTCGCGTTTCAAGATCCTGGCCAAGATGGACATCGCCGAGAAGCGTATGCCGCAGGACGGTGCCATCGCTCTGCGAACGGGTGAGAAACGCATCGATCTGCGCGTGAATACCGTCCCCACCGTCTACGGTGAAAAGATGGTCATGCGTATTCTCGACAAAGGCGCGATTCCGATCGAACTGACCGGCCTGGGTTTCGATGAGCGGCAATCGACCGATCTGATTGAATCGATCCAGATGCCGCACGGCCTGATGCTGGTCACCGGCCCCACGGGTAGCGGCAAAAGTACCACGCTGTATGCCTGCCTGAATCTGCTGAACGAACCCAATACGAATATCTGTACGGTCGAGGACCCCGTTGAATACAAGTTCAAGGGGATGAACCAGGTCCAGGTGAAGTCGCAGGTCGGTCTGACATTTGCCAGTGCCCTCCGCGCCTTCCTGCGACAAGACCCTGACATCATCATGGTCGGTGAAGTCCGCGATCAGGAGACGGCCCAGATTTGTCTGAAGGCCGCACTGACGGGCCACTTTGTGCTGTCCACAATTCACACCAATGACGCACTGTCCGCAGTCAGCCGCTTGCAGGATATGGGCGTCGAACCGTTTCTGCTGGCCTCGACATTACGGGTCCTGGAAGCTCAGCGCCTGATCCGCCGGCTGTGCAAGGACTGCAAACAACCATACGACATTGATGCCGACACGGCCAAACGCAACGGCCTGGAACCCGGCCAGAAACTTTACAAGCCCAAAGGCTGCAGTACCTGCCGCGGATCGGGCTATAAGGGACGACTGGGCGTGTTCGAAGTCATCCGGATCACGGCCAAAATGGGCAATCTGATTCAAGGACGCGCTCCACTGCCGGACTTAAGACAGTCGGCTCGCGACCAGGGAATGAAGCTGCTGGCGGACAATGCCCTGGACAAAGTGCGCCTGGGGCTGACAAGTCTGGAAGAAGCACTCACGGTCTGCATGGCAGAAGAATAACGCATCCACTCGAATTATGGCTGCCGCCTGACTCTCCGAGCCGGGCGTATTGAATGAGGAGACTACCCGACTCAGAGATTCGGTCAACGAGTCGCGAGATGGAGTGGCGGAGAAAGCGAATTATGGCATTCGAAGATTGGTTCATCGCACGTGCTCGAGTATCGAGCAAACCTCATAAGAAGGTGACGATGGACGACAAGATGACCTTCTTCCAGCAGCTGTCGACGCTGATCTCTTCCGGTACGCCCCTGATGCAGGCCATTATGATTTCGGCCGAGCAAAGTCAAAGCGTCAAGATGCGCCGGGTGCTCGAAGAAATCGGCGAACGGATCGCTGCCGGCAGTCCGTTATACCTCGCGGCGGCCGATCACCCCGATCTGTTCGAACCGCACTGGATCGAAATCATCCATACGGGTGAAATCACGGGCAAAATGGGGATCGTGCTGCTCGATCTGAACAAGCAGATTCGCGAAACACGCGAAACCATGCGCAAGCTGACCGGCGCGCTGATGTATCCGATCATTCTGATCATCGTCGCGATCGTAGCGGTCACCGTCATGCTCTGGCTGGTCGTTCCCACGTTTGCGGCGATGTTCAAAGACATGGGTGCCAAGCTGCCGGACATCACTCAGTTTGTCGTTGATGCCTCACAGTTTGTGGTGCAGTACGGCATCTATATCGTCATCGGAGTTGCCATTGTCGCCGTCGCGTTCCGGCAGTATATGAAAACCGAGGGAGGGCGGCGGCGCGTCGGCGGAATTGGACTGGCGCTGCCCATGGTTGGTGACTTAATGGTCCAGTCAGCCATGTACCGTTTTTCTTCAAATATCGGCCTGCTGCTCAAAAGTGGTATCCCGATGCTGGAAACCATGACGGCACTGCAATCCGTATTTCATACCAGTCCCATCTATCGCGACGCCCTGATCCAGGCGGCTGGACGGGTCTCCGCCGGTCGCCCCCTGGCAGCCGCATTGGAAGAGACTGGCCTGTTCACAACGATGATGACGAATATGGTCAAGATTGGTGAAGAATCTGGACAGTTGTCGTCGGTCATGGACCAGATTGCACCCTATTATAAAGAGAAGATGGAAGGCTTTATCGCCAAGCTGACCAAGCTGCTGGAGCCCATCATTATTATGGGCATGGGCACGACAATCGCAGGTCTGATGCTGGCGATCTATCTGCCGATGTTTGAAATGGCAGGCAAAGTCCATTAAACACGCCGCTGTCGACCGTAGATAAAATGTATTAGCAACAGGTTCTGACTTTAATCGAGACCTTTGAAGGGTGCGTTATTAACGTCAGGACGAATTTGAGTACGATTGAATCAACAGCACTTAATTAGTTGCAGGAGACATTCGTGAAGCAGTTGGTGCCGCGTAAATTTGATCGCAACCGATTCCTGGTAGATGTCGAGGTGAAGTCGCTGGACGGAGTCAGTCCGTTCAAGGCCCACGCGCTCGACCTGGGGCAATCCGGCCTGGCGATCTTTGCGCGCCGATTTCTGCCGGTCGGTCATCCGATAGAACTCGTGTTCCGCCCCTGTCGTCAAGTGGATTTCACCGACGGCTTTAAGATTCTCGGACGCATCGTGAATGCCCGGGTAGATGCCGATGGAAACGTGATGGGAATTTTATTCGCCCAAGCTCTGAGTGGCCGGGAAGTACAGTCGCTGGAGACTGCCTTAGGAGTCAACTCGCGTCGATGAAAATGCTTTGTCGACAAACTGATCGCGGACCGGTCGGGCTCAATGAGCCCGAGCTTCGGTGCCCGCACGAGCCAGCCCAACCCGCGTGTCGCAGGGGGATTTCCCTAGTTGAGTTATTAGTCGCGGTGACGCTGATCGGTATTATGACGTCCATGGCCGTGCCGTCATTCCGGCGCGCCGTGGATCAGTCCCGGGCAGATATCGCCACTGCGAACCTGCGAGCCATCTGGTCGGCCGAACGCTGCTATTGGCTGGAGTATCGCAGCTATACGAGCGATCTGACACTTCTGCGGTCGCTGGGTCTGCTGGATCCCACGATCGTATCATCGACATCGTTCTACGTTTACGACATCCCTGCGGCAGACACCAATACGTTTTCGGCGACAGCCACCCGGACCGGGGGCACCCGCTGGACTGGGGCCTTCTCCATCGATGAAACGGGGGTCGTCTCGGGCAGTGTCAACGCCACGGGCGAACCCACGATCGTACCTGGTTTTCAATGAAAGGGAACTCGCGTGCGACCTGAAATGAATCGAAAAGGGTTCACGTTGGTGGAACTGCAGATCTCGTTTCTCATCTTCGCCATCGGCGTCGCGGGACTTGGTCCGCTGGTTGTGATGCACTCACGCCACCTGTCAAAACTCGAGAACCGTTTCAACGCCGATAACGTTTACTACCTCACCCCCTCCAACGACCGGTGGGCACGCAAGCTGGGCGCCGGCGCATTGATGTCAACCGTCGATCCCGGGCCCCGGCCAACCGCGCCGCCCCTCGTGATTGATGATCTGGACAGCACCTTCAGCACAGTGACTTCGGGCGGAAACGGAAACGGAAATGGCCAGGGGAATGGGAATGGAAATGGTAACGGAAACGGGAATGGGAACAACTCGTCCAGCGAAGTATGGCACCTCGTAACAGGCACTGGAGCCTATCAGGGGACGAGTCTCTACCGCGAGGGGGGAGACATTACCGACGTGGCGCGCTGGGAATTCTCGGGACTGGCTGCCGGCTGGTACGACGTCCGCGTCACCTGGCTGGAGGACGACCTTCAGACGACCACCGCTCCATTTACTGTCTATGAAGGCACGGTCAGCAGGGGCGAGTTCAATGTCAACCAGCAGGTCGCTCCGAATGGCGAAGTGATCGACGGCAGACCCTGGGAAAGCCTGGGAGTTTTTTCCATTACGAGTGGCAACCTGACCGTTGAGTTAACAGACGCCAATGGCGACCGCGTCGTGGCTGATGGCGTGCGGCTGGTACCCGTACAGAATGACGTGGAAATTGTTTCACTAGACAAATCAATCGCCAGTGAAGAGGTCACGGCCCACGTCACTGTGAACGTGCAGGTGCCGCAATGAGGACTACTTTAGAAGCCACTTCCGGTGGCGAAATACGCACGACTTGCGGTCAGAGATGCCTGGCCATGCGCCGCCTGGCACGTTTCGGTACTTCCAGGCGGCGGGGATTCTCGCTAATTGAGACATTGATCGTGAGTACCTTCATGGGCTTTCTGGCAGTGCTGATTTCCACGACCTGGTCTGCTTTCATTCGACCAACAGTGGAAGTTGCGCAACGTAGTCGCATTGCCCAGGAAGCCAATCTGGCGGTGGCATCGTTAAGTCGTGATCTGGCGGGCAGTCTGGCGGACAATCCCGCGGGTTCGATTTCCACGTTTCGACTGGTCGGACGCATGCAGCCCGACAACTCCCGGCTGCGACTCTGCTTCGATGGTGGTACTGCCCCCAACGGCACGGCGGATTGGAGCGATCCCGATACGATCATCTCTTACTACGTCGATTCAAATCAGCTCATCCGCTGGAACGAGAATGCCGGCACTCTCTTCAACGTCGCCAAGGACATCGACAACCTCTATGTCGAAGACCTCGGCAATGGCACGGTCCACATCCGCATGACGTTTCAATTCCGCAGTATCTCGCAAACGTACAACCTGATTGCGAGGGATCCATGAGCCGAAGACATCCCAGGTCAGGCTTTGCCATGATGCTGGTACTCGTGTTTATTGTGCTGTTCCTGGGACTGCTGGGGGTGGCCCTCCGGCAGACTGCGGCGGCGTTGCGCATTGAGTCCGTGCGGATCATGCAAATTCAGCGTGACGAAGGAAGCGTCCATGCGGTCGCACGCGCGTTAGCGCTGCTGGAAACGGGCCTGCCTCCGACTGACCCCTATGTGTGCGGCATCGACGTCAATACGTCTGCCGGAATCCGCGCGTTTACGGTGACCTTCTCGACAGAAGGGGAGGGGCAATGGGCAGTACGCTCGGTGGCCACTCCGTCCGGAGAAATCTTGCAATCTATGCCGGTCAGCTTCGCACCTCCAGCTCCGTGAAATGAATGTATGTTATATTTGTCTTGAATCTTTCCGCACCACGCGTCATCAGAATCATGCGGGACGTTTTCCGGTGTTTCCGGAGAGATACTGCTGCATCAAGTCGATATGGTCGAGATATGTCTCCTGACATCGAACCAGAGCCTGACCGACGAACCTTCCCGGATCGACGAGCGCAGCCGACCAGCCTGTGGGCCGCACTTCTTCCAGGCGGCAAGCGGTCCGTGAACCGACGGGCGAACGAGCACCTGCAGCATTATTTCGTCGAAAATTACTCAGCCCAGACATTGTTTCAGGTGGTGCTGCTGCTGGCTTTATCGATCGTCGACGCGGTCATCACGCTGCTGTTGATTCAAACGGGTTGCGAAGAAATCAACCCCGTGATGAAGCACCTGCTGAACTATGGCCTGCTGACGTTTCTGGTCGGCAAGTACATTCTCACCGCGGCCGGAATCCCCTTGTTGCTGGTCTACAAGAACTACTACCTGTTCGGCACGCGCTTCCGCGTCGGGTACCTTATGCCCATCTTTATTGGATTGTACTTCTGTCTGATCGGCTATCAGCTCTGCCTGTTTCCCTAGTCGGGCGCCGGAGTTGGTGCCACTTTGCAGAAACTACCAGAATCCCAGGCGATGGCTCAGAATCGCCCGAAATACAGCTCCCCAGTTTCCGTTGCTGCAGCATCAATGCCATCACGTTCCGCGAGAGGTTGGCCGCAACTTACTAAGTTGATAAAGTCACGAAAGACATCTGGTCACTGAAGCGGACGATTGGTCAGACGAAAGGATGCGTTTCATGAGTGCCTCACCCACGGTTACAGTCAGCGTGACTCGCCAATTTGCCGCTACACCGGAGCAAGTCTTCGATGCCTGGCTGAATCCCGCGCTCATCGGCAAGTTCATGTTTGGCCCACAACTGCGCGATGAAGAAGTGCTCCATCTAAATGTCACCGCCCAGGTTGGAGGGACATTCTCGTTCCTCGTCCGGCGGCAAGGTAACGAGTTCGATCACGTCGGAACCTATCGTGAAATTGATCGGCCCCGGCGACTCGTCTTCACCTGGGGCATCGCCGGAATGTCGAATGAAAGTGTCGTCACGATCGAGATCCAAGCGTGCGAGACCGGGTCGCGGCTGACGTTAATTCACGAAATGGACGCCAAGTGGGCGGACTATGCCAGCCAGACTGAAGCAGGTTGGTCCAGGATGCTGGCGGCGCTGGAGTCTGTACTCGGATAGCGGGCTGAGTGGAGCTTTGGATCATAGGGGGACGAACTGCTGACCCATCGCGTTTACATTTGGGAGGCCTATTGACTTTCGGCCACTTATTGCGGGGCCTAAACTACAGATGTATCTGTATCACGTGAACCCTCTGGAGATCAAATATGATTCGCAGCATGATTCGACTGGCAGCCGTGGTGTCCCTCGCGTGCCTGATGGGGGCCGATGCCCCTGTGACAGCTCCGACTGAAGCGACCGGTATGCAGTCGTTGTTTAACGGGAAGGACTTGACTGGCTGGGATGGCGACCCACGCCTGTGGAGCGTGAAGGATGGCGTCATTCACGGCGAAACGACTGTCGAGAATGCCGCCAAGGGAAACACGTTTATCCTGTGGAAGGACGGCACCACGGGGGACTTCGAACTGCGGCTGTCGTTCCGCTGTAACGCGACCAACAATTCGGGCATTCAATATCGTTCGAAGCACATCACTGATGGCAACGTCAACAACAAATGGGTCGTGCGCGGCTACCAGCATGAACTGCGCAACGAGCTGAAGTTCCCCAATACGTCCAGTTTCATCTATGACGAAGGAGGCTCACGCGGCCGAATTTGTCTTGTGGGTGAAGAGGCAACTTGGGAAGAAGACGGGAAGCATGTGAAAAAATCGAATCTCATTGATCAGGCGGGTTTCGAGAAACTGTTCAAGCTCGATGATTGGAATGATGTCATCATCGTCGGCAAGGGTCCTCACATTCAGCACTATCTCAATGGCGTCCTGGTTCTGGACTTCACAGACAATCACCCGAAACTGGCCCTTAAAGAGGGCATCCTGGCACTGCAACTGCACGCGGGGAAGCCGATGTGGGTGGAGTTCAAGAACATTCGGATTCGCAAGTTGTAATCACTCGCCCGGCGAAAACTGTGGCGACAGTCAGATGGGCCAGCATTGCAGATTGAATGGTGGTCCAGGGGAGAGTCGGGTGAATTTCTTCCACCCGGCTCTCCTTTTTGATTTGCAGACGACTTCGCGCTAAAAGTCGGCACTGAGACTGCCATCAGCCCGGCGGCCCCAGATTCTGCTAGACAATCAGAACGCAGGGATCCAGACAAGTTGCCATACCTGGATCGCGGGCTCGGACATTTTTCAGTCCGTTATGAAGTGTCAGGCAGGCAGTTTATCGAAATACTCGATACTCGCCGAATCAGGGATTCGGAAGCTTGATGCCCTTGGTATCGCGGTAACGAGGATCGCGGAAACCCTCGATGACCTGAAATCCAAAGCCATAGGCCAGCTCAAAATTCGCCCGATTTGCCCAGGGGGTATTCGGGTGCTCTTTGACAACCTGTGCCAGCATTTCACGGGCAGCGGCTTCTTGCTTCTTCAGCTCTTCCATGTCGATCTTGGTCGCCTTCACCACTTGAGCATCTGGTGCCAGCATCTTCGGCGTCCGTTGCAGGTGCCATTCGTTGCTGGTCTTGCTCTTCGCCACCATGGGGCTCTTGAGATGCTGATCGAGTGCCAGCAGGGCCTGGAAGAGACGTACTCGATAGGCCAGGATCTGGGCATGGATCAAATCGTAATTGGCACGCCAGCGTGTCGACTCTTCAGCAGCACGCAGGGGCCGGATCTTCGCCAAACGCTTTTCGGCTTCATTCATCATCGCCAACGCCCGCACGCCGCGCCTGAAACTGACATCGGCCGCTGTTTTGAATTCTTCCTTCAAAAACGGGTAGTGAAGTTCCTGAATCTCAAGCTCTTTGTCGAGATGCGGATTGAGGGCAACGATTACTTCCCACAGCGTTTCACGGAACTTGCTCTTCTTGCGGTCCTCGACATATTCGCGTCGCGAGACTAGCCAGGGTAGATATTCCTTCATGTCATAGAACGCGAACTTTCGCTTATCAATCGCTTCCTGACCAACCAGGTTCTCCTCTTCGCCAGGCAGCACAAAAAAGATACCGCCGCTCTCCTTGGCAATACGGACCTGTTCATAGGGTCCAAAGCCGCTGGAGTACGCATCCCACCGAGAGTGCAAGCCGTCCGTCTGCAAGGCTTCCGGCATTGCCGTTTCCGGGCCGCGATCGATTGTCAGCCAGAAATGGAGCTGGGTCTTGGGATCGATCCAACGCAGCCGGGCATAGGGGTAGCCGAAGACTGCTTCGCGGCCCATGATGTAGACCGGAGTTTCATAGCGTTTGACTTTGTCGATGGTGGCATCGATATTCTGACCGTCAGTACCCGACTCGTCGGTCACGAGCACGATCAGCAGCTTTCGCTTCTGACGCCGGGCCTGCGCCCCGAACTTGTCGACGACATAATTGATGGCCATGCAAGTATTCTCCTTGCCGGTCTCATCTTTCTGAATGCTGTCGATCGCCTTCTTAATCTCTTTCAGATCAGAACTGGGGGCTTTCATCAATTCGTCGACTTTGTTGCCGTAACCCCAAATCACCGTCTGCAAGATCTCTTTGTCCTTCGCAGCGGCCGACTTAATGTCCTTATCCTGCTTTTCGACGATGCCCAATTCGTCATAGACTTTATGGAACTGGTCCTTGATCTCCTGCTGATCGTCGGTCATGGATTCGGATTCATCGAACAACCAGACAACCATGACTTTTGACTGCCGCATGTGGCGGATGATTTCCTGGGTAACACGGCTGAGTGCCGTGCCATACCCTTCCACGGCAGCGCCCACTTCACCACTGACTTCACCTTCCCCCAGATCGGTGCCGAGATCCGAGATTCCGTTGATGTCCATCACGCCAGCGTTGACCTGAATGTCGGCGTCTTTCAGCGATTCAGAGGCCTCAATGGCCCGTTGCGAAACGGCCGGTGCACCCGTCCCCCCCACGGCGCCGGAGACCGATCCACCCGCGACATACGTCATGGAAGTCGCCGCGTCGGTGGCCTTCTCGATCTCCTGTTCGAACTGCTCCTGGACGCGTTCTTCGTCGAAGACGGTCTCCAGGGGAATGATCAATTCCATCTCTTTGACTTGCTGGACGACAAAGGCCAGAGAGCCTAAGGCCACCACGTGAATGCCGAGCGAAACCAGGACTGCTTTGATCGACTCAGTTTTAATCTTCATGGCCATAGCCGGTCTCACAACAGCATCAGCTCGCCATCCGGCGACTACCGATTGGATGAGGACTCAGTAAACGAATATCAGTCGCCAGGAACATCAACCGCGAGCCACTCGCTGCTCCCGGCAGTTCCCAGCCAAAAACGCGACAGGGGGGCACTCTGACAACGAAATTATAACTTGACCTTTGCACGTTTGGCCGCAGCCTGCTGACGCATGACCTGCTGCTTCTTCGTTTCCTCGGCCAGCAGCAACATGGCTTTTTTCTCTTCCGGTGAAGCCATCGCCAGACGTCCGGCGGCGTCAGCGCTTTCAACCCACTCCCAACCCATCGGTTCACTCAGTTCGCGTTCGGCGAGTTCTGCCCACGGGGTGTCAGGATGTTGATCGATGACGCGTTTCAGGTAGGTCGCAGCCTTGGCCGCTTTCTTCTTGATTTCCGGAATGGCATTGACTTCCTTCGCCGGCTTGAGGACCCACTGGTTGTTCCCCTTCTTCTGGAAGGGCTTGGGATTAATCTTCATTTCGGCGAGGATCGTGTTGTAGCCCAGCGTCCGAGCCCGGACCGCAAGTGCACGGCCGATTGCCAGATCGTAGGCCGCCTGCCAGCGTTGTTCGGTGATCTTATCGCGATCCTTTTCGCCCGCCTCCAGGATCGCCAGCATCGCATTGACCTTCGCGTCGGCGACGGCCAGCGGCTTCTGGGCCTCGGTAATCGCCTCCCGCAATTCATTGTCATTATTCGCGGGAAACGTCAACTGCGGCGCCGGAATCGCATCCACCATCGTTTTGGTCGCAGCATCGACCAGCGCATACTTCGCTTTGTTCTTCTTGATATCCTGATCCACGACGCGAATCGGACGATAGTCAGGTTGATAATTCCGCATGACATACGGGTCATAGCGTTTGCCGTTGCCCTCTTCGGCGATCAGGTAGACACCCCCCGTTTCCGCGCACAGACGCGTCAGGGCATAGGGTCCGTAACCCGACGACATCTTATCGAGATCACCGCCATTCACACCGACGAAGGGCAAACGCAGACCATCCGGGAATACCGATTCCGGCCCCTGATCGACTTCGACTTCTTCCGTTCCGCCACCTTCCTTCTCGGAATATGTCCACGTGACGTGCCCTTTTTCCTTGCCAAACGGCGAAGCATTACCCACAACGAAGCAGCGTGTTCCGCCGCGACGGAGCAGGGTGATGGACTCTTCGAGATACTGCGGAGCGTCGTCACCTTTCTCGTCGGTAACGATGATCATGATCATCTTGCGGTTGGCATTGGCGGCGTACATCTGGAACTTCTTGCCGACTTGCACCACGGCGGAGAAGACCAGCTCCTTGCCCGACACATCATTCTTGATCTTGCGCACCAGCGGCAAAAGTTCTTGAATGCCGTCCACAGGTTCGGGCGTCAAGATCTGGGTTTTCTCACCAAACGTGGCGATGGCCGTCTTCAGATGCTTGCTGGCCGCTCCATCCAAGGCATCCAGCTGCCGATAGACATTTTCAAATCGATCCGCAATCAACTCGCGACGCGCCTGGAGGGACAGCGAGGCATCAAACATCCACACGACCAGCGTCTTGCGTTCTCGAAGCGACGCCATCAACTCGAACGTGAGGCGATCGATCGCACCTTGCGTTCCCCCGGTATTTTCCGTGGATGCCGAGCCAGCCTTGTTGACCTTGGCAACCAGATCGTCCTGCGGAGCCACTTCGACATCATCGGTCAGGGCGACTTCGACCGGCGACAGTTGCTCTTCGATCTTTTCTTCGACTTCGGTCTGCGGGTTGTCACCCTTTTCGGTTGCCCCCGAAAGTGATGCGCCACTCAAGGAGACATCGCTGTTAGTGCCGACCGTGTCGACTTGCACATTGTCCAGAATAACAGGCTGATCCTCGAGATCGATCATCTCGGTCGTCAGGGCCATCTGCATCAGTTCGGACGGCGGGTAATACACAACTGTCCCCAGCAACATCAGGGCGACAATGTGCACTCCGAAACTGATGACCCATGCGGGGGCTGTTCCGAAACGATTCAGGAAGGCGAAGACGGGATTGGTATCGTCAACCCAGCCTTCTTCCTCTTCCAGAACTTCGTGCGTCGCTTGAGCTGCCATCGAAGGACTCCTAAGCCAAAATCACAAGCTCACTGCTCAAGAGTGAACTGAGAATTCAGCAACCGTAACGTTCATTTGAGGTGAACGGTTTTCTCGCGTCTGTAGACGGAAAACTTGCTTCAACCCGTTAAGAAGATAATACCGCCGGTTTCACCCCGCGCCAACACCCTGAATTTTCGGAAGTTCGACGATGTCAGTTCATAGCTTTACCCCACATCTTCGCAGAAAGTTCGATGCCTGGCCGCAGATTCCCAGGAATTGGACCACAGGGAGTGGAGCCGCACTCGCCACTATCACCATAAGCCTTTATTTACAAGTACGTTACAACAACACAAAAAAACGGTTCACAAGTCTTATTCCGAACTGCCGACCGACCTTGCTGCCACCATGGTTCGACTTGGGATTCTTTCCGATCGCGGAACTCGCCGCGGTGACTCCGCTGATCCGACAATCTCCGCTTTGATCGCCCCCCGACGGCATGTCTGTACGCCGCTCCAGTCTTTCCTCAATTCGGGAAATCACTACAATCGGACCTGCGATGTGTTTCTGTTTTTCGCGTTTCAAGAACGGACCGTGCGTCGCGCGGCATCCGTTTCGAAAACCGCTCTGTCCATGATGTCCTGACTTCTCGAAAGCAGATCAGGTTCCATAGACAGCAATTAGGATTCTTCAACCAAGGAGATCAGGGGATGCCCAGGGTCGGTCAATTGAGCAGGGTCATGGTGTTGGCTGGGTTCCTCTGGATGGCGACAACCGTCGTCGGACAAGACCAACCTGCCCCCAAAGCGACCAAATCGGCTCCCGCGTCTGCAGAGGCCAAGGAGTTTCAGCAATTATTTGCCGTGCGTGCCCAACTCGGCGAGAAGCTCAGCAAGCTGCAGGGGCCGTTGCGTGAGGCTGCGAAAGCACAGGACGTTAAGAAGCACAAGGCCCTGGTTGATGAGTTCAACGGGTATGTGACCGACTTTGAAGAGAACACGCTGCCGCGCCTGTTGGCTTTGGCCGGCCCGTTGTACATCAAGGACGGAAAAAACACCCAGGCGGAAGAAATCGTGCTGGGGTATCTGCAGGACCTCTATCACGAGAACAAGTACAAACAGGTCGTCACGGAAGGCAGTAAATATCTGGCCGCCGGCCGCAGTCATCCACTGATTCTGAACTTTGTGGGTGTCTCACTGTATGCCACCCAGGATTTCGTGAAGGCGGAAGAAGTTCTGAAGCAGGCCAAGGCCGCGGGTGCCAAGAGCGAAGACGCAGGTTCGATGTTCGCTCAGATCGGTGCCCCTTACCTGGATCAATGCAGGGGTTACCAGGCAATGTGGGTAAAGGAACAGGCCATCCGCGCCAAGGAGGCCGCAGCAACCGGTGACGCCCGCCTGCCGCACGTCCTCTTCAAAACGAACAAAGGGGACATCGAACTGGAATTGTTCGAGAATGAAGCCCCGAACACCGTCGCCAATTTCGTCAATCTGGTTGAGAAGAAGAAGTACGATGGTATCGCCTTCCATCGGGTGATCCCGAACTTCATGGCTCAGGGGGGCGATCCGAACACCCTGGACAAAGACCCGAGCAACGACGGGATGGGTGGCCCGGGGTACAACATTGCCTGCGAATGCTACCAACCCAATGCCCGGATGCACTTCCAGGGTTCATTGAGCATGGCACATGCGGGGAAAGACACGGGCGGGTCGCAGTTTTTCCTGACTCACCTGCCGACTTCGCACCTGAACCCGAACGTCGACGAAGCCAAGGGGCACACCGTCTTCGGCCGGATCGTGAAGGGGCTGGATGTGGCCTTGGGCCTGCGTCCCGGCGACCGCATCATCACTGCCACGGTCCTGTTCAAACGCAACCATCCCTACGTACCGAAGACCTCGCCTGAATAACGCCGGGCGGGCAACTTCCCGCGAAAGTCGGGCAATTCATTGCACCCCGGGATTCGGACCCTCGAATCCCGGGGTGTTTCGTTTTAAGGTGCGAATGCGGAATCCACTCAGAGCTTGCGCGGGAACGTCCCCGGACTTGAAACCTTGGGCCTCCGGCAGGGGTACTACTGAAGTAAACTGAGGGCCAGGAACTCCGATGCGCGCTGCATCGGCTACGGAATTTTTCAGGAGTTTCAAAACGTGTTGAATCGCTGGACCACAGGAATCGCACTTGCCGGTTTAACGGTTGTGATGCTGGGTTGGGGGCTGCGACAGATCTCGGCCGACCAGGCTGCGGAAACGCGGGCCGCCGTCGAGCGGGCGCTGAAGCAATCGCAGGTGAAGCCAGGGACGGGCAAAGTCGGCCGGCGCATCGCGAACTTTGTCCTCAACGACTCGAATGGCAAACCGGTCGGCCTGACTGACTTTGCGGACAAGAAGATTGTTGTCATCGTTTCACTCGGGACCGGTTGCCCGATCAGCAACCTCTACCTGCCCGATCTGATCGCTGCTCAAGAGAAGTACGGAGCGGAGATCCTGCAGATCATTGGCATCAATTCGCAGTCGGGCGACACACGTGAGGAAGTTGCCGAACACGCGAAGAAGTTTGCCCTGAACTTTCCAGTCCTCTGCGACCCCGACCAGACTGCCGCCGACTTGCTGGGTATCCAGCGGACTTCGGAGACGTTTCTCCTCGA
Source organism: uncultured Planctomicrobium sp. (assembly GCA_964596215.1). Classification (GTDB taxonomy): domain Bacteria; phylum Planctomycetota; class Planctomycetia; order Planctomycetales; family Planctomycetaceae; genus JAKFVC01. Next base: position 21,507 of record CAZQUW010000011.1, on the reverse strand, counting down.
TCAGCAACGCGTCGTCCGCTATCACGGCCGCATTGATGACCGGAACAGTTACACCACCAAGAAGGACAAGGCCGAACGCGAAGACCTGCGGATCGCAGCCGCCGAGTTGCTGGAAGGCAAACCCATATCCGTGGCGGAAACACCCGTGGAAGGCTGCCTGATCTCGCGTCCGAAGAAGGCTTCCGTCGGATCAGTCACTTTCACCAAGGACGTGCTGCCAATTTTTCAGACGGCGTGCCAGGAATGTCATCACACCGGGACCGCTGCCCCGTTCTCTTTGCTGACCTACGAAGATGCCGTCAGCTGGTCGGCCATGATCAAAGAAGTCGTCCAGGAGCGGCGGATGCCCCCGTGGCACGCTGATCCGCGACATGGCCAATTTTCAAACAACCGGTCACTGACGACGGCCGAAATCAGGACGCTGGCTGATTGGGTGGAGCAGGGGACCCCCGAAGGGATTGCCCAGGATGCGCCCCCCGCGAAGGAATTCGCCGACGGCTGGCGCATCGGCAAACCCGATGTGATCTTTCAGCTCCCGAAGGAAGTCTCAATTCCGGCCAATGGAACCATGCCCTACAAGTACATGGTCACCGAAACCAACTTCAAGGAAGACATGTGGATTGAAGCGGCAGAAGCCAAGCCGGGCAATCGAGCCGTCGTGCATCACATCATTGTCTTCACGATGCAGCCCGGGGCCAAAAAGCCCCTCTCAGAAAAGAACTGGATCGTGGCCGCTGCTCCCGGTGATGAACCCCTGCGGCTGCCCCCGGGAGTCGGCCGGAAGATCCCCGCCGGCTCGAAACTGGTCTGGCAGCTGCACTACACCCCTACCGGCAAAGCTGAAACTGATCTCTCGCAAGTCGGGTTCAAGTTCTGCAAGACGCCGCCAGAGAAAACTGCCCGGGTCTACGGAATCGACAATAAGCGGTTCATCATCCCCTCCGGCGCTGCGAACTATCGAGTTGAAGCCCGGCATACCGTGGGGCAACCGGTCACGCTGCTCGGCATGATGCCGCATATGCATCTGCGAGGCAAATCGTTCGAGTACAAGGCCACTTATCCCGACGGACGCACCGAAATCCTGTTGTCAGTCCCGCAGTTCGATTTCAACTGGCAGACGTCTTACCGTCTGGAAAAGCCGCTGTTGATCCCCGAGGGGACCAAGATTGAATGCGTGGCGCACTTTGACAACTCCCAGGGCAATCCAGCGAATCCCAACCCGGCCACCAAGGTCAGCTGGGGTGATCAAACCTGGGAAGAGATGATGATTGGCTACCTCGATTTTATCGAGTCGCCGTAACGAGCAGGGGCCAACGCTGGAGCAACCCGGTTGCGATTTCGCAGCCGGGTTGCCGTCTTTGGCCGTCGCTGATTGCAGCACGCGTTCGAAACGCCTTCGCAGTCGAATTGATGTTGATGTCTGCGAATCGTGCAAATTCGCCACCGCGAGTCCCCTCTGAGGGCAGAGTGATCGGCGGCTTATCGCAACTTCGGTCGCCAGGCCTCTTCGAGTTCGCGAGCCTCGGCACGCTGCAATTGAATGTGCGTTTCCTGCACCAGTCGCTCGCCCAGTTTTTCCACCACCTGCCGTCGCTGGTCAGCCGCGACAAGTGCTGTCCGACACTGCTCCGTCGAGTTCCTGGCAGCTGCGACTTCGGCTGCGGCCCGTGATTGCTGCTCTATCAGAAACTGCATGTGCCGCTGCCGGAGTCGCAAGGCGTCAATATTCAGCTGGCCTTGTCGCGTAAGAGCGGCCAGTTCGGCCCGCTGCTGCTCGCACTGCCGACCCAAATCCTGCAGGCGGTCAGACATCGTCCGTTCCTGCAAGCTGGCGGCCGCCAGCTGCGACTGACAATGATCGACTGCATACTGCCGCAGTCGCAGAAGCGTATTAAGCTGTGCCGTCATGATTCGAACACCCATCCATGGGAAGTCTACAGACCCGACGCCTCAAGCTGCCCGTCGAACGGGTTCACCGACAGCGGAATCATCGTTCGCCAGCAAGACCTCACGCGGCGCCAATCGTGGCTGTCGCACGATTTTCAGGATCGGAGCATTTTCGGCCCGCAAACCGCAGACTGACAACAAGGCGACACCGGTCCGGATGGCTCCCGGTTCACGCACCCAGCGTGCCAGTTCAACGGCCCCCAGGCGCATCAGAAAACTGAACCCGAACAGAACGTGAAAGTTGTTGATCAGGACTACGCCCCAGGGACTGTCGACCGACCACTTCCAGTCTTCCATCGCGGTCAAGGCAGAGCCCGCGCTGATTGCCGTCACGCACCCCACCATGCCAGCCAAAGCAGTTCCGGCCGCGATGAAGACGGTGCGGTGCTCGGTGGGTGAATTCAGAAGCATAAAACCCTTATTCGCGTTCTCAATCCCGGCATTCAGCATGGCATCAACCATTAGAACGGGGATCAGCAGCCAGAAGGCCAGGCCGGGTTCCGCAGGCACCATCAACAAGGCCAGCATGTTGAGCGACTTGAACGCGGTACACAGCACCAGCAGCGGCCGATTTCCGTACGTGTCAGCAAATGCCCCCACCCAATGCGAAACCAGGGCGCCACCGATCCAGGACAGGCTCCACAGCATCAGCACCTGGAACAGTTCCATGCCTACGTGCGACAGCAAATAGAGGCTGATAAAGGGGGCCCCCAGCATGGCGGCGAAATGCCAGAAACAACTGTAGAAAATGAACGTGCGAAAATTGCGATCCTGAAACGGCGCCGCCCAGACATCCCGCATGCGTGACGAGGGGGGAGCGGCAATCGGGGGTTCGTGGACCTTAATAAAACAGAGAATGTCCGCCACGCCGGCGAATGAGGCGAAGCACAGCAGACCGGTGAAGGCTACGCGGATTGGCAGACCACATTTCAGCATCACAATGGCACATAACGCCAATGTTCCTGCAGCCGTCCATTGCATCCATAACTGCCGCGCGCCCCAGAAACGGTTCAGTCCCTTTTGCGGCAGATAATCTCCCATCCACGAGAGCCACAACGGCGATCCAAAATGCAGCAGGCCGTAGTTGGAGGCCGCCGCGAACAAGAATGCCCACAGCCAGACCATCTCGGGGACACCGGGAAACAGCCACGGCCCAAACGCCACCGGCAAATAGATGGTCCGCTGAACAATCGACACGGCCATCCAGACTCGGCGGCGGTACTTGAGACGCGTCGCCACCCAGGCGGTCAAAAATTGCGTAAACAGCATCCCGGTCGGCAAGGCCGCCAGGATGCCAATATGCACACCGGTTGCCCCCAGCGTTCGAGCGTACTCGATCGTCGCCGGAGACATCGTGAATTGCGTGTAAATAGTCGCCAGACAGCCAGCGAAAATGATCGCGCGTTGCGCGACAGGCAATGGCCACACAGGAAGATGCCCACAAGGAATGAATTGCGCCCGCGTTTTCGCCGGCTGAGGATGGTGGCAGTCTACAACAAGGTGCCATTCCTCGCGAGAGGGGTTTTTGTGTCGTGGGCCCCTGCGCACCTTCCTTCCGATCCAACAATCACCAGGCCATCAAACGCCGGACCTTCGAGCCCAGCCTTGCGGGGCAACCCGGCCCCAAAGCATTTACTGCAGTGCCCTGCGTTGTACCCTATCTCATTCGAAGGCAAACAGTTGCAGCAGACCTTTTCTGCCACACCCGCCCGACGATCACGATCCGGGGGTTGTTTTGCAATCGCATAACGAATAGATTTCGATTGCACGACTGGCGGAACGTCCGCGGGGCAGTTTCGCCTGACCATTTGCGCATCAGGCCCGTTTGGCCGCTTTATGGATTGGTTGGGCTCGTCGATTCTCGCGAGCCCCCTGGGAGCTGGGATGTCGCCCACACTTTGGCTGGTTTTGAATTGTAGTTTCGCCATTCTGGCGGCCCTGGCCGGTGGCTGGCTGCCGATGTTCGTCCGTTTCACCCATCGGCGATCGCAGTTGATCCTGAGTTTTGTATCGGGATTGATGCTGGGCGTCGCCATGTTCGTGCTGTTGCCGCACGCCCTGGAAGCGGACGGGTCAATTGACCGATCAATGCTGGCCATGATGGCGGGCTTGCTGGTCATGTTTGGCATGCTCCGCGCCTTTCACTTCCACCAGCACGGCCCCGCTGCAACCGTCCCCCAGACAACACTCGATCTCGCCACCCAGGACGGTCTGCCGATCCTCGCCACGCATACTCATGACCATAGTCACGATCACGACCATTCTCATGGCTGCAGTCACGGCGTGCATGCTCACGACCATGACCACAAACTCAGCTGGCTGGGGGTGGGCTTTGGCCTGGGCGTGCATACATTTCTGGACGGCGTCATGCTGGCAGCCAGTGTACAGGCCGACGCCTTAATGCATTCCAGTGGCTGGCTGGGACTGGGTGCATTCCTGGCGATTGTGCTCCACAAGCCACTCGATTCCATGGCCATCAGCAGCCTGATGGCCGTGGGTGGCTGGCCCCTTGGAATGCGGCAACTCGTCAATCTGGCGTTTTCCATGACGCTCCCCCTGGGAGCCGTCGTGTTTACCCTCACGCTGGGCCAGTTTGAATCGCATCAGGGAACGGTCGTGGCCTTGGCACTGGCATTCTCCGCGGGGGCGCTGCTCTGTATCGCCCTGGCCGATCTCCTGCCGGAAATTCAATTCCACGATCACGATCGCGTCACCTTGACGCTGCTCCTGCTGGCGGGGGTGACCACAGCCTATATCGCCGCCCAGATCGAACACGCCGGACACAATCACAGCGGATCGCATGCAGGTCATAATCACAGTCACGCTCATGGTGCCGAAGAACACACGGAAAAAGGTCAGGATCCGCACGCCGGACACCAGCATTGATCGCTCCAGTGTAGTCTGACTCTTCGAGTCAGGTCTGTTGTAACGAGGAAAACCCGACTCAGAGAGTCAGGCTACAGGCGTCGGCTGACGCCTCGCCCCAAATGGCTTGAAAGGCCGTTGTCATGCGGATTGGCATTTACGGCGGCACGTTTGATCCGGTCCACATGGGACATCTGATACTGGCGGAAACCTGTCGCGAACAATGCCGGCTCGATCGCGTAATCTTTATCCCCGCGGGCATTCCGCCGCACAAGCAAGGCCGCGAGCTGACTGCTGGCCCACTCCGGGCAGAAATGCTCGAATTCGCCGTTGCGGGTCATCCGGAATTCTCGGTCGACCGCTCTGAGATCAAACGCACGGGCCCCAGTTACACGGTCGACACGCTGCGCGGACTGCGGCAGGCATACCCCAATGACGAGCTGTTTTTCCTGATGGGGGCCGACTCGCTGGCCGAATTTTCCCTCTGGAAGGAACCCCGCGAAATAGCCGCCCTGGCCAGCCTGGTCGTCGTCAATCGCGGCACACAGCCGCCGCCAGAATTGGAACCCTTGGTGCCGCTGCTGGGCGCGGAATCCGTAGCCCGCATTCAACGCGTGACGATGCCGGGAATCGATATTTCCGCAAGCGATCTCCGGCGGCGAGCCCACTCGGGCCACAGCTTACGGTACCTGACCCCGCGAGCGGTGGAACGGTTTATCATCGAACGCCAGATCTACGGTTAGAAACAAGCGTCGCCCAGGGCTGCATCACTAACCGACGTGACAGCGAGCGTTTTTTTCGCCGGCGACGCGCTACGACCGAAACACAAAATACACCGCCCCGCACATACACAGACCGGCCCACAAGAAGTTCAAACTTAACGGGCGATTCATGTAAATCAGGGAAAACGGCACAAACACACTCAGCGTGACGACCTCCTGAATGATCTTCAATTGGCCCAACTGAATGTGATGCGATTCTCCAAACCGATTCGCCGGCACCTGCAGCAGGTATTCGAAAAACGCGATGCCCCAGCTGACCAGCACCGCAACATACCACGGTTGACCGGCGAGATCCTTCAGATGCCCATACCAGGCATAGGTCATGAACAAGTTGGACGCAATCAACAGGGTAACAACGACAGCAATCGCAGTCATGGTCAAGGGTATTTCCATCGATTAAGGCAGCACGTCCACACAAACTGTCAGACCTGGCGAACCGGAATCACGTTCCAGGCGCGTCACCCGAAACCGGCTTGAAAGATCCTGGCAGGCTCGATCTCGAACCTATCTACTTGATTCCGCCGAACGCCGCGAAGCACGCCGTTTTGTGAAGGATCTCCCGATGCCGGAATCCCACCTGACGTAACAAGTCGAGCTGAAACATCAGCGCATGGGGAGTATCCTCCGCATCGACGTAGGCAAACACCTTCTCGCGATACGCGTCACCCTGCAGACCGGTTAAATACTCGCCCCAGCGGCGCCACATCAGGGCCTGCAGTTCCGGTGTCGATTGCTCAACGAGATCGATGATCCAAAAAGACCCCCCGGGCTTCAGGGAATTGAACACCTTTTGAAATACCTGCACCCATTCCGGATCGGATCTCAAATGGTGAAGTGTCGCACCCGCCGTGACGACGTCAAATTGCTGGGTGCCCAGTTCCACGTCACGCAGATCACTTTGCAAAGTGACAACCTGACCCGTGGTCTGTGGCTGGACTCGTTCCCGTGCCTTGGCCAGCATCTGGCTGCTGAGATCAACCAGTGTCACGTTCGCATTCGGAATTGATTGCAACAACTTCAGTGCATAGTTTCCGGCGCCGCAGCCGAGATCGAGAATGGACGTGCCCTGGGGATGCAGGGTGGTCACGGTCTGGGCAACCAGTTCCAGCATCAAAGGTGCATCCATGACCGCGGTCTGGCCGGTTTCCAGGTTCGAAAATCGCTCAACTTCACCATCGAAACGTTGACGAATTTGTTCAACCGTTAATTTGGATTCGAGAGGGGTCGCCATAGATTCGAGCTATTCCAAGGGGGATGATTTCCGCCACCGCAATCTGCGGTTCGGCAGCACTGCGGACTGAGTGCCAGACCGATCTACGGATCCCCAGGTTCGGTCGTGACCGGTTTCGGAGCCGATTTTAGCCAGACCAGGGTGCAGACGAAACACCGAAAGTGGAGGGAAGTCGCCCACTGATGTCACACGGGGACGGCAGATTATCCCCGCAGGCCGAAGCGTAACGGCACATCGCTGTCCCTGCGGCCCCGTCATCGAATCACATCTGCCATCGGGCCACTTCAGCGCGTCTGGAGCAGTTTCTGCAACACGACAATTTGCTCCTGCAAACCCGGCATGGTCGGATGCAGCTTTGCCGTCATTTGGAAGGCATCCAGTGCCTGCGGAAATTCGTTCAGCCGCATATGGCATTGGGCCAGCCCCGACGAGGCCCCAAAATGGAGCGGATTCAGTTCGAGAGCACGATGACAATCGAGGATCGCATCGCGATAACGCTGCATCTGATAATAGGTCAGCGCACGCTGATTCCAGGCTTCGGCATACTCGGGAGAAGTCTGTATTAACAGACTGACCTGGGAGACCGCATCATGCAGTTCCTGGGCGCGAATCAATTCCTGAACGCGAGCCAAGCGAGTTTGCTGCTCAGGAGTGCCCATCCTGATCCAGACCTGCCAGCTGGCCGTTTCGGCGCGGCGGATGACTTCGGAATCGGGATCGTGCATCGCGTTCGCAACGGCCACCTGGCTATACGAGTCGCCGATCAATCCAATCCCTAAAGCAGCAGCGCGACGCGTTTCGACGTCGCCTGCGGCCAGCAGGCGTTCCAGGTGCCGCGGCGAATATTGGCGCTGCATTTCCTGGCGAATATGCTCGGCCATCGGTTGCAGCACGTGCTCGCGGCACAGTCGCACCAGGCGCAATCCCAACGGATCACTTGTTGGTTGAGGAGACCTTTCAAGCAATGGAGCTGGCTGTTCACCGGCGCGCACCACCCCCGCAAAGAGCCCAACCAACACACAAAATACCCCAGCCAATTGGTGCATCCTTGCTCCCTTCTTGGGATGTGGACTGCAGCTTCGTCTACTTCGGCGAAGTGTTCCACTTGTATGGAAACTTGCATCCGGGGTGAGCGTTAAACGAAGCGGAAGTCGCGGGTGCAGGCTTCGGTTGACCTATCCCCATAGGCCACTCGTACTTGCTCTCTATACTCTACGCAAGACACACCCGCTCCCGCAAGATCGGTTTTTCAGGGAATTTGCGGCCACTGCGTGAACCAGCTCTTAGTGGCAATACAACTGGCTCCGCATAGTCGTCACCCGGTCTGACAAAGCGACTCCTGACAACGCCTGCCCACTGCCTTGATCGGTGCAGAAATTCAATAACTGCTCCGTGAATACCGGTTGTCAAACGTGAAGTAGCAAGTCATACTGTCTCCCGCCACTCGTAAGAATGTGCGTTGACCGACTATAGATGGGGCAAGTCTGCCCGGTCCACGCCCCACAAGTCCCAGGCCAACCCACTGGCTTCCCAGTGCTCGGCCTGAGTTTGCCGGTCACATATTCGCAGTTTCTGCGTCGAAGTCCCCGCGAGCACTCTGACTTGTTCGCGACAACTCATTTTATTCACTAGTTTGGACGTTCGTTCGGGGGTGGAGAACCATGCCAATTGACATCGAGTGCGAAGATTGCGGCAACAAGTACCGTGTCGCGGACGAAAAGGCCGGGGGAAAAGTCCGCTGCAAAGAATGCGGAGCCAGGATTGAGGTCCCGACTCTTGATCACGACCTGTTTTCCGAGGCGGAAACACCGCGACGTTCTGGCGGTAAGAAGAAGCGAAAGGGTGGATCGAGCAGCCCTCCGACCGGAGTGATCATCAGCGTCGGTGCCATCGCCGCCATTTGTGTGCTGGGTATCGTACTGTTTGTGCTGATGGGCAGAGGTGGTGGCGCCGCTCCGCATCTCGCTCAAGCTGATCCCGCAGCAGGTCTGCCCAATTCCAACCTCGCCAATGGCGGCGTGGCAGGCGCGGGGGGTACCGCGAATCCTGCACTCCCCGCCACATCCCTGCCCACATCTTCCAATCCACCCGCCGCAACGTCATTGCCCAGTTTCGCCACTCCAGGCGCCGTGACTGCCGGCACATCAACCGCGGCGGGATTGCCTGGCTCTACTGTACCGGCAGCACAGCCGAACTCCCCGCCGGGCACAGGGCTGCCGAGTTCAACCCAGGTCGCCGAACTCCCCGCCACAAAAACGCCGGCCGCCACCGCGGGGGCCTCAACACCCGCGGCCCCCGCAACAAACCAGCCCGAGACACCCCAGGTCGCCAAGAAAGGGGGATTCATTGGTGGTAGCGGTGGCAGCGAACCGGCCCAGAACTGGAAAGTGAAGGTCGATCCTGCTCCGTCCGAAATTAAGATCGACGGTACTAAGCCGATTACCATTAAGTTGCCCCGCGGAGCCACACACACGGACGTCGATTATCCTGCCACGCCCAGTGTCTATGTCGCCCTGGGCAACAACGGGGCGATTCAATCGATCAGGGAGATCTGGAATCTCGCGACGCGCGCCAAGACCGGCACGATCACTAACAATCAAGTAACGACCGCCACGATTGTGGCCCTCAGTCCCGATGGACAGCACCTGGCCGCCAATGTCGGTGCCACAGGCGTTCGCGTCTGGGCCGCCAAGGGCAACAAGACTCTGGGCGATCTGGAAACAGGAGCCACGGCTGCCGGAATCTGGTTTGCCTCGGCCCAGCGCCTGGTGGGCCTGACTTCTGGAACGATCTATGTCTGGAAGATCCCCTCGGGTGAACTCGAGCACGAGTTGTCCATCGAAAAGGGCGTTGACAAGAATGGGATTGCAGTGAGTCCCGGGGGAAATTACCTGGCAGTCGTCGAGAACAAAGCAACCCTGAAGCTCTTCGATCTGAATTCGGGCACTGTGGCCGGACAGGCCAATTTGCCATTTGCCGACGTCTTTTTTGCCGGGAAACCCGACGCGGTGGCATTTTCCCCCGACGGTGCCGAACTGGCCATGGTGATGCCCACGGGCGTATTCGAAATGGCATTGGCCGTATTTAATGTCGCCGATGGCGCGCTGATCACCGACGTCGACCTGGCCCCCCAAAGTCTCGGCTACTCACATAAAGCCGTCTGGAAAGCCAATCAACTGCAATGGTTCCCCGATCGCAGTAAGTTGCTCTGGCGTGGCCACTACATCCTGGACGCCAAGCTCGGCGGGCCAGTCTGGACCGCTCCCGAGGAAGATGGCAGCAGCGGCGGTGACCGCAAATTGCTGGACGATAAGCGAATCCTGGCCACCGTCGGTGGACGGCAGAATCCTGGCCTGCGAGTGGCTCCCATCCCCACCGCTGACATCGAAGCCGGAACAAAAACGTTGGCCGACGCCGGTCCGCCGTCGGTCAATCGCTCGCGTGGCGGTGCCGGGGCAGCCACCGACAGCGGCGATCAGGTTGATCCCAATCTGCCCAAACTCCTGACTCCGGATCTCTCCAATTTCATACCCGTTGCCGGCACCGCCACTGCACCCTGGTCGATGAAGCCCGATCCCGCTGGCGCCGCGAAGACCGTGAAAACAGCGATGCCTGTCCCCCCCAATCGCCCCAGCGTCGGCGGTGTTTTCGTGACACGTCCCGACATCGCCAAAGCACTCGTCTGGTACACCGATGATTTTGGAACGATTGTCGGTGCGAAAGGGCTGACTCGACATCGTACCCAGTCGTTACCGACAGGTCCGGGCACGGTGGCCGTCGATGTCTTCGATCTGACATCCGGCAAGGTGCAGTCCACGCTGCCGATTCCCTACAAGAGCGCGGTCCTGGACGCCAGCCCCGATGGAGAATTTCTCGCCGTTAAAACGACCAAGCCGAATGCGGAACGTATCGATATATTCTCCGTCCAGCAGGGCAAAACTCTGGGTGGCTGGCGACCCTATCGCTCGAAGGACGACCACTTCAAGGATGTCACTTCCGCGTTGCTCGTCGACAGCCAATACTGCCTGACGCAGAACCAGACGGGCGTGAGCATCATGTGGAAGTTCCCCGAATGCAAAGCGGTCTGGCGCATGGAAGGAGGCAGTAACTTCTGCCTCAGCCCGGGTGGCCAGTACTTGGGCTTTCAGCACGGACAGCGATTTGTGTTCATGAACCCCAGGACCGGTGATCTGGCAGGTGAAGTGCCCGTGATGATGCCTAACATCTTGTGCGCTTTTCATCCGGTCGGAACGCACCTGGCGTTGCTCGGCTCAGACTCCGCCTGCCGTAAAGTCATGCTCGTGGATGTCGCGGCCGGAAAACCTACCGCAGAATTCTATATTCCGCACGGTGAAAGTTCCGTTCAATGGTGCGGTGATGCGTTCCTGCTGGTGGATGGCAAGTGGCTGGTCGATCTCAAAAAACAGAAGAATGCCTGGACCTATCAGTTGCCGTTCGGCATGGCTGCGAAGACGCAACCCGAGTTGCGTCACTGGTTCATCGTAGGGACTTCGATTGCCGATCAGAACCTGTTTCTGTCTGCAGCCACCGTTCCGGAACAGTCCAACCTGGCGCGGATTGAAGCCGGCCAGTTGCCGGACGAAACGCTGTTGAAACCGGGGATGCAGATCAATCTGCAGGTGAACCTGGGTGCCAGTTCTCCCAACCATCCGAATCTGATCACCGAAGTCACCAACAATTTCCGTACCGGGATGACACAGCGGGGGTTTCAGGTCGGTGCGGGCAGCCCATACACGTTCGTCATCTCCAGCACGCAAACGAACCCGGGCGGTAATATGGAATTTCAAAAGATGGGACGCGGCCGCTTCGGTCCCGGCGGTGGCGTAACCACTGTGCCCATCACCGATGTGACGTGTGAAATCTCGCTGCAGTCCAATGGTCAGGCAATCTGGAAAACCAGTAGCAAGTTTTCGAACAAGACGTTCGGCATAACGTTCCTGAGCGATGGAGAAGACATCACGACGCATCTCGCGAAACGTCTGGGAGATAGTGTCGCCGGCTATCTCAAGAATTTCCCCGTTCCCGCCCAGGTCTTCCCCTCCACAGCGGGAGCTGGACTGGGTAAGTCAACCTTCGTCCCCGGCGGAACCCAGCCTGGAACCAATTGATCCAGGCCAGACTCGAACGGAATGGAACAATTCATGGTTCCGTCAGCGGGTCAATCTGCGGCGGGGCACTCCCGAGCCATCGCCGAGGCGTACCTGCCTGCTTAGCCCCG